>CAVAUO010000135.1:0-4050 GCA_963591685.1 Escherichia coli
CGTTGGGGTCGGTTGAGAGGCTGTAGCTTTTCTGGGGTGTGCTCGCCGAAATAAGGTCGCCATTTCCGTCAAGCACATAGATGGCAGCAATCTGGAGCACGTCGGCAAGCTCGCTCAATTTTTTCTTCGTGGCAAGCGAGGAATTCTTGTCGATGATGTAGGCGGCGGCGCGGCATTTGGAAAGATAGCGCTCGCTGTATTGATCGCGCAGCGCGTCCGCGCGGTCGTCCGCGCGCTGCAGCGTCTCGCTGATCTGGCTTGCTCTTTCGCTGTTCGGCACCGATTGACTTGAGAGGGCGAAGAGCGTTTGCATGTAGAAGCTCACGCCGATGACCACAAGGAAGCCGACGAGCGACAAGGCGAAGGCCTTTTTCCCGATGGAGCGGTTGTATCGATAGGCACCGAGCGATTTTCCTCGCTGCTGCGTCGGGTCCTTCTCGTCGTCCCTGATCACATAGACGCCGTAAAGAGCCACGGCTACCATAACCGCGAGGAAAGCGAAGAGAATGACGCCGACGGTGATGGTCCTGCTAGTTGCAAGATCGCTTTCGGGAACTGCGAACACGTAATAGGCATCATCGATTTGTGAAACGCCGCAATACAGCTTCTCACCGCCGATGGTTGCCCAGAAGTGGCTCCCGTCGGACAAATCGCCCGCATCGATCCCGGAGTCGATTGCATCGCAGCCGATGAGTTCTGAGTTCGGGTGGTAGCTTATGAGATAGTCTTGGGCTGAAACTTCCATGACGAAGCCGTGGCTAAGAACCGACACGTTTTTAAGGACGCTCTCGCTCGAGCCCGTTTCCTCGATGAGCTCCCTTAGCTCGGTGGGGGATTGTTCGATGACGACCATGGTGTTGTCGTCGATCTTCGCGGCGTAATAGCGATCAAGCCAGTTTTGATCGGAAAGTTCGATTTCTACCGCATCCGATGCACCGCCCTTTTTGAGACACTTTTTCAGGCTGTTGAAGCGCTGGTGGGTGAAGTCGGCTTTCGTGTCTTTTGCCTGTGCAATGATCTTGCCCTCGCGCGAGACGATCATGACGTTATCGACTTCGAGGAGCTTTTTGTATTTCCTCATCTTCGAATTTGTCGACTTGAAGCCGGCGTTGTTGTTCGCCATGAAAGCTACGGTTTCGGCCTTGCTTTGGTAGATGGCGTCGAAGGTCTGCGTGTTCTGCTCGGTCTCATCGCTCGCGTCTTTTAGGAGCTGCGGCAGGTTTTCCGCCTGCTGCGCGATTTCCTCGTCGCAGCGGTCGAGGGTGAGTTGTTCCTGCATGCTGGAGAGCAGGAATCCCATTGCCAGCATGCAGATGATGACGGCGGCAACGAGCAGAAGGGACTTCTTTTTCAATCTGGTGGACATATTGTTCCTAGCTCCATTTTTCAATGAGGTTGGCGATGGTTTTGTCGTCGAGCATGTTCGAGATCGCATTTTTTACGGGCTGAGAAAGCTCTGAGTCTTTATTGGCTGCCACAGCGTAGTGTTGCGGATCTATAGAGAAATCCTTCACGAGCATGCGGTCATCGTTTGTGTAGGCTTTCGCGATTGCGCCATCGCAGGCCATAGCGTCGACTTTTCCGGACTCCAGGGCATCTGATAGCTCTTTATAGCTTTCGAACTGAAGAAGGGTCCAGGTGTCGAACACGACGTGCGTGTTATCTTTGTTTGCCTTTACTTTTTTGCCTTCGGAAAACCCTTTTTCGATGAGATATTGCGCAAGCTGAGGGGCGGTGTTTGCGCCCGACACCGTGCCGAAGGTTGCACCGGAAAGCTTTTTCGTGCTGCTTATAAGCGAGCTTTTCTCGACCATGAGAATGATGGAATCGTCGTAATACGTATCGGAGAAGTCGAAGTTCTTTTTCCGGGAGTCGGAAACCGAGTAGCAGGCGATAAGGCAGTCGACCTCACCGTTTAGTAGAGTTTCCTTGCGTGTTTCGGGGGTGACTTGGGTATAGGCGACGTCTTTGTAGCCCAGGCGTTTTGCAAGCTCCTCGGCGATGTCTATTTCAAGGCCGTAGTATTTGTTGTTTTTCTCGTTGTACGAACCGAAGCCTGCCACGTCGCCGCGCACGCCGACCCGCAGAGTGCCTGTGCTTTGCTGCTGGCTACTGGCGCAGCCCGTAAGCGGAGCGAGGACAATCGCTGCTGCGGCAGTCGCCCCAAGGAAAATGGCCTCGCGACGAGAGAAATACATTGGTGCAGGCATGGCTTTGTCCCTATCCGTTTAAAGGTAATGCTGGAAAATTACAGTATAGCCAAATTTCTTTACATAAGTTTGCCGGGAGGGCGTATGGGCATGAGCAAGAGGAACGATGGGTTTCAGGGCGGCATGGTATTGCGCGTGCTTGATCGGCGGGGCTAATCCGCCTGGCTGTGCGGAGTGAATGTTTTCGCCCTGTATCTCCTCGCAACTCTCGATAAAGCGCATCTTGTCCTCAGGCTTGCATGAGGGAACAACTTCCTCGATTCCCACTATGCCGGCGACGGTTTTTGCGGCAGCTTGGTTGTCGCCCGTGAGCAGGACGGGGGAGGCCCCAGCTTCTTGCAGGGAACGAACTGTGCGTTGCGATTCTTGCCGCACGGTGCCTGCGAGCGCCACCACGCCGGCTGCCTTACTGTTGACGGCGACGAAGGCGAGCGTTTTGCCGGAGTCGCGCAAGGCGTCGAGCCCGCAGCTAGTCCAGCTTTCTGGATCGAGGCCGAGCTGTGCTCGTAGACCGGTGCTCATGCCGCTAAGACGTGCGGGAGGTCTGGTGGGTGAGTGATCACGCTGCCTTCGCCATGGCAACGCCCGCCTTGCTTTCGGTCCTCTTCTGACGCCAAACGGTAACGATCTCCCTTGCTAAATGCCATAGTGGAACCAGGAAGAGGAAGGATGCGAAGGCGATGCTTTGGATAGGCGCGTTGCCGCAAAGCTGCAGCACTACCAGCGATGCGATGGACCAGGGTATTGCTGCGGCGATGAGCACAACGGTGTCTTCAAGCTCGATAGCAAACGCCTGCTTGTCCTTTTGGAGCGGGCCGCAGAGCTGGTTGGTGAGCATGATTGCCAAGGTTTGGTTGCAGGCGATGCAGGAGGTCGCGACTGCGCTTGCCAGGCAGGCGCCGAATTTCGTTATGTGCTGGCTTAATCCGTCAAGCTGATTTTGAATGCCGCGCAGCAGGCCTGTCCCGTGGAAGATGCCCGCGTAAGCGGAGGATATGCACACCACGGCACCGGGGTACACCATGCTTGCGATGCCGCCTCCCTGGAGTAAAGCGCTCTTGCCGACGGCATCAAAGCCCATTAAAAGCGCCTGCGCCGCTGCCAGAGGGCTTTCGTTCTGCGCGAACACGCACAGGGCAAAGGCGATGGCGCTGCTCACGAACAGCGTGAGGCGGGCGTTTCGGCAAACGAGTGGCAGGATGAGCACGATGAACGCTGGCAGGTATACGACGGGGTGCTGGTTGAAACCCTGCGTAATCGTCACGGCGCCGAAGCTCAGGTCCGTCCCGTCGGCAGCTCCGGTCGTGCCTAAGGCTAGGTATAAGGCAACGCAAACAAGCGTCGGCACAAGTGCACTCTTCAGCATGCGGGGGATGTTTTGGCGCACCGTGGTGCCCGTGAGCTCAGCCACCAGAAAGGCACTGCTGGACACAGGCGAGCAGCGGTCTCCGAAATAGCAGCCGGAAAGCACGGCGCCACCCATCAGCGCTGGGTCAACGCCGACGCCCTGCCCGATGGTGGCGCACACAACGCCCATGGTCGCGGCCGTGCCGAAAGAAGTGCCGATGAGGAATGACACCGCGCTACAGCTGACGAAGGTCAGGAGCACCAGCGTTGCGGGCGTGAAGAAGCCGGTCGCAAGCATGACCAGCGCGGAGATGGTGCCGCTGGCTCTCCACAGCCCAGTGAGTATCCCAATGAACACGAAGATGATGAGCACACCCTTGGCCGTTTTCACGCCGTCGAGCATCATTTTCAGCACTTCAAGTGGCTTGCGCACCTTCCACAGCGCGTAGGCGCAGAAAATCACCAGGCCTGCTGCAAGGCCAAGCAGTATGGG
>CAVAUO010000136.1:0-3970 GCA_963591685.1 Escherichia coli
CCCTTGACCCGTCGCATGTGCTTAGCGCTTTGGGCATGTCGCGCGATCGCGCTTTGACCAGTATGAGAGTTTCGCTTGGATGGGAAACGACTGAAGCTGACATCGAGGCTTTCTTGTTGAAGTTTGGCGATATTTTCGGGAAGTAGCTTCAATTTCGCATTGGCATGCATACGATTTAGGAAACTTGATTTAGGAGCGTGCTATGGAATCTGCGATATCTAAAAGGGAATCGGGTCTGCTCGACGGAACAGGACGACGCTTGCCTCTGAGCATCGGCGATCTGGAGCGTTGCCTCCTTGGCTATTTTCCCGCAAACGATGCATGTGACTGGGACCGGACGGGCTTGCTCGTCGGGGATTCGGCGCGTGAGCTTACCGGCGTGTATGTTTCTTTGGATCCCAGTATCAAGGCTATGAAGGCGGCCCTTGCTGCGGGCTGCAATCTTCTTTTGACCCATCATCCTGTTTTCCTAGATGCCCCTGATGGCTTTTTTCCCGCTGAGTACGCCGGTGAAACGCCCGGAGCTCGCGTTGCCTATGCTCTATCGCATGGCTTGGCTTGCATGAATTTTCATACGGCGCTTGACGTTTCGCGCGAGGGCCTGGCGGCGCTTCCCAGCTTGTTGAGGCTGGAATGCATTGGTCCTCTGCTCCCTCTTGAAGGCGAGGAAGGCAAGGGTTTCGTGATGCTTTGCGCTTCAAGCTCCGACGGCAGCCTACGTCTTGAAGACTTGGCTTCCCGTTGCGTTGCCGTCAACCATGCCTATCCGCGCGTTTGGGGCGATAGCGAAAAACCCATTGAGCGAATCGCGGTTTCAGGCGGTTCGGCCAATTCCTTCCTTAAAACATGCCTTGATCATGGCGTGGACTGTCTGGTGTGTGGAGAAGTTGGCTACCATCAGGCCTTGGACGCAAGCCTTTCGGGGCTCTCCATCGTCGAGCTGGGTCATGATGTTTCCGAGATCCCCTTGTGCGCAATATTGGCCGCTGCCGTTTCAAAGGCTGGCGTTCCGGATTCTTGCATTACCATTATGCCTGCTGGATATGCATGGCATACTCCAGAGGCCACCAGGCGCTAACCCCTTGAAGAAGGTATTTACATGGATGCTTCCCAATCTGATATCAGCACTTTGATCAAACTTCGCGAAATCGATCGCGACATTGCTTTGGCCGAACGTGATTTCAAGGAGCTGCCTCAGAGGCAGGCTATCCTGGAAAAACGCGCACAGCTTTCCGAGCTTGCCAAGAAGAAGTCTCAAGTTCAGGAAATGCTTGATTCCTGCGAGGACGAACTCAGCAAGATCGCTCAGGAGGATTCCACGCTAGAGGGCAAGCAGAACGCCACGCAGGCAAAGCTGGATGCTTCTCGAGGCGATTACCGCTCCGTTGAGTCTTTGAGCCGCGATTTGAACGGCGTAGTCAAGCGTCGTTCGGCTTTGAGCGAGAAGCTTGGCGAGGTTGAGGCGCGATTGTCTAAAATCCAGCCGGTCATGGATCAACTGAACAAAGCCATCGAGGGTCTTGAATCTCATGAGCGCTCTTTTATTGCCTCCTTTCAAAAGGAGGGTGGTGCTCTGCAGCAGCGCTTGACTAAAGATCGTCAGACCAGGGAAGAGCTTACTTCTTCGCTTGATAAGAGCGTTTTGAGCGAGTACAACGCTGCGTTGAGTCGATGCGGTGGTGTGGCTTTGGCGGTACTTTCCGATGATTCGTGCAGTGCGTGCAGGAATCGTTTTGAGGCTGGCAAGCTTAGCCAGATCAAGGCTCAAGCTCCTTTGTCGCAATGTCCGAGCTGTCATAGGTTGCTTCTGATCGGCATTCAATAAGCCAGGAGATTATTAAAGGTGTCCCAGATCCGGGACACCTTTAATTTTTGCGTGGGGCATACTTTGGTCATGGAATCGATTTTGCATGGAAGGAGCTTGGGATGGAATTGGTAACGCGTGAGGTTCAGGCTGCCAGGGAGCGTCAGGTGCTTAGTTCGGATGCAGCTTTCTCGTCTGGCTCCGTCGGCAGGGTTCGCCCGAGTACTCCTGATGATTTTCGCAACGAATATCAACGCGATCGCGACAAAATCCTGCATACGAAGGCGTTTCGTCGTCTTTCCCATAAAACGCAGGTTTTTTTGGCTCCCGTGGGCGATCACTATCGAACTCGCCTTACTCACACGCTTGAGGTTTCTCAGATCGCTCGCACGATCGCTCGTGCTCTTGGCTTGAACGAGGATTTAACCGAGGCTATCTCTTTAGGGCACGATCTTGGACATACGCCTTTCGGCCATGTTGGCGAACAGGCGATCAGCGAGTGCCTGGCCCGTCATAGGGGCATCGATCCGGAAAGCCCTGAGGCGACGAATTTCTACAAGCACAATGTGCAAAGCCTACGCGTCGTCGAGGTTATCGAAAACCAGGGTAGGGGGCTCAACCTCACTTGGGAGGTGCGCGATGGCATCGTGTGCCATACGGGGAGCCAGAGGGCAAAAACCCTTGAGGGGCGGATCGTTGCCACGGCTGATCGCATAGCATACGTTAACCATGACATCGACGACGCGATTCGCGCCGGTGCTCTGCATGAATCGGACCTGCCCGATTCCACACATCGTGTTTTGGGGTCTTGCCATTCCGATCGCATTGAGAAGCTGGTTGAGGATATGGTTCTTACTTCTGCCAAACGTGGCGATATCGCTATGTCCGATGAGGTTTGGGATGCCATGATGGAGCTGCGCTCCTTCCTCTTCGACCGGGTGTACACGTCCGAGCCGGTTATGCGTGAGGTCCGTAAGGCTAAACACATGATCGAGGATTTGTTCGAGTATTACGTCCGGCATTACGATCAGGTGCCGATAGAGTATCGTGAGATTGCGGATGGAGATCCCTTGCGTGCCGTGACGGACCATGTTGCAGGTATGACGGATCGTTATGCGAAGAATCTTTTCACAGACCTCTTCGTGCCTCATAGCTGGAACATGTAGGGGTTTATCGCCTGTCGTCGGTTACTGGTGGCCTGTTTGGACCGTTCTCCAGCTTATGTTGCCGTTGTGTTACAGTGTTCCAGCTATGAATCTCAATGATGTGAAATCCTCTTTCGGCGCGGCCTCGCCGATCATGGTCGGCTATGTGTTTCTAGGTGTTCCCTGCGGTATTTTGGCAGAGCAGGTGGGCTTGGACGCTTTTCAGGCGTTCATCCTGTCAATGCTGTTTTACTCGGGTGCAGGGCAATACATGATTCCCAACATGTGGCTTGCCGCCTCTCCCTTAACCGCCATCATTGCAAGCGTGACCTTGGTCAATTCCAGGCAAATGCTCTATAGTGCTTCGCTGTCTCGCTTCTGTCAGAATTGCTCCAAGCGTTTGAGCTTTCTGTTCGCGGCTACGGTTACCGACGAATCCTTCGGCGTTAACCTCGCCAAGTTCGATCAGGACTCCTGGAGCGTCAAATGCGCCTGCCTTGTCAACCTGCTCTCTGAGCTTACCTGGGCTTTGGCAAATGTCGCTGGCGTTTTGATTGGTTCTTTGCTCAACCTTCCTACGGCATTGGCTTCTTTTGCCATGACGTCTATTTTCCTGTGTCTGCTCTTCTCTCAGCGCGCAAGCGCTGCCAACATCGCTGCCTCGCTTTGCGCAGTTGCCGGCGTTTTCCTGTGCAAATGCGTGGGACTTTCGGGGCCGGCGATTTTCGTTGGGGCTTGCCTGGGGATAGCTGCGGGCATCGGTGTCTCATGGTTGAAGGGGGAGCGTGTTTAAATGGCGCTGTCGTTCGCGGATTTCCTTATTCTCCTTGTTTGCTGTTCGCTTACCATCCTTGCATTCAGGACCATCCCTTTGATGGTTCTTCGTGGCAGGGAGTTGCCCGCCGGGCTTTCGCGTGCACTTGGTTTCATTCCGCCAGCTGCCTTTGCAGCATTGGTTGCCAACGATCTTTTAAGCCCGGATATGTTTGATTCCGGCTTTTGGCCCGCTGCAATCCCGCTG
>CAVAUO010000137.1:0-3915 GCA_963591685.1 Escherichia coli
CGCCAGGACATCGATCTTATCTGGGGCGCCGTCCTTACGCGCTACCTCACTATCGTGAAGTTCGCCGGCTACGGCAACGTGCGCAGCTCCGGCCGCGTGCAAACTCCCACCTTGGCACTCATCGTCGCCAAGGAGCGCGAGCGCATGGCCTTCGTCCCCGAGGACTATTGGACCATCAAGGGCGCTTTCAACCATAAGGGTCACGAGTTCTCGGCTCCGCATGCTACCGCGCGCTTCAAGAAGGAAGCCGAAGCCGATGCGGTCATGTCCACGGTCGAGGGCCAAACCGCAGCGACCGTCACCTCCATCGAGAAGCGTAGCCGCAAGGTTCAGCCTCCTGTGCCCTTCAACACCACAAGTTTGATGGCCGCCGCCTCGGCCGAGGGCATCAGCCCCGCGCGCACCATGCGCCTGGCCGAGAGCCTCTATATGGACGGCTACATTTCCTATCCGCGCGTCGATAACACGGTGTATCCCTCTTCGCTCGACCTGCGCGACATCCTGAAGCGTATCGCGGGCAACCCCGCTTACCGTGAGTACGCCAACAAGCTTTTGGCGCAGGACAAGCTTCATGCCACGCGCGGCAAAACCGAGACGACGGACCATCCGCCCATTCATCCCACCAACATGGCATCGCCTGAAATTCTGCCTCCCGCTGAGTTCAAGCTCTACAACCTGATTGCCCGCCGCTTTATGGCAACGCTTTCGGGTGCCGCCACGGTTGAGGGCACCAAGCTCACGCTCGACGTGAATACCGAGCCCTTCGTGGTGAAGGGCGATGTTTTGGTGGAGCCGGGCTTCAGGGCCATCTACCCATACGGCCTGAAGAAGGACGAGCAGCTCCCTGCGCTTTCCGAGGGCGAGACGCTCAGCTTCGACGGCGCCACCAAGACCAAGGACCAGACCAAGCCTCCCGCGCGCTATTCGCAAGGACGCCTTATCCAGGAAATGGAGAAGCTCGGCTTGGGCACCAAATCCACGCGTCACTCCATCATCGAGCGCCTGTACGCGGTCAAGTACGTTCAAAACGACCCGATCGAGCCCTCGCAGCTCGGCATCGCGGTCATCGATGCGCTGGGCAAGTTCGCCCCGCACATCACCAGCCCCGACATGACCGCCGACCTTGAGTCGCAGATGACGAGCATCGCCAAGGGCGAAAGTGCCAAGGTCGACGTTGTCACTCACTCGCGCGACATGCTTTCGCACGAGCTCGACAACCTGATTCCTCACCAAGAAGAGGTCAAGGATGCCCTGGCCGACGCTGTGGCCGCCGATGCCTACGTGGGCCCTTGCCCCAAGTGCGGCAAAGATCTGCAGCTGCGCACCTCCAACAAAACGCGTTCGATGTTCATCGGCTGCTCCGGTTGGCCCGATTGCGACGTCACCTATCCGCTGCCCAAGGGCAAGGTGGAGGCCCAGCAAGAGTCCTGCCCCGTTTGCGGCATGCCCCAGATCAAGGTGACGGCTTTCCGCAGCAAGCCCCGCATCCTGTGCATCGACCCCGAATGCGAGACGAACAAAGAACCCGACGTGGTGGTGGGCGAGTGCCCCACCTGCAAGGCTGCCGGCAAGACCTTCAACCTGGTTGCACATAAGAACCCGCGCACGCTCAAGCGCTTCATTCGCTGCGAGAACTACGACGAGTGCGGCGTGGGCTATCCTCTTCCGCAGTACGGCGCCTTAACCGCCACGCAGGAGACCTGCGAGGATTGCGGCGCCCCGATGGTCATCGTCACCACCAACCGCGGTCCCTGGAAGCTCTGCCCCAACTTCGATTGCCCGGGCAAGGCGCGCGCCGCTGAGGAGAAGGCCGCTCGCGCCGCTGCCAAGAAGTCCGGCGCAAAGGGCGCAAAGAAGACCACGCGCAAAACGGCTTCGAAATCCACATCCAAGTCCAGCGCTAAATCGGCAGACAAGCAGGCTTCCTCTAGCAAAAAGGAAACTGGTAAGTCGTCCGCTAAGAAGTAGAATAGAGGGAAAGCCCAAAGCCGCCCCGGGCGACGGGCGAAAGCCTGGCCGTGCGCGGCCAAAGCTCCTGATAATCAAGAAACGAGTTGCCTATGAGGACTATCAATTCATATGACATCTCAAGCGCGGTCCTGATGAATGTTCCGCACTTGGCCTCCGTGCTGCCCAAGGATGTTTACGACGCTTTGGTTGCCGCGCGCGATAACGAAAGCTCCGAGCGCGGTCGCTTCATTCTCGACCAGTTGGTGCGCAACGCCGACCTCGCCCGCGAGGAGCACCTGCCCATCAGTCAGGACACGGGTGCCCTTTGGGCATGCCTTGAGGTTGGCCCGGATGTTGAGCTGGATGGCGACGTCTTCATCGGCGTCAACGAAGCCATGGCAAGCGCCTCCAAGAGTTCGCGCTTGCGCAACTCCATTGTGCGCGATGCACTGTTCGACCGTACCAACACCGGCAACAACGCGCCCGTCATTCGTGAGATGCACTATACCGATCGCCCGGGCGCTCGCCTGCAGCTGATGCTCAAAGACGGCGGCTCCGATAACGCAAGCCGTGTTGTCATGCTCAACCCCAACGACGGCAAGCAGGGCGTCATCGACGCCGTTTTGGACTGCGTGCGCGATCAGGCTGCAAATGCCTGCGCGCCCTTGGTCGTGGGCGTTGGCGTGGGCCTCACCTTCGACAAGGTGGGCACCCTGGCCAAGCGCGCGATGATGCGCCCCTTCGATGTTCCCTCCAGCCATCCTGAATGGGAGGAGTTTGAGCAGGAACTCCTGGCGGCCATCAACGCCACGGGCATCGGCCCTGCTGGCCTGGGCGGCGACACCACCGCGCTTGCCGTCCGCGTGATGTGCGCTCCCTGCCATATTTCTTCGCTTCCCGTTGCCGTGAACTTGAACGGCTCTGCCATGAGGAGGATCACCGTTGAACTTTAAGCAGATTCAGCTCCCCTTGAGCAAGGCCGAGGCCCGCGAGCTTAATGCCGGCGACGCCTGCCTGCTTTCGGGCGTCGTATACGTTTTGCGCGACAAGGGCCATGCCCGTTTGCTCGAGGAGGCCTCCAAGGCAAGCTCCCTTCCTTACGGGCTTTCCGGGCAGGCCATCTTCTATTCGGCTCCTACGCCTCCGAAGGGCGGCCGCCTGATCGGCGCTATTGGGCCCACGGTGGCTTCCCGCATGGATTTCGCCACCCCGATGCTTCTGGCAAAGGGCCTTACCGCCACCATCGGCATGGGCCCTCGCTCCGAAGAGGTGCATAAGGCCTGCAAGGAATACTCCTCGGTCTACTTCGTTGCCACCGGCGAGGCTGCGGCTCTGATGGCCCAGTGCGTCGTCTCCGAAGAAGTCGTGGCCTACGACGACCTGGGTCCCGAGGCCCTGCGTCGCATCGAGGTCAAGGACCTGCCCGTGTTCGTCGGCATCGACGTTCAGGGCAACGACATCTACGCGCTGGAGGCTTAAGCATCCGTGAGTTCCGTTAACGAGAAAATAGGCCCCGGCATCCTTATCACCTTTGAAGGAGGGGAGGGCGCGGGCAAAACCACGCACATCACCTTCCTGGCTACCTGCTTGCGCGCCATGGGGCATGAGGTTTTGTGCCTGCGCGAGCCCGGCGGCACCGCCATCGGCGAGCAGCTGCGCGAGATCGTGCTCAACCCCGGCAACTCGGCCATGTCCGACGAGGCCGAGCTTCTGATTTACGAGGCTGCACGTGCTCAGATTGTCAAAGAAACCATCATCCCTGCGCTCGCGCGCGGTGCGGTGGTTTTGCTCGATCGCTTCTACGATTCCACCATCGCCTACCAGGTTCATGGCCGAGGCTTGTCCGATTCCTTCGTGCGCCAGGCAAACGCCTTCGCGTGCCAGGGGGTCCATCCTTGCCGTACCATCCTTCTCACTTCCGAGACCTCGGTGGAGGAAGGGCTCGAGCGTGCCACCCATCATGGC
>CAVAUO010000138.1:0-3899 GCA_963591685.1 Escherichia coli
GAGCAGGTTGACGCGGCCGATTTCCTTCAGGTACATGCGTACCGGATCTCCGGTAAGCAAAGTGACGGAAGCGTCGTTTGCGCGCTTGCCACGGCCACGGGCACGCGTACGGTTGCTCTTGGATTTGTTGACCTTGGGGAGGGCGACGTCGGAAGCAGCCTTGAGCTCGGACTCGGGAATGCCCTCGAGCAGCTCCTCGTCGCTCATGTGAGCGGCTTCCTTAGCCTCGTGAGCCTCATCCTCCACAGAGGAGATATCGGGGTCGGCCTCCCCTGCTTCGTCGTCGGCGTCGACCGAATCAGCTTCCTTGGAAGCAGTTTTGCTAGAAGCCTTCTTCTTGGAAGTGGTCTTTTTCTTGCTTGCCGACACCTCTTCGTCGGACGCGCCCTTAGCCTTGGCGCCATCGCCGGATTCGAGTGCGTTTTGAATAGCCTCGACCAGGTTTGCCTTGAGCATGCCCTTGGTATCGATGCCGAGCTCGGATGCTTTATCCCTCAGTTCGGCAACCTTGAGTTTCTTGAGTTCCGTAAGAGCAGGAACGCTTGCGGATGCGGATTTTTCAGCGGATGCTTTTGTCACGCGCAATCCTTTCAAATCTCTGAATTTTTGCAGAGTTCACCTAAACTAGTGCGACTAAGAACTGTACCACAAACAAACTGCACCCGTAAACATAAGCACTCCGATATAGCAAGGTGAAACACGCGACAAGGCTTGCCTCACAACTGGATTTGCGCCACGACGAAGCAAACACGGAACAAAGCAGGGCAGCGCCAATCCAACCCGGAAGGCACCGCAAGAGCGGCGCGGCTTGGCTACAGAAGGCTCACCGGATCGACATCGACGGCCATGTTCACGTCGGGGACAGGCTTGCGGTTGCGGAAAAATCCCAACAGAACATCAAGCCGCGCGTTGCCCGAAACCGGCGCCTTGATAAGGATATGGTAACGCCACACGCCCTTCAGGCGGCCCAGAGCGCATGGGGTCGGCGGGAATACGGTCCAAGCTTCCTCACCCGCCTTGGCAAGCACCTCGTTTAAGCCCGCAAACAGCTCATGGCCGAGCGCTTGCACTTTGGATTCGTCCCTCCCCCAGACAAGCACGTTGATCAAACGAACGTAGGGCGGATACCCCAAGCCCTCACGCAGGCGCAGCTCGTGTGCGAGGAAACGCTCTCTGTCGTAGGTGGCGGCCGCGCGTATGGCAACGTCGTCGGGGCTGTAAGTCTGCACGATGACGCGACCAGGCAAATCCGCACGCCCGCAGCGTCCTGCAACTTGGGAAAGAAGGTCGAAGGTGCGCTCGCTGGCACGGAAATCCGGCAGTTTGAGCATAGTGTCGGCGTTGATGACGCCGACCAGCGTGACCTCGTCGAAATCAAGCCCCTTGGCGATCATCTGGGTGCCGAGCAATACCGCAGCACCCGCCTGGGCAAACTCCTCGAGCAGACGCTGATGATCGCCCTTCTTCACGGCGGTATCGGCATCCATGCGCACGATGGTGACCTCGCGCTCGCCTAGAAGCGCGCGCAACTCGTCTTCCACCCTTTGCGTGCCTGCGCCGAACTTCTTCAGGTAAGGGCTGCCGCACGCAGGGCAAGTTGCAGGCGCCGTCCACTCGTGGCCGCAATGATGGCATACGATGCGGTTGCCACGCTCGTGGTAAGTAAGCGACGTGGAGCACAGATCGCAGATGGGAACGAAGCCGCAATCACGGCAAAGCAGGAACTGTGCGAAGCCGCGCTGGTTCAAAAGCAAGACGACCTTGTGACCTGCATCAAGCTCCTCGAACAAGGCGCGCATGAGCTTTTTGGAGAACATGGAGCGGTTACCTCCACCAAACTCGCTGCCCATGTTTACCACGCTAATGGGCGGCAAGGGCTTGCCGTTGGCGCGCTCGGACATCTCGACCTTGCGCCAACGCTCGTCGGTTTGGCAATAATGCAGGCTCTCGATCGAAGGAGTGGCCGAACCCAACACCAAGGTGGCGTCGGAATGCCGCGACATCCACCAAGCGACGTCGCGCGACACGTAGCGAGGAGCCTGGTCTTGCTTGTAGCTGCCCTCGTGCTCCTCGTCGATGACGATAAGGCCGATGCTAGGCAAAGGCGCGAACAAGGCACTACGGGCACCCACGACCACACGCGCAAGGCCGCTGCGAATGAGCTCCCATTGATCAAAACGCTCACCAGGAGTCATGCGCGAATGGAGGACGGCGACCGTATCGCCGAAGCGCCCGCGGAAACGCGCGAGCGTCTGCGGGGTAAGGCTGATCTCCGGCACGAGCACGATAGCACCGCGACCATTCGCAAGCTCGTCAGCGATGGCCTGAAGGTACACTTCGGTCTTGCCCGAGCCGGTGACGCCATCGACCACCACGGCCTGCCCGCCTGCTATCGTGCGCGACTCCCTGATGGCAGCTAGCGCCTCGCACTGACCCTCGGTAAGAACGGGTGCTGGCTTCACGCGCGATGCGAAAACAGAGCTCTCCTGATCTGCGCCCCTGAAGCGCCGGCGCTCCTCTATACGAACAACGCCCTTGGCCTCAAGGGATTTGAGCGTCTGCGCGACGCTGCCGTACTCGGCAGTCAGATCGGCAACCTTAAGGTCGCCCTGTTCAAGCGCGGACAGGACCGCAATCTGCTTGGTAGCACCCTTTCGCGGGGTAAAGGAATCGGCCTCGGGCAGACGAACGACCCAGCGATCATCGACCTCGTGGCTCTTGGCGCTCAAAATCTGCCACGAGCCATCGATCATCTTCATCTTGGGCACCCCGCCTGGCGGCGTGAACAGACGCACGCAGCTGGAAAGAGGCGCAATGTAGTGCTCGGCCATGAACTGCGCACAATCGGCGCCCAACTGGTTGAAGAAAGAAGGCGACACCACCTGCTTGATGGGTTTTAAGTAGCGCTCGGTTCCCACATCTTCCAGGCGAACCACGAAGCCGATCGCGTCACGATGGCCGAAGGGGACCAGAACCGAGCAGCCGACCTCAAGCTTCGTGGGCGTGCCTGCAGGATCGGTCAGACCATCGGGCACACGATAGCTGAAGGCCTGGTCGAGTGCCTGAGTTTGGATATCGAGTATGACCTGAGCGCATTTCATGCTTGCCAGTATAGCTTGCGCCCGAAAACGTGCTACCCGAAGAAGCGCGCCGAGCTTATGCCCGCAAGCGGAAAGCCTAAAACGTAAGTCGGGGTAAGCCTTCTTTATAAACGCCAGAAATACCAGAAGGCCCACTTCAACTTTGAGTTGTGCCTATAGGCGTTGCGGTAGAAAGCCCAGTAGCAATCCTTGAAGGCGTCCAGTTCCTCAGGGGTGACTGTGCCCTGCCCGTAGGCGGCACGCTGATACACGAGCGTCATGCCCAGGAAATCGAGCTTCGCATCCGCGAAGAGATATTCCAGCTCGTCGCGTGTGGCCATGGCGTACTCCATGAGCGTGAGGTTTTCCGCGCGTTTGCAGCCCAAGCGCTCCATGCGCCCGACCAAGAAGGCGTAGATCCACCAAACCTGATAGGCGTCCTTCTTGAGCGCGATGCGTTCGAGCCTGCGCTTGCGGCGGCGCTTCCACATAAGCACCACGAACACCAAAAAAGCGATGATCAGAGCAATAAGCACCAAAATGCCCAGTACCAACTGCTCGTAACTGATGGCCTGGAAAGCCTGATCCCAGCTGCTCTGATCGTAGGATTTCTTAGAGCCGGCGTTTTGCTGCTGGTCCTGATTGTTTTCCTGCTTGTTGTCGGCCGATTTGCCCTGCGAGCCGCCGAGCGTGTTATTTCGAGTGGTCGACTTGTTCTTGCTAAGCTCGCTGGATTTCTGGCTTGGATCGTCAACGGGCTTGCGCTTGTAATTGCCCGCGTACTCAACCACCGGACGCTGGAAATAATCCTTGAAAGGC
>CAVAUO010000139.1:0-3801 GCA_963591685.1 Escherichia coli
AGTGGCGCCCCCGAGTGGACTCGAACCACCGCCGCACGGTTTAGGAAACCGACGCTCTATCCGCTGAGCTACGAGGGCAAGTGATAGAAGATTCTAGCACGTGCGTGCGAACCTTCCCATTAAAGGCACGCTTTAGTTCGTGCTTTTCTTTGAGCTGGAGCTTGAACTCGAGCTTGAGCTGGAATCGGATCCACTGGAGCTGGAATCGTCGTCCGAGGAATCATCATCAGGACCGATACCGATAGTAATAGTGATGGTAGAGCCCTTCTTGGCCGTGCCGGACTTGTTCTGTTTGATAACCACGCCATCCTTGCTTGCATCGCTTACCGTCTGGTACTTGGCGTCGTACAGGAAGCCGGCGTTCTCTAGCGCAGACTCCGCAGAGGACTCGCTCATGCCCACAACGTTGGGGATGCTCACGTTCTCCTCGGGCTTTTTGCCTTGGCTCACCACGATACGGATAGTGGTGCCTTCCTTGGCTTTGCCGGTCTTGTTCTGGCTTATGACGTTGCCCTCAGACACAGAATCGCTGTAAGCATAGGTGGTGTCATAGCGGAAGCCGGCGTCCTCGATGGCGCTTTCAGCCGCGCTGCGCGTGAAGCCCACGACGTTGGGAATATCTACCTGATTGGAGCCCTTGGAAACCTTGAAGGTGATCGTGTCGCCCTTGTTGGCCTTGTTGCCCGACTTCACGGACTGCTCGGCAACCTTGCCCTCGTCGTACTTATCAGAGTAAACGTCGTCGCCCTGCTCGCCGCTCAAACCAACTTCCTCAAGCGCGGATTGAGCTTCCTCGGCGGTCTTGCCAAGCAGGTTGGGGACCTTCACGGTCTCGGTGCCCTTGGAAACGGTCAGGCTGACAGTGGAGCCCTTTTCGGCCTTCATGCCGCCCTCGGGGTCGGTGCTAACAACCTTGCCTTCCTCGACTTCGGAATTGAAGACCTCGGTCGTCTCGCCAACGACGAAGCCGGCCGCCTGCAAGTCGGCAGTAGCCTGCTGCGTTGTTTCACCAGCGACCTTGGGAACGTCGACCATCTCGGCACCGGAGTTCATCAACGCGAAGACGCCGGCAGCGATGGCGATGATGGCGATAACGGCAACGACGCCCGCGATGATCTTGTTGCGGTTACCCTTGGGCTTGCTGGATTCGTCCGCGGCCGAGTAATTGGCGGCAGCGGGGTTGGCGCCGCGACCCTGTTGGGCAGGCATCGCGGTGGTGGCGCCGGGCGTTGCGGCGGCAGCCGAACGAGGCATCACCGTGGTGGAAGCACCGGCAGCAGCACCCATGACCGTTGTGGGCATGGAGGAAACATCGCCGATGTTCACAGGGCGGCCGGCCAGGTAATCGTTCAGGGCATGGCGCATCTCAGATGCGTCGGTGAAGCGGTTGGAAGGATCCTTTTCCAAGGCCTTCATGATAATGAGCTCGAGCGTCGGGTCGATGTTGGGGTTGATCGACGAAGGAGGCGCGGGGATCTCGTTGACCTGTTTGACAGCAACGCTCACGGCATCCTGGCCCTCGAAGGGCAGCTTACCGGTAACGGCCTCGTACATGACGATGCCGAGCGAGTAGATATCGCTTGCGGCGCCAAGCTCCTTGCCCTGCGCCTGCTCGGGCGAAACGTAATGAGCGGTTCCAAGAACGGTGGAGGTTTGCGAAAGGCCGGCGTCGCCCGCGCGAGCAATGCCGAAGTCCATGACCTTGATGTTGCCATCGGGCTGGATCATGATGTTCTGCGGCTTGATGTCGCGGTGGATGATGCTCGCCGCGTGCGCGACCGACAAGGCCTGCGCAACCTGCGAGCCAATTTCGGCAACCTTGCGCTGATTGACCGCACCGCGCTCTTGAATGGCGGTTTTAAGGTCGGTGCCGCGCAGGAACTCCATGACAATGTAATAGGTTTCGCCGTCGAGTCCCCAGTCGTAAATGCTCACGATATAGGGGCTCTGCAGACGAGCAGCCGATGCAGCTTCCAGGCGGAAGCGCTTGGTGAAGGTTTCGTCCGCGGCGTACTGAGGCAACATGACTTTGACGGCAACCATACGACCCAGGACCTTGTCCTGCGCACGGTACACCTCGGCCATTCCGCCGATACCAACGCGTTCGGTTATTTCGTATCGGTCGTTTAAGACCCTTCCTACCATGCTTCCTGCCACGTCAAAACTCCTTTTGAAACCTACAGCGCGAACCCTGCCTCCAGTGGTCACGCTAGCATAACCTAACTATATAGTTCTTCACGCATTTTCTAGAGCGCGTTTTGTTCTTCCAATGCCGTCTTCATAACTTGATTCGAGCGCGAAGCAGCCACTCCCGAACCGCTCTCCTCAAGCACGATGGCGATGACCATCTTGCAGTCCGAGCTGGGGCCCATGCCAACGAACCAGCTGTCGTCCTTGGCTTTGCCCGTTTCGGCCGTGCCGGTCTTGCCGGCAATGGTGGTGCCGCTGATCTGCGCGGCGTGGCCGGTACCGTTCTTCACAACGCCCTCAAGGACCTTTTTCACGCGATTGGCTGTCTCTGCCGAGCAGGCCTTGGCATAGGCCTGAGTGGTGGCCGTCCAACTGCACTCACCCGTAGGGCTGTAGATGCTGTCAACCAAATGCGGCTGCTGGATCACGCCATCGTTGGCAATGGCCGAGCCAACCATGGCCATCTGCAAGACAGTGGTTTGCGGACCGGCGGGGCTGGTGTGCTCGCCCACAGGCATGCCGCACGCCGCCCAAGCGGTTTCCCACTCGGTCATCTCGCTGTAATCAGGCATGAGCGACTTGGCCAAGGGAAGCTCAAAATCAAGCGCGTCGTTGAAACCGAAAGCCTCGGAACCCTCAACCAGCTTTTGCGGGCCGATCTTGGCGCCCAGCTGGCCGAACACGGTGTTTGACGAAAGCTCGGTGGCGCGGGCCAACGTGATCTCGCCGTAGGAAGTCTTGTGCATGTTGGTGACTTCCGCGTTACCGATGTCCATACTGCCGGGCGAATTGAACTTGGTGTCCTCGGATGCCGTGTTGTTCTCGAACGCGGTGGCCAAGGAAACGATCTTGAAAGTCGAACCCGGTGTATAGAGCGCCTGGGTAGCACGGTTGTAGAGCGAAGAGTCGGAATCGCCCGAAAGAAGCGACTCAACATCGCTGTTGGAATAAGTGGGCGATGAAGCCATGGCAAGCACCGCACCGGTCTCGGGATCCATGACCACGCAAGCGCCCTTGTATCCATCAAGCGCCTTTTCGGCGGCCTTCTGAATCTTGGAGTTGATAGTCAGCTTGACGTCGTTGCCCGCGGTGGTGTTGCCCGTGGCGTTGTTGATAACGTCCATCCAGCTGGAGAAATTGCTCTCGCCCTTCAGGGTGTCGTTGCAAGCCGCCTCGATTCCTGCGGTGCCGTAAGTCTGCGAAGCGTAGCCGACCACGTGCGAGGCCAGCGTGCCGGCCGGATACTCGCGCTTGTAAGTTCCGTCCTTCTGCAAAACGCTCTTGGCCAGAACCACTCCATCCTCGGTGCTGATGGTGCCGCGCTCGGTCTTGGATTCCTTGGCAAGCGTGTGATTGTTGCCCGACATGTTCTGATAGTTGGACGCGTTGACCACCATGACCATGGTCAGGTTGGCAATGAGCGCCGCCATCATCAGAGCGAAGGCCACCATCACCGCAGTGATGCGCCTGCCCAGCGACACACGTCCCAAAACACCCGTGGCGTCGGCCTCGAGGGCCTGGCTGTGCTTGCCGCCGATGGTGGCGAACTGAGTGGTTGCGGAAATGAGCTCGGCCTTGCTCCCCTGACTTTCGTCACCGCAGCGCAAAAGC
>CAVAUO010000140.1:0-3732 GCA_963591685.1 Escherichia coli
GCACCGAGGGTCTGATCTCCGGCATCGATGAAATCGAATCGATCGACTTGCTTGCAGGCGGCAGGCGCGCCAACGTTTACCTGCATAACCGTCAGGCGGATTTATCTCGCGCGCATGTGAACGTCGTTCCTACCTGCTGCACGGGAAATCAGCTTTTCAACAGTTACTTCGTCAACGATGACAGCATGCGAAAGCTCGAAACCTTCGACTGGGACCCTGAGTGGGTGTTTTCCTTGGCGCGCATGCTTGCAAGCGATACGCCGCTGCACCGGCAGACCTTTGGCGCGCATAGCTGCTATCTTTCGCATAAAGATACCTTGATTTGCTGCCGCGAAGACCTTGGTCGTCATAATGCCCTGGATAAGGTGGTGGGCAAGGCCATGCGGGAAGGCGTCAAGCTTGAGGAATGTATCGTGTACAGCTCGGGGCGCGTCCCGGTTGACATGGTGCAAAAGGTCATTCGCGCACGAATCCCCGTTCTTGCATCCAAGGCGGTTCCCACCGATATGACCATTCGCCTGGCTAAGGAGTTCAATCTTACACTCATCTGCTCGGCGCGCCCTGATTCCATGAAGGTCTTGAACAGCCCGAATTTTGCTTGATTAGATGGCGGGCTCGTTCAAAATCTGATCGACTGAATGAGCGGCAAGCTGGGCTACAGAGCATGTGGAAAGATGAGCCACTGAATGGGCTGTAGGCTAGGCCGCAATGCGAAAAGCTCGTGCGGCAAGCATGCTGCACGAGCTTTCCTTTCTTGATCTGAATGTTTAGGCGCTCGATTTTTTCGGGCGTATTGAATGCGATCAGTATTTGCGCAAGAGCACGCCGACGCCGATGCAGACGATGGTGAGCACGGCGAAGATGATGCCGTAGGTGTTTTGCTCGGCCATGAACATAAGGGCGGTGCTGATGAGCATCAGAGCGCTGCATCCGAAGATGACGCTGGAACCGATGGACTTGAAGGATTTCAGGCTCTTGTTCTGCTGTTGCTTCTTCTTGCTGCTGCGTTTGCTCATAGTGTGGCCCCTCAACCTTGCGAACGTGGGTGATTACTTGCGGTGAGGGATATTTTACCCGCTAGTTTTCCGTAATCAAATGCCCGAATTCGTCATGTTTGACTTTGGGGACGCTGTGCTTCACGCGGTCGTGCTCCTCGGCGCGCTTGGCGTCATTGAAACGATCGAGCGTGCCAACCAGGTATCCGGTGATGCGGCGAATGCGCTCAAAAGGGACGGCATCGTAGTGGTAGGTGATGCCCACCTCTTCGCCTTCGATGTCGAGCTCGGCCCACTTAAGGTGTTTGCCCGGGTTCATTTCCTTATCGCGTGCGATGTAGGCGCCGAGTTCTTGCTCGGAGACATGCTGGTCGTTTTCGTTGAGGTAATTGATGACGAATTCAACGCCTTGGTGGGTTTTGTGCTGTGTTGCAGGCATTCGCTTCTCCTTCTCGGTATGGATTAACTTCGCTTCCGGGGCTTTTGCTTGTCGGCGCGGGGATTAAGGTCGCCCTCTCGAAGCCAAGTGGTTGAGTTCATTTGATATTAATTCCTAAAAACCATCCTGTAAACACTATCTTGTATAAATACATAGTTACATAGCACAAGATATAGATAAAAGACCGGAAGCTTGCTTGTTTGTTTGGAAGTTTGGCTTTTGGATGAGCTTTGTTCATGCGGCGATGAAAGCCTGCGGCACGAATCGAAGTTCAAATTTCTTTAGGGCTTCTATCGGACACGCGTCAATATGGTGCAATCCCGTGGCAAAATATATGAGTTACACGTCATGCGACACGGTGCTTCGGACGTCAGCAATCGTGCAGATGTACAGGCGCCGCAAGCGCCGCAGGTCGCAAGCCTCAGCTATTTAAGGAGGGCACATGGCATTTGCTCATCTGCATTGTCACACCGAGTACTCCCTGCTCGATGGTGCCACGCACATCGAAGATATGGTTCGCCGCGCCGCTGAATTGGATATGCCCGCTATCGCCATCACCGATCATGGCGTGATGTCGGGCGTCCCTGAGCTTTCCGACGCCTGCGATAAGATCAAGAAGGAAACGGGCAAGTGGGTCAAACCCATTTTCGGTTGCGAGATCTACTTCACCACCGACAGCACCCTAAGCCGTGAGCATAAGCCCAAGCTTCATCACATGATCTTGCTGGCAAAGAACTCGACGGGCTACCACAACCTGCTCAAGCTGGTAAGCGAATCCCATGTCGACAACTTCTACTACAAGCCGCGCACCACGTTCGAGATGCTCGAGAAATACTCCGAGGGCGTTATCGCGACGAGCGCCTGCATCGCGGGCATCATCCCACGCTGCATCGATGCAGGCCAGTGGGACGAGGCCGTTGAGTGGGCGCGCAAGCTTTCCTCGCTCTACGCTCCCGGCGATTTTTACATCGAACTGCAGGATCAGGGCATTACCACCAATGCCGGCATGAGCCAGTACGAGCTCAATTGCAAACTTACCGAGATTGCCAACATGCTCGGCCTGCAAACCATTGCCACCAACGACTTTCACTATCTCACCAAGGAAGATGCGCGCGCTCAGGATGTGATGCTGTGCATCGGCACCAACTCCAACCTCAACCAGGAAAAGCGCTTCAAGTTCCCCAACAACGAGTTCTACATGAAGACCGAGGAGGAAATGCGCGCTGCTCTGAAGGATTTCCCCGAGGCCTGCGACAACACGGTTAGTTTGGCGGAAAAGTGCGACGTCGTTCTTGAGCGCGACTCCATTCTGCCGCGCTTTCCTTTGCCAGAGGGCTACACCGAGGAGATGCTGTTCCGCGAGGAATGCGAGAAGGGCCTTGAGCATCGCTATGGCAAGGATTGGCGTAGCGTCGTTCTGAAAGACAACACGGGCAAGGAAAAATCGGTCCTCGAGCAGTATGAGTACGAGGCCGACATCATCATCCAGCAGGGCTTCCCTGCTTACTTCCTTATCGTGCAGGAATACATTCGCTGGGCACGCGAACACGGCATCGGCGTCGGCCCTGGTCGTGGTTCGGCGGCGGGCTCTTTGTGCACCTATGCGATGGGCATCACCGACCTCGACCCGATTCAAAACGGCTTGATGTTCGAGCGCTTCCTTAACCCCGAGCGCGTTGAGATGCCCGATATCGACGTCGACTTCGACGATCAGCATCGCCAGGACGTCATCGAGCACATTCGCGAGTTCTATGGCGAGGACCATGTGGCGGGCGTTATCACCTTCGGCAAACTGCAGGCGAAGAACGCCGTGCGCGACGCTGCCCGCGTGCTGGACTACCCCTACGCGGTGGGCGACCGTATTTGCAAGATGATCGGCGGCGAGCTCGGCATCACCATCGACAAGGCGCTCGAGGAAAACCCCGATCTTAAGGCCGCCTACGACAACGAGCAGGACATCAAAGAGGTTATCAACGCCGCAAAATCGATCGAGGGCCATGTCCGCGGCGAGGGCGTGCACGCATGCGCGACCATCATCTGCCGCGATCCTATGAGCGACCATGTGCCGCTGAAGCGCGACACCAAGGGCGGCGGCATCATCACCCAATACGACGGCCACTATACGCCCGACCTGGGCCTTTTGAAGATGGACTTCTTGGGCTTGCGTACCTTGGGCGTGCTTTCCCGCGCCTGCAAGAACGTCGAGGAAACCTTGGGCGAGAGCATTGCTCCCGAGGAGATTCCCATCGAGGACGACAAGGCCTTTGCCTTGATGCGCGGCGAGCTGCGCAAGAACGG
>CAVAUO010000141.1:0-3701 GCA_963591685.1 Escherichia coli
CGTCCATCCAACAACCACCCCGTCGGCGGGAGCACGGCCGGAAGACGCACTTCCAAAGGAGGGTCTGCCGCCAATCGCCCTACCAAAAGCGCGATTCCCGCAGCTCGCAGGTCGGCGCCCAAGCACAGCGCCAACACCATCGGCGGCATCGGTGCCGGCCTCGGGCAATCTCCCAAAGGCGGTAACCCGGTAACCAAAGTGCTCGATGGCATCGCGGACGGCCTTAACGGAATCATCGGCTCGTTTGCCGGCAAAAACCCGCAAGGCGGTTTTTCGACCTCCTACCAAGGGGCGCAAGGCTCCATCCCCAGCTTCACCTCGCAAAGGGCGGGCAACTCCGACCCTGGCGAGCTCAACATCGAAGGCGGCGCGGGCTCCGACGGCGTGCTTCTTACTCGCCGCAAGGTCGTTGCGGGCGCAGCGGCCCTAGGCGGCGTGGCCCTTGCCGGCGGCGGCATATCCATGGCAATCGATGCCTTCGAGGGCAGCTCCGGCACCGCCGATTACATCTCGGTGGCTGAAGATGCCATCACGGGCGTCGACGACCTGAAACAGGTCAAAGCCAAAAACTACGTGACGGCCGAAGCAAGCTATCATCTCCCCTTCGGCACCTTAGTGTTCGCCGACAACGACGATTACGCCTGCCTTCTAGTGCCCGGCGACACCTCGTCGCCACTCAACACCATCAAGGCCATGAGCATTTCGTCAGGCAAAACCAAAAACCTGGTGAAAAAGGCGCGCGGTGCCAAAGATGGATTCGAGATCATGGACGCACGTCTGGGCACGGGCGGCCTTATCTGGACCGAGGCCAACACCTACGAATGCTCCTGGCGCATTTACACCGCCAGCTTCGACGGCTCCAGCCTGGGCAAGGCAAAGAAGGTGGACGAAGGCGACTCCAACTGGCTCACCCCTTCTATCGCTGCTAATGGCAACCGCGCGTTTTGGCAGGTAAACCCCAACACCGATGGAGACGAAGCCTCGTCTGCAAGCGTGGTGCGAAGCGCAAGCTTCGGCAGCAAGGACTATGAGGAGCTCATCGCGAGCAAACGCGCCTTTGCCACGCGCATCTCATGCGTCAGCGAAGGCGTCGTCGTGACTCCGCGCGCGGAAAGCACGGGCACCTACTACCAGCTCACCCTGCTCGACGGTACGAGCGGTCAGGTTGTCGATGCGATGGTCTTGCCCTCAAGTATGTCGCCCGACCAGGCATCTTACGGTCGCAGCGGCTTCAGCTTCGGCTTCACCGACACCTACAGCTACGGCGGCGGCATCGCCAACCTGGGAACCTACACCCCCATGCGAAAGGCCGAGGCCTACAACTACGACGATCTTCCCAGCTGGCTGCGCTACGGGCGTACCCCCAGCGCCGACCCCTGCTGGTGCGGCGACTGGTTCTGCGTCAAAAGCACGCGCGGCATCGCGGGCATTCATTTCGCCAAAAAGCGCTACTTCAGCATCTCGGTGCCCTCCGACACCGACGACTGGGGCGAGTACCTGGTAAGCACGGGCACCTGCAAAAAGATCGTGAGCATGGCCAAAATCACGCCGAGCGACAATTCCGATCCCTACACGCTCGTGCGCGTGTTCAGCACCAAGTCCGGAAAGCTGGGCGACGCCTTCGGCGGCTAAACCTAAGCACACGCACTTGACATACGAAGAAACGAAAGGCGACCTCGTTATTGAACTGCCTCCCATTTCTTGGACACGAGAAATGGGAGGCAGTTCATATTCACGGGATCGCCTTTTCTGTTGCATAGACATGAAAACAGGAGGGACAACTTAGGCAAGAGCCTTGCCTTGCGTGCTTGATCTGGGCCACAGGCTAGCAGTTAGCCAAACGCTCCTCGACCTGCTGGGCGAACTTGTCGCCGGAAATGGTGCGGCTCATGCGTTGCTGGGCAACAAGATTGCCCAAGGTGACGCTGTTCACGTACTCGTCGATGGCCTTTTCAAGCCCCGCCCAAAAGCCCACGGTCGCACAATCGTCATGCAGGGGACACATTGGCGCGCCGTCCTCCAGGCATTCCACCGGAGCATACGATCCTTCAGCCGCGCGCAGAATGTCACCTGCGGATATTTTGGATGCGCTTTGAGCCAAGGAATAACCACCGCGGGCACCGCGAGCGGAAACAAGAAAGCCCTGCGCAACCATGGTCTTAGCAAGCTGTTCCAGATACTTGACACTAATGCCCGTACGTTCGGACACCGCGCGCAGGCTCGTGCGCTCGCCTTCGGGCAGGCAGCCGACGTCAATCATCAAACGCAAGGCATAGCGGCCTTTTGTCGTGATCATCATCGCGAAAACCTACTCGATACCCTGAGCGCGCACGGCAGCAGCCTCGGCTTTGGCGGCCTCGGGGTCCTCGCCGTCAAGCGCCTCGAAGTCAACCTTGCCCGAACCATCGCCATCGTCATCGATGATCTGCTTGAGCGTGCGCCAACCAAGCTGGGCGCACTTCACGCGCGCAGGCATGCGGGAAATCCCCTCAAGCTCGGCCGCCTCGCCCAACGAAGCCTTCTGCTCGTCGGTAAGTTTTTCGCCGCGAATCATAGCAAGGAAGGTCTCGGCCAGAGCCTCGGCCTCCTCGACCGTCTTATCGGTTACCAACTCGGCCATGATGTCGGCCGATGCCTGCGAAATCGCGCAACCGCTGCCCTGGAAGGCCGCCTCAACGATCACGCCGTCCTCGACGATGAGCGACAAAACGATGTCGTCGCCGCACGAAGGGTTAACCCCTTCGTGAACGTGCGTAGCTTCCTCAAGTGGATATTTACAGGTGGGATAGGAGTTGTGCTCCATCAACGCACCCTGATAGATGCTCTCAAGCCCCATGGAAGATCCTCCAAACCAGTTGCACCGCTTCGATCAGGCGATCGATGTCGGATTCGTCGTTGTAAAATGCCAGGCTCGCCCTGCAGCAGCTGCCGTTTTCGACGGCCATCCAGGCAAGCAAAGGCTGAGCGCAATGATGACCTGCGCGAATAGCCACATCGGCGGTGTCCATGATGGACGAAACGTCATGCGGATGAATGCCCTTGATGTTGAAGGAAACGACACCGATATGGGCCGCCGGGTCGCTAGGACCGATAATGTCCACGTAGTCCAACGCGGAAAGACGGCGGACGCACTCGGAGGTGAGCGCCGCCTCGCGGGCCTCAAGATTATCGAGCCCGATGCCATTGACGTAGCGAATCGCAGCGCCCAGGCCGGCGATGCCGGCTGCGTCTTGGGTGCCTGTCTCGAACTTCATGGGGATGGGAGCCCAGGTTGCCGTGGTCTCGGTAACGTTGTCGATCATCTCGCCGCCGGTGTAGAGCGGATCCATTGCTTCCAAGAGCTCGCGCTTGGCCCACAGCACGCCGACGCCCATCGGGCCGAAGACCTTATGACCGCTGAAAGCCAGGGCATCGCAACCGAGCTCCTTCACGTCCACCGGAATGTGGGGCACCGACTGCGCGCCGTCGACGAACATGAGCGCACCCTGAGCATGAGCCTTCTTGGTCAAAAGCTCGATGGGGTTGCGCACGCCGAGCACGTTGGACACGTGCGTGCAGGAAACGATCTTGGTCTTAGGGCCGATCTTCGCATCCATTTCGGCCTCGGTGATAAGGCCCTCTTCGTCGGGGCGCAGGTACACCAGCTTGGCGCCTGTACGCGCGCAAGCCTGCTGCCAGGGGATGAGGTTGGAGTGATGTTC
>CAVAUO010000142.1:0-3693 GCA_963591685.1 Escherichia coli
GGTGAAATAAGGACGATCCTCGCTTTCGGAGAGCACCTTGATATTGGAGATCTTGCCGCCTTTGATGGTCACCTGTACCGTGATGTAGCTGCGATAACCGTAACTCTTGGCGGTATACACACCGTCGGTATAGCCGCCGGACGGAGCCTTCATCCCGTAGTTGCTCGATGCAGCGGCCTTGGCCTTTTGCTCAGAGGTCTGAGTGTCAGTCGTGCGCTTGGACTCGTCGACAACCTGCGGTTCAAGCTCCCCTGCCGCAAGCATCTTCTTCACCGAGCTTTGCTGCTGAGCATATTGGCTGGGATCGAAAACCATGGGCGAATAGTTCGAGGCTGTCACGCCAACGGCAAAGCAGGTAAGCGCGGCGGGCAACAAGAAGCTAACCGATAAAACGGAACGACCCGCTCCGGCAAAAATCCGCGCAGCACGTGTCTTGCGCTCCGGCGCCTTGCTCCCCGACGCGGCAGGGACGGCACCAGCAAGGGCCGACCCTTCGACCGCCTCGTCGGCTGCCGCAGAGTTTGCCGCGCTGTCGTTCATTTTTTCGTCTTTATTGCTCTTCGCCATGAATTTCAAAAGCCTCTCTTGAAATTTTGTTAGAGTTGGCTAACTTTTTACCTTGTTACTTTTAGCAGAAAAGAAGGCACATGCTCAAGACTTTGGCGCTGCTGCGCAACACTTTTTTCAAATTCGTGAACCTGGCGATCGTCATTGCAGCGGTCACGGGCTTTAGCGTCTGGGCGTCGGATCGCAATGCGGCCGATGCCGCCGTGCAGGGACAAATCGAAGCAGCCGAGCACGCCAGCAACCGCGGCCCCTACGCCAACGACGGCACCTGGGAAGGATCCGCCAAGGGCTACGGCGGAACAGTCACCATGAGCGTCACCATCAAGGACGGCTACATCGAATCGGTGGACATCGTGGACGTGAGCCACGAAGACGAAGCCTGGCTCAAAATGTGCCAGGGCATCCCCGCAGCCATCAAGAAAGCTCAAAGCCCCCAGGTAGACACTGTGTCGAGCGCAACCTTCACCAGCACCGGCATGATCAACGCGGTGAAAAAGGCTATCCAAAAAGAAGAGGCCGGTGAATAACATGCAGGAAGCAAACGACGCCGCTCAGACAAGCGGCGCTTTCAAGACAGGCGCCGCCTCCCAGGCAAGCGCGGCTGCGCAAATGCCGACCGCCCCAGCCAGCACTAACGACGACATTGCCAAAAAGGCCCACCCAAGCACGCAGGTCAAACTCGGCAAAAAACGCATCTCAAAGGCAACCCAGCGCAAAGCGCGCCTGTTCAGGCATCGTGCCCTGCGCTATGCCGTGCAGGCACTCTTCTTCATTTTGGCGCCAGGGCTTTTCTCCGCTGCGTTCTCGGGCGTCAAATACATCGCCAGCCAAATCGGTGCTTTAAGCCCTGTGGAGCTGACGTCTTTCGTCCTTTTGCTCATCGTCGTCGTTGGGGCAACGGTTATCATGGGTCGCTTCTTTTGCGGCTATGCCTGCGCTTTCGGCTTCTTGGGCGATTTGGTGTACGACGCCACCGCCGCACTTCGCCATAAAATCGGGATCCCCGACCTGGCCCTCCCCGAGCCACTGGTAAAGGTGCTCCAGCTAATGAAATTCGCAGTGCTCGCAGCTATCTGCGCGCTGTGCTTCCTAGCTTCCTATTCCGAGGTGTCAAGCTACAGCCCCTGGACAGCTTTTGCGGGTATCGTAGCAGGGAGCACCGAGGGCATTCGCGCAGGAGCATTCGCGCTCCTGGCGGCGATCGTCGTCCTTATGGCCTTGCGCAAGCGGGCGTTTTGCCAGTTCTTTTGCCCAATGGGCGCCATTTTCTCGATCTTGCCCATGCTGCCTTTTGCCATCCGCGACCGCAACGATGTTCGCTGCCCCAAAAGCTGCGGGCAATGCCACAAAAACTGCCCGGTGGACATTTGGCCCGACAAAGGGAGCCTGCAATCGGGCGAGTGCATTGCCTGCGGCGATTGCGCCGTCAACTGCCCACTCGGCAACATCTCGGTGCTACGCCTGGGCGTCGATTCCAAAACGCTCAAACCGAAATTCCAGATCAGTGGATCTTTTTGGGCAAGCATCCTTGTTAAGGCTGCGCTGCTTCTTATCGGTTGCTGGCTGGTGGGCGCGCTTCGCTTCGTGCCCTCCCCGCAAGACGTGCTCCCGTTCGCCTTGCCCTGGATGTTAAACTAGGTTAACTTTCTTATTGCAAATGCGAGCGTCGCAGGCAGCAGCGCCTGCAAACTTGTCGGAGACTCCTGGCTTCAGACCCTCGAGCTGCAGCCAAGCCCGACAGGACCAACAAGCCAACAAGCCCGACGACCCCCGAGCTCGCAACGCCACCCAGGTCCGCCCGAAGAAAGAAGAGCATGAGCGCAAGCGCACTTTTGAACAGCAACCCGAACCTCACGCGTCGCGGCTTCGTGCTGCTTGGCGCAAGCACGCTCGCCAGCTTATCCCTGACTTACCTGACGGGCTGCTCAGGCACGGGTTCCAGCTCCAGCTCTGCCACAAGCGACCCTTGCGAAACCACTTTCTTCGCCTTCGACACGGTTATCACCTTAAGCGCTTACTGCGAGCAAAGCGTGCTTGACCAGGCTCAAGAGCGCTGTACCTACTTCGAGAACATCTTCTCGCGCACCATCGAGGGAAGCGACATCTCCAAGATCAACAGCGCCAAGGGCCAGCCCGTTACCGTGGCCGAGGAAACCGCCGACATCATCTTGAAGTCGCTCGAATACTCCAAGGAAACCGACGGCCTTTTCGATATTTCCATCGGCGCGGCAAGCACCCTGTGGGACTTCAACGAGGGCATCAAGCCCTCCGATAAAAAGCTGAAGGAAGCAATCAAACACATCGATTACAAAAACATCGCGGTCGATGGCACCACCGTCACCTTAGCCGACCCCAAGGCAAAGCTCGACCTGGGAGGCATTGCCAAGGGCTACATCGCCGACGACCTGGCCAAACTCTTCAAAGACGCCGGCTGCGAAAGCGCCTGCTTGAACCTGGGCGGCAACGTATACGTACTGGGCACCAAGCCCGACGGGAGCAACTGGAAAGTAGGCGTGTACGACCCCAACAGCGAAGGAAGCGAAAATGTGATCGCCTCCTGCGAGGCAGCCAACAAATCCATCGTTACCAGCGGTTTGTACGAGCGCAACTTCACCAAGGACGGCGTGATGTATTACCACATCCTCGACCCCAAAACGGGCTATCCCGCTAAAACCGACCTTCTGGCTTCCTCCATCTACTCCGAAAAATCCATCGACGGCGACGCCTATGCCACCACCTTGTTCCTGCTCGGGCGCGACAAGGCGCTTGAATTCCTGCAAGCCCACCCCAACATCCAGGGACTGGTTGTCAACAGCAAAGACAAGGTGTCCACCACCGACAACTCCCCCTTCGAGGTGCTGTAACCATGATTTTGAAAAAGCAGAACATCAATCCAACCTCCAAGGCGGCACTTGCGACCATGGACTACAAGCAAAAGAAAAACCGCAGCGTCCTTGCTGTGGCGGTGATCTTGGCAATCGTCGTGTTTGCCTGGGGCTTCGTGCTTTTGTCAAGCGCTTCCGCGGGGACGGGAAGCTCCGCCATCGTGCCCGATGGCGACGGCGGCACTACCAAGCTGAGCCTAGCCGAAGATACCGCTAAAACCTTCACCACCAGCTACGGCAC
>CAVAUO010000143.1:0-3634 GCA_963591685.1 Escherichia coli
GCGCTGTTCCTGCAAAAGCTCGTCGGAAATCTCAACCGAGCTCAGGAACTCGTTGAAGGGCACGTTGGCCGAGGCGAAAACATGCCCCTGCGCAGCGATGGGCCCGGGAAGGCCTTGGCTCATGAAGAAGGGCAGGTCCTTTTCAAAGGTGGCAAGGTCGCGGACGGTGCGGAAGCTGTGACCTGCGAATTCGCGCATCACGGTGTCGTCGATAAGTGAAGCGGGGAAGTAGTTGGCGCCGCGGGAAACATTGCGCACTAGGTACTTCGGGGTCGCGCCGGTTGCGGCGTTAAGGCGCGCGCGAAGAAGGTGTCGGCCTAGCTTCTCGCGCATCTTGCCATGGCCGATCGTCTTGACGACTGCCTTGCAGATTTTCGTTTTGCCTGTTTCGGTAAGCGCGTTGGAGCGGTAGCAGGTATGGCTCCAGCCAGTGCCCAGCAGGGCGTCGATTTTGTTGACGGCACCGGGAGCCTCAAGGAGCTTGATGGTGATGCGCAGCCCGGGGAACTTGACCGTGTGCCCGCGGCGCAGATCGTACCAGGTGCTTTCGGTGTTGACGAAGGACACGTTGCGCGAATCCAGATCGACATTGGAGCCCATGTGCTCAAGCGCGCGGCCCTTCCAGGGTTTGGCGTTGAACTGGCGAATAAATGCAAGAAGCGAGTCGGCCTTCATGTAAATGATGAAGGTGCTCATATTCTTGGGCAGCATGCCGAAGCCGAATAGGTCGCGGCACAGGGTGTTGTCTAGCACGTAGTCCAAGTTGTGCTCGTCAAGGTAGCCTGCGAGCTCGCACAGCAGGTCGAACAGGGCAAGCTGCAGGTCGTTACCCTTAGGTGTGCCATCGGCCTTAAGGCGCTGTGGGGCACCTTCGTAAACATCGCTGGTGTTCAGGCGGTTTTGCGAGGGCTTGTGCTCGCCGCGTCCTTGCTGGTGGGTGGGGATGTAGCCGGTCTTCTTCTTGATATCGAGCAGGGTCATGCCGTTGAAGGTGAGCTCCGCTGCCTGTTTGTACAGGGCCACGGCCGCCTCTTCGTCGCCATCACGGCTTAGCTTGTCGGCGCGATACTTAAGGTAGAAACCATCTTCGGGCGCGGACTTCAGGCATTCCTCGACGTATGCGATTAGCGCCTCAAAGGAGCTTTCCTGCCCATCGGTCTGGTATGCGCGGTCAAGGTAGCAAACTTGGAGTTTCTTGAAGCCGGGAACCTCGGGGTAACGGCTAAGGAGCTCGCTCAGAATCTCCTGACCCTCTTCGAGCTTGTGAGCCTGGAACAGGTTGACCGACTTGCGGAAGGCAAGAATGTCGCGCTTCAGGGTTTCGAGCCCCGACGTTAGGTCGCCTTGCTTTTCCTTGATGAACAGCAGGCGCCAGGCTATGCCGATGCGCTCGGTGAAGAGCAGCGCCTCGACGGCCGCCTGGAAAGTTTCATCATCGATGGGGCCGAGCAAGGGATTGAACCAGCGCCAGGCGCCGTTCCAGTCATCGCGACCGATGGTCACGCGTGCAAGCTGCCAGGCAAAATAGTGCGTGAAGAAAGGGGCAAGCGCCTTGCCGTCGTGTGCGGCAACGGCTGCGCGATATCCCTCGGGGTCGGCGGCAATGGCATGCTCCAGCTCAAGCTTTGCAAGTGTGCCGCGAAGCTTGTGGCGGTGGTTTACCAGCTTGTGCATGCGTGGGGTCGATTCCAGCATGATGAGCTTGCGCTTGTATTGCGCGTCGTAAATTTTCTTGAAGTCGTAGTTGTCCGTGAAGTACTGCAGCGCCTCGGTGTAGGGGAAGTCGAGCGAACCCGTGGTGCGGTGGGCGCCCTCTTCGGCAGCGGGGGGCAGGTAGCTCCATTCGTCGCCGTAATGCGCGGTCAGGTACATGTTGGAGGTGGTGGGCGCCATCACCTCGATGTCTTCGTATTTTACGATTTCGACTTCGTCGAACCACTGCTTTTCGTAGACCAAGGGGATGCCGCACCAGCGCATGATGTAGTACTCGCCATTGGGGTCGACGTATTTAGCCAGGCGGTCCTCCATAAGCTGGCGCGCTGCCTTTTTGCCATGCTTTTCCTGGTAATCGAGCATTTCCTTCAGGTCGGCAGCGGGCAGGTCGTAACGGCGCCCGTGGGTTGCCGAGTAGTTGATGAGCTCCGAGTACAGCAGGGTGTCGTGCGTGTAAGCCGCAACGGTTTCCTCAAGGTTTTTGCCGCTGATGGGGTACAGAACGAAAACGTCGATAACCTCGCCCGCCACATCGTCGCGGTCGAGGACCTGGTAGGAGTGGTACGAGGTGGTGTCGGTGGAAACGTAGCGGGGCAGCGCGTTGTTGTAAGTGAGGTCGGCCGGGGTGCGCAGCGCGCGGTTAGGCGGTAGGTCGGTTTTGCAAGCTTCGACGAATTTGTTGAACTCGGTCTCCGTCATGAACACGTCGGCGTCGTCGTCCCAGGGCAAAAAGCCCTCGTGGCGCAGTGCGCCGATAAGCGTGCCGCCCGCAATGTAGTAGGTGATGTCGTTTTTGACGCAAATCTCGTGAATTTCTTTAAGCAAGGTATTCAGGAATTTTTGCTGCCTGTTCATGCGAGCTCCTTGTGCGCAAGCGCTGCGATTTTTATCTATGTGAATCTTGGTAATGATACTACGCAGTGCAAGTTTTGCTGGCAAAGAGCGTTTTGGCGATAGCGTGGCTCAGGGCTATTTTTGGACGGAAAGCACAAGCTCATTGCCCAAGCCGAAGCGTGCTGTGATCTTAGCGTCGCCAACAGCGAATTCAAGGGGCTGTATGTTCTTGCTTGCCAAGGGCTTGCCTAGCACGAAGGCGTTGAATTCAAGGCCGGGGATCGAGTAGTGCGCAAGGGCTCGGTAGTCGCCTGCATCCAAGCTTTGCAGCAGGGCAAAGTCGATGAGCAGGGTGTAGCTGCGGAAGGGTTGGCTAAGCGTGAGCGTGCCGCCGTTGGGGCTCTTAAGCGTGCGCGTTTCTTTTTTGCTCTTTTTAAGGGCGATGTTGAGTTTAGTGGCATTGCCGTCGGCAAAGGAAAGCAGTTCGGCAGTAAGGCTTAAGCCATCTTCGTTAGGAATGGGGATGCGGTAGGGGTACACCTGCCCGGTGATTTTGAGCGCATCCCCCTCAAGCTTCATGCCGTTGATGTTGGTGCTCAGGCCTGAGTGTTTAAGGCCCTCGTTCATGGTGAAGAAGCTGGCATCCAGCTCGGTGAAGGGGAAGGCGCCCACGTAGTTTCCCTGCTCGTCGCGTGAAACCTCGAGCAGCTTGTAGTCGCCCAGTTCGTATTCGCGCAGGGCCACCAGCTGGTCGAAGCGGCCCGTTGCGGCGTAGTGGTACTTCATGCGCTCGATGGCACGTAGGTTTGCAAAGGATTTATTGGGGATCGTTTGCAGGTAATCGGAAAGCGCCTGCGCGGCGGTAGCTTGGTCTTCCAGGGAGGCTGAAGGAAGTTGCAGCAGGTCGGAGCGCAGATCGGTATCAAGGCGTTTGAAGCTGTTGAGCTCGAGTGTTTGCTTGGTTGCGCCAAGGACTGCAAGTTCCTCGTCGGCTGTCCTGAGTAGCTTGAGCTTTTTGATGAATGCGCGGACCTGGTCTGCTTGGCGCTCGATGGCGGCATAGCTGCGGTTGCGTTTGCGCCAGACG
>CAVAUO010000144.1:0-3623 GCA_963591685.1 Escherichia coli
GCTCTAGCCTGGAAGAAAAGCTGCTGGTGGGTTTGCGCGCCCCTTTCGCCACTGCCTGGGCCTGCGAGCCGTCGGTTAGCAAAAAGGAAACGATTACATCGGACTCCCCCAGCTTGGTGCGCTTGAGCACCAAGCCGCGAACACTGTAGGTAGGCCGAGCCACGTTTTAGTATTCACCCTCGCCATAGCCGAAACGACGAATCTGATTCAAATCGCGGCGCCAATTCTTACGAATCTTAACCTGCAAATCCAAGAAAACGCGGCAACCCAACAAGGTCTCAAGGTCTTGGCGAGCCTCGATGCCCACCTTCTTGATTGCTGCCCCGCCTTTGCCGATGATGATCCCCTTTTGAGATTTGCGCTCGACATAAATGCTCGCGTAAATGCGCTGAAGGTCTTTCTTGGAGCTGTACTCGTATTCCTCGACGACCACGCCGACCGCGTGCGGAACCTCGTCGTGCATGGAGTTCAGTATCTTCTCACGAATGAACTCGGCAACGATCATCTCCTCTGGCTGATCGGTTTCCATGTTGGCGGGAAACCACATCGGGCCCTCCGGCAAAAGATCGGCAACCAGGGAAACAAAGGTGTCGACATTTTCACCGGTCACTGAGGAAAGCTCGACCACGCCGTCCCACTCGATCACCTGAGAGGCGCTTTGCCTTTGCTTTTCGAGCGTGGCGGCATCGACCAAATCGCTTTTGGAGATGACCAGGATCTTTTTGCAACGCTTGGCCTTGGCAAGCTCGTTGATCACCCATTCGTCACCACGTCCGAAGGGAGCGCTAGCGTCAAGAAGAAAAGCAGCAACATCAATGCCCTCAAGCGACTTGAGCGCGGTGGTGTTGAGCTCGGAGCCAAGCGCGTCATGAGGCTTATGGATGCCAGGCGTGTCGACGATAACCATCTGAAAGTCATCGGTGGTGTAAATGGCACGGAACCTATGACGCGTCGTCTGAGGCGTTTGGCTCATAATGGCAAGCTTCTTGCCCATGATTGCATTGAGCAGAGTCGATTTGCCGACGCTCGGACGACCAAGAAGGGTAACGAAACCGCTCTTAAAGCCATCGAAGGAGTGCGATAAGTCCAGGCTTTGCCCCTCTAACTGAGATGGGTCGAAATCTTCAGGATCGAAAGATGCGGGATCGAAGGTCATAGGGAAATTCCAATCAATGCGATGATGCGGGGCAAAAACAAAATAATGCCAACCAGCAGGGACGACAGGGCAAGGATATAGGTGGCGCCAGCAGCGCAGTCCTTAGCAGCGCCGGCGAGCTCATGATATTCGGGAGAAACCAAATCAACGACGGACTCAATGGCCGTGTTGATGGTTTCAGCGCCAAGCACCAAACCGAAGCACGAAACGCAGATGGCCCATTCAAGCGCACTGATGCCGAAGAACAGGCCAAGCGCAACGCAAGCAACTAAGAACGCAAGCTCAATACGGAAGTTTCGCTCGCGCGAGGCGATGCGAACCCCGTGAGCGGCGCACTTGAAAGCCTGCAAAAGGGTAAATCCGGCTCGCGTCATGCGCGCTGCTCGTTCCAGGCGGCGATGATCTTGTCCTCAAGCGCTTCCATCTCTTCGGCTTCCTCCTCGACAACGTGGTCGTAGCCTAGAAGATGAAGAATGCTGTGAACGATGAGGAGCGTGACTTCGCCCTCGAAGCTCGTCCCGTACTCGGCGCGTTGAGCCTCGCATACGTCGGTCGCGATGATCGTATCGCCCAGCTCGAAGAGTTCGCTGTCGTCGAAATCCTCACCCTCGAAGGGAAGGTTGTCGCATTCGAAGGAGAGCACGTCGGTCGGTCGGTCGATACCGCGATAATCACGATTGAGCTCGTGAATCTTCTCGTTGGTAACGAACGAAAGCGAGAGCTCCGTGTTGGGCGGGCACTGCATATACTCCATGGCAAAGCAACAAAGCTCACGCAAAGGCAAGCCCTCCAGCTTTTCTGCGCCATGCTCGATCAAAATGGTAACTTCCAACGCCTGCCCCCTTAAAGCTTAAGGTTATTTTCCTGTGCGCGAGCATACGCGCTCACGATTTTGGCAACAAGCGAATTGCGCACCACATCGGTGGAGTGGAATTCGCAAAAAGAAATATCCTCGATACCCCGAAGCACTGCGCCAACCGTCTTCAGACCGGAGATTCCCTTGGGCAAGTCGGTCTGCGTGATATCGCCTGTGATAACCATTTTGGAGCCCATGCCCAAACGCGTGAGGAACATCTTCATTTGCTCGGGGGTGGTGTTCTGAGCCTCATCCAAGATGATGAAGGCATCGTTCAGGGTACGGCCACGCATGAATGCCAGGGGGGCGATCTCGATCGTACCCTCGTCGAGCAGACGTTGAGCACGCGCGCCATCCATCATCTCGAAAAGCGCGTCGTACAAAGGACGAATGTAAGGATCGATCTTCTCGGTTAGGGTGCCGGGAAGAAAACCTAAGTTCTCCCCCGCCTCAACCACAGGACGAGTAAGCACAAGGCGCCCCACCTCACGGCGGTTAAGCGCATCCACCGCCATTGCCATGGCAAGATAGGTCTTACCGGTACCGGCGGGACCGATCCCAAAGGTAATGGTATTGGAACGAATGGCATCCACGTAAGTCTTCTGATTGGCCGTCTTGGGACGAATGGCATGCCCTTTATGGCTGAGGATGACATCGCTTTTCAAGGGAGCGGGCGCAAGCTCGCCGGTCTTCAAAAGCGAGATGGAGCGCTTAAGCTCGCCCGGCGTCGGACGCTCGCCCAGGCGCATAGATTGCACAATATCGGTGAACAAGGTTACCAAGCTGGAAAGCTCGACCTCGTTGCCCTCAAGGGAAATCCTATTGCCGCGAAGAACGATTTTCGCCTGAAACGAATCCTGAATCAGGCGAATCAGCTCGTCGTTGGCCCCGACGAAAACCGCCAAATCAATGTCATCGGGGATGGTGAATGTAGTGGTGGTGTTTAGCATGTGTTAAAGATACCAGACCCATCTATGCTCGTTAAGCGCATGGAAACCAAGCTGCCAGCCGCGTGATTCTGGTTAAGGCGAACGCGATAAAAAGAATCGCTCATACCCATGCCATCGCTCTCAACGGCCACCAATTCCTGACGCCCCACTAGGGCTTCCCCGAAGCTCAAACGCAGCTCAAAAGACAGATCGCGAAGCTCTTTTGCTCTGCGCTCAGAAACATCGGCGGGCACTTGATCCGCTCGAGCCGCAGCAGGAGTTCCCGCGCGCTTGGAATAGCGAAACACGTGAATTTTGGAAAAACGGGAAAAGCGCGCCATTTCGAGCGATTGCCTAAAATCCTCCTCGGTTTCGCCAGGAAAGGCGACCATCAGATCGGTGGTTAAAGAGATATCGGGCATCGCTTCTCTGAGCTTTAAAACCAAGGCTTTGAAATAAGCCGCATCGTAGGGTCTGTCCATCTCGGAAAGGACTTTCGATGAGCCGGATTGCAAAGGAAGATGCAGATGCCTGCAAATGCGTCCATTGGAGCCGGCCATCAGCGCGATAAGTTCGTCAGTCACCGAGATAGGCTCGATCGAGGAGATGCGGAAGCGGCAGTTGGGACCCTCGCCCATAAGCTTCTTTAAAAGCCAACAGAGATCATGACCAGGAGCTTCCA
>CAVAUO010000145.1:0-3621 GCA_963591685.1 Escherichia coli
ATGATGAAGGCCTGCACGACGATGATTGCGGTAACGCCCACGGCGATGAAGGAACTGACGTCGGACTTGGCGCGGGAGGCGCTTACCATGCCGCGGATCGCAAAGCACAGGTACAAAAGCAAAAGGCCCGAAGCGCCGAGCAAGCCCGTTTCCTCGCCGATGCAGGCGAAGATGAAGTCGGACTCGACGATGGGGATGCGCTCGGCCATGCCCGAGCCGATGCCCACGCCGAACAGGCCGCCATCGGCCAGAGAGTAGAGCGACTGCACCAACTGATAACCCTTGTTGGTGGGGTCGCTGAAGGGGTTAAGCCAAATGTCAACACGCGTTTGGACGTGCGAGAAGGTGTAATAGCAAACCACGAAGCCCAGTGTAACGAAGATCAAGCCCACAACCAGGTAGAGCTTGCGCCCCGATGCAACGTAGAGCATAGCCAGGAACACTAGGAAAACCACGATCGCGGAGCCCAGGTCCTTCTCGAAGACGACGATGAGCATCGAGATAGCCCACATGATGAGCAAGGGCAGAAGCGTAGGCAAATCGGGCAGGCTGAAGGGGCCGATTTTGCGGGTTGAGGTGGACAAAAGCTCGCGGTTTTGAGCCAGGTAGCTGGCCAAGAACAGCACGATTAAGATTTTAGCTATCTCGCCTGGCTGGAAGCTGAAGCCGCCAACGGAAAGCCAGATGCGGCTGCCGTACTGCTCGGAGCCGATGCCCGGGAGCAAAGGCGAGAGCAAAAGCAAGCAACCGAAGATCATCAGCGTGTACTTGTAGTTGGCAACCTTGTCCAAATTGCGCAGGACAACCAAGGTGACAACCATGAAGATGATTCCCACGAAAAGCCAAATGACCTGGCGTGATGCAAGGTTCGGGTCGAGCCTGGTAATGAAGGCGATGCCAATACCCGAAAGCGCGAACGCGATAGGCAAAATAGCCGGATCGGCGCCGGGGGCTAGCTTGCGGATAGCAAGGTGGGCCACCACGAAGCAGGCAAACATACCGGCCGGCACGCCCAGGTTCTGCCAACCCAGGCTCTCACCACTGTTCAGGGCCACCATGATGAAAAGCAGGATGACCAAGGGCGCCGCGATGCAAAGCAGTGCCAGCTCTATATTGCGACGCGTCATTGATTGGCCCCCTCGGCGCTCGAGGTAGTACCTGCCGATGCGGAACCCGTGGAGGTTCCGCCTGATGCGGTGGAGCCGCTGGCGGAGGTAGCGCTGGTGGCAGCGGTGCCGGAGGTGCCCGCAGCTGCGCCGACGGAGTCGCCGCCGGTCGAGCCCGCGGTGGCGCCGGTGTTGGCGGAGGCGTCAGAGCCCGCGGCCTGTGTCGACGCATTCGCGGCGGCGATTTCCTCCTGGTAGGCCTGCACGAGGCGCTGGGCTTCCTCAACGTTGTCGACACGCATGTTGTCACTGATGCGCGCGGCAACGCCCGGCTGCACCTTCTTCAAATCCTGGAAGCTTACCTGCGAGACCTCCTCAACGCTGGAAAGCTGCATGCCCAGGAACTCGTCGGGGATGCCCCGGTAAATGGTCACCTTGTCGTCTTGCACTCCAAGGTAGGCGGAATTGCTGATGTATTGCTGGGCGCCCACGAAAGCACCGGCAATCGCCAAGATCACCAGCGCAATCAGGATGCCCATCCAAATGCGGGACCTCTTGATGGCGCGGCGTTGCTTTGCCTTGGCTTTGCCCTCGATATCGACGACGATGGTGGTGATGTTGTCGTAACCGCCGGCGTTGCGCGCGGCGCCCACCAGCATGTCGGCGCAGGTCTGAGGATCGGGAACATCACGCAGGATGTCCTCGATCTGATAATCGTCGAGCATGGCGTTAAGGCCATCGGAGCACAGAAGAAGACGATCGCCCGAGCTCAGGTTGAGCTCGTAGATGTCGGGCTGCATGTAGGGGTCGGAACCGATGGCACGCGTGATCACCGAACGATTGGGATGAAAGCGCGCCTCGGCCTCGGTAATCTGGCCCGACTCGATAAGATCGGCCATCAGGCTATGATCGCGCGTGAGCTGCTGGATGCGCCCGTTGTGCAAAAGGTAAGCACGCGAGTCACCCACCTGGGCGATCATCACACGCTCGCCCGTCACCTTGGCAGCGGTCATGGTGGTGCCCATGCCCTCGCGGCCGATGCCTTGGCGCGGGGCCTTGATGACGTTGAGATTGGCCGCTTCCACGGCGGCGATCATACTCTGGGCGTCCTTGATGGAGTCGGCCTGGTTCTCCATCGTGCGGATGGCCATCTCGGAAGCAACCTCGCCCGCCTCATGCCCACCCATGCCGTCGCATACGACGAATAGGGGCGGGGCAACAAGCAAACTGTCCTCATTGTGCTCGCGCACCAAGCCCACGTCGGTACGCGAGCCGAAGCTTCGATTGGAAACTGCGCCCTGAGGTGCGGTGATGTTTGCAGGAATGCCCATTACTCGAACCTCACTCGCATGGTCACATCGCCGACCATGACGCGGTCGCCGCTGTGCAGGGCCGTGGGCTCCTGGATGAAGACGTTGTTGACCGCCGTGCCATTGAGCGAACCCAGATCCTCGACGAAGAGGTTCTGACCCATCAGCGTGAAGCGGGCATGGCGCGAGGACACGTAATCGGCACCGATGACGATGTCGGATCCGGGGCTTCGACCAACGACCACGGGACCGCGTACAGCCAGGTTGACGCCGCGCAGCTCCTTGGGGCCCTTCTCAACCGCGACAGTCCAGCTGCGATCCTTCTTGCGCTGACCGCGCACCAAGCCGATTCCCGTCTTCATGATCGCAAACAGGAACAGGTACAGAAGAACGACGAAAAGAAGTCGACCGATGAGCAGGATGATGTCAATCAAAAGGGGTCCTTAGGGTTGGTTTCGCTGTCGTGTTTAAGGCGCCCGCCTGGGGGTTTAGTTGTAGGTAAAAAGGAAGGTCGTGGTGCCCACGGTGATGCGATCGCCCTCGTTCAGAATGGCGGACGCGATGTGGCGACCGTTGACCAAGGTGCCGTTGGTGGAGCCCAGGTCGGCAACCTTCCACAGGGAAGCGGATTCGCGGCGAACCTCAGCGTGGGTACGGCTGACGTTGAGGTCATCGAGCACGATGTCGCTGGTAATGGCGCGGCCAAGCATGGTTGCCTCGTTGGTGAGCGCGAAGGAACGGTTGGTGTTCAGGTTGACCAGGCGCGGGGTGCTGGGCTGAACGGCTCCCTGAGCGTGCCCGGCGAAAGCGGTGGTCTGAGGCATAACGGGCTCGGCAACGGATGCACCGGCGCCGGCTGCGTAGAGCTCGGCGTCCTCGGACATCACATCGATGCCGGTGCTGCGATAGCCGCCCTGAGGGGCAGGGTTGGGAACAACAGGAGCAGGCGCAGGAGCGGGTGCCGGCGCAGGTGCGGCAGCCGGAGCGGCGCCGGCAAGACCGTAGCGCTCCATCTCCTCTTGACGAAGCTGGTCGACAATGTGCCGAGCAACGCATTCAGCGATGATGTCGAACTTGCCGTGTTTCAGGTCGTCGTCGACGATGAAGCGGACGAGCGGTTTGCCGTCCATGGCCAAGCCGGCCTTCTGGGCGGCACCCTGCAGATAAGTCTCGGTTTCACCGGCGAGCGTCGGGTAGTAGCCGAA
>CAVAUO010000146.1:0-3553 GCA_963591685.1 Escherichia coli
GATCCTTATCTACGAGGCGCTGGGCTACGAGGTTCCCACCTTCGCACATCTTTCCATGATCTTGGGATCCGACGGGCGCAAGCTCTCCAAGCGCCGCAACGCCACGAGCGTGGAGCAGTACCTGAAGATGGGCTTCCTGCCCGATGCGCTGGTGAACTTCCTTGCGCTTCTTGGCTGGTCGCTTGACGGCGACACCACCATCATCCCCCGCGACGTGCTGTGCGAAAACTTCAGCCTTGAGCGCATCACCAAGAAGGACGCCATCTTGGACGAGGTCAAACTCGACTGGATGAACGGCGAGTACATCAAGAACATGGGCGCTGATGCCTGGGTGGACGCCGTGGCCCCCTTCCTTATCGAGGCCGGTCTTGCCACACAAGACGAAATCGATGCCAAGCACGCATGGTTCGAAAAGCTCTACCCCCTGGTGGCCGAGCGCATGAAGCGCCTGACCGAGGCACCCGAGAAGCTTGCCTTCGTGTTCGCAGGCACCGAAATCGAATACGACGAGAAGTCCGTTCAGAAGAACCTGCTTAAAGAAGGCTGCCGCGCCGACGAAGTGCTGCGCGAAGTGCGCGCCATCCTCGCCGATGAGAGCATCGCCTGGGAATGCGACCCACTGCAGGACACCGTGGCCGAGCTGGCCGAGAAGCTCGACCTTAAAAAGAAGCTCATCTTCCAGCCTATCCGCGTTGCCGTCACCGGCTCGCAGGTTTCGCCCCCGCTGTTCGAGGCCATCGAGCTCATGGAGCGCGACGTCGTCGTCGCACGCCTGGACGCCTGCATCCAGAAGTTCTTCGAGAACTAGGGTATGACAGCCAATCAGCAGCATAGCTTCGCCACCTCAAGCCCCGTGAGCGCAAACGCCTCGGGGCTTGACCCGTTTGCAGACCAGCTTGAGCACGAAGGCGAGGTCGGTGGTGTCCTGACAAACGGCGTCCCTGAGGAAGAAGCGGGCATAATGGCGCACAAGCCCGACACATGCGAGATTCCCGACGACTACGAGGAAGATACGCTGGTGGACCCAAGCTACGACGAGGACGACTACGTCGACCTGGAGGCCAGCCCGGACGAAGGTCCCGATTTCATCGCCCCGGAAGACGAGCCCGTCCTGCCCGACGGTGACCCCCTTGCCGCTTGGGACGATATCTTGCACTACGACGCCTCGGGCGCAGAGCCCGATCAGCTGGACTACCTTGAGGCCCTGGCTGCACGTCTTAGCGCAGATGGCGATGAAGCCGAGCCTGAACCGCTGTATCGCGAGGATATCCAGCAGGTCCGCGCTCTGTGCACCAGGCCCTACGCCCACAACTGCGAGCGCTGCGCGCAAGCCTGTCCGCAGGGAGCCATCAGCTTCAACGAGGAGGAGCTGCCCGTCATCGCCGACGAACTCTGCACCAACTGCGGTGTCTGCGCCGGCATTTGCGACGGCTTCTCAAGCGTGCGCGTCACGCTTGAGGACCTAGCGCACAACGCGCTCGACATCGCCGATACAGGCCTGGCCATCACTTTCGCCTGCAACGACATGGTCCCCTTGGGGCAAGACCCGGCCGACAACATCGTCCTGGTGCCCTGCCTGGCCTATGTGCCGCCCGAGGCCTACGCCTTTCTTTTCGCGCACAGAGCACAGGTAAACGTCTGCTGTGATTTCGAGCTGTGCGCGCAGTGCCAGGTGGCAGGATCTCTTGCACCCGAGCTTTTCGGACATGCCATCGATACGGCCCAAGCGTGGACCCAAAAAGAAATCGGCTTCACCGATTCCGTGCCCACGCAGCAATCAATCATCGCCTCGCTCATGGCAAGCGCTCAGGCTGACAGCGACCGTCGCAACATGTTCGCCGGCATCGGCCAAACCGTGGCCGAAGCGGCAACGGGTGAGCATCGCCTGCGCGAGAATTCCTCGGTCAACGACTTCCAGGAGCGCATGGAGCGCCTGCGCGCCGCGGGCCATATCAAGCAGCATGAAGGCCAAACCCTCGAGGAATTAACCGCCGACCACCGCATCCCCAAGTATTGGCCTCGTCGCAAGCTCATCCTTGAAGCCACCCAAGAAAACGAGGAAATCGGCAAGCGCGTGGCGCTCTGGGTTTCTGCCACCTCCGATTCGTGTATCAACAGCCATGCCTGCGTGGATGCCTGCCCCACAGGCGCACGCCAAATCGAAAATGGCACCTTGGCCTACAACAAGAGTTACTGCATCGCCTGCGGGGCATGTGCCAGCGTTTGCGTGAACGAAGCATGTGATTTCGCTGAAATAAACGCAAGCGAGCTGTTTGAAGACGCAGACGGGCTATTCTAGGGAAATCAAACCAGACCCCTTTCAAGGAGCGCCCGATGCCCAGCCCGTTTCAGCCCTATCAATACACTGCCATCCCCAACCCCGAAAAGCAGCCCAAGGGCTCCAAAGGCATCCTGGCAGCGATCATCGTTCTTGTCGTTGTTGCCTGCTTGGGGCTGTTCGCAACAGGCATCGTAGGCTGCGCAACCATCGCCACCGTGCTTGACTCCGACGGCTCCTCCTCCAGCACAAGCGCAAGCAGCTCGGCAAGTTCTGATGACCAGGAAAGCGAAGGCGCAGGCAACGCCAATCTGCGCACGGTTCTTGGCGAGGGCGGCTCCATCGACAACTTCACCAAATCCGAACTCAAAGAGCTTCAGGAAAAATACTTCGCCAACGCCAAGGCGACGGGAAACAACACGCCCCAGGGAATCTATTTCGTAGGCTCGAAGGGCGGTATCGATGCAGGAACCTATTGGATGGGCGGCTCCGACACCCAACTCAGCTATTACTTCGTGCTCACTAAGAGCGGCAACACCTACAAATGCAAGCTCAACAACAACTATTACGGACACAACCTCATCACCGTCGAAGACTCCGAGGTTTTGATCGTCATCAACGGCACCGAGGGCTTCTGCGACATCTCCAAGATGACCGACAAGTTCTCCGACCCCTACACCAACGGCGTCTTCCGCGTGGGCACCGACATCCCCGCCGGCACCTATCGCCTTAAGGCAGGCAAAGATTCCTCAACCTATTACGCCTACTACGTAATGAAAGACCTTTCCTACGAGGGCGACTACATCACCGAGCAAAAGCAGACAAGCGACGCGAGCACGTTTGCCACCTACACGGTGACCTTGCACGAAGGCGAGTACCTGGAGCTCTTCAACGCCACGGCAACCAAGGGTAGCCAGGCCTAAGGAATGCATCCTCTGAGCTCTCTTTAAGTAAAACTGAAACTCGTTCAATTATTTAACAGTTTTGACATAAAGATTTTCCGTGCAGTAAGTCACTTAAAGCACGAAAAATAGGAAAATAGATAATCGCTGATTATCAATCCACAAGAGGAAGCGATTATCGTATGACCGAGCTTGACATCTCGATCGTCGGTGACAGCGCGCTCAACATCGTGTTTGGTAGCACGCTAGATCCCACGAACGGAAGCCGCACGTACGACCCTGACGCGGCGCGGCACGTCCGCTGCGCGCTCGAACTGCTCGAGCGGCAACCCATCCAGGGCACCATCGGCGCGACGCCCGCCTACTGTGCGCT
>CAVAUO010000147.1:0-3480 GCA_963591685.1 Escherichia coli
AAGCATAACGCGATCCGCATCGCCGTCGTGGGCGATGCCTACTTGCGCGCCCGTTGATGTGACAAGCTGCTTCAAGGGATCGAGATGAGTTGAGCCGCACTCGACATTGATGTCCGTGCCGTTGAAATCATCGTTGATGACGACTACTTCAGCGCCAAGCTCTTCCAAGGCGCGGGCTGTCGTAAGCGAAGAAGCGCCATGGCCGGCATCGAGGGCAATTTTAAGCTCGTCGAAAGGCAGATTCTCACCAGCAACCGTGTTGATGGCGTGACGAATGTAGAGCTCGCAGGCATCTTCCACCGGAACGATCACGCCCACGGCATCACCGGAAGGCAGATCGGAGGCCGCCGCGCCGCCTTGGGCGACGAATGTCTCAAGCTCGGCTTCACGCTCATCGGAAAGCTTAAAACCCTGAGCATCGAAGAACTTGATGCCGTTGTACTCGGGCGGGTTATGGCTTGCGCTGATAACGATGCCGCAATCGGCATGAAGCTCGCGTGCCAGAAGCGCAACGCCCGGAGTCGGGATGATCCCGCAGGCCAAGACCGTGCCTCCAAGGCTCATGATGCCTGCGCCAAGCGAGGCCTCGAGCATGTCGCCGGACAAGCGCGTGTCCTTGCCAACCACCACGGTTTTGCCGAACAGGGCTACCGCAGCCTGACCAAGTTTGAAAGCAATATCGCAGGTGAGTTCCGTGTTGGCAACGCCGCGCGCGCCATCGGTTCCGAAAAGTTTCGCCATGACTCCCCTACTTCTCCACGTGGTTGCCGCGATTGCGGTACTCGGGCTTCAGACGGATGGCGCCCGCATTCTTCGAAAGCTCTTCTGTGGTCATGCGCGCATTGAGCTCGGCTGCGAACTCGTCAAGGGCAATGCCTTCGCGCTCCAAAAGAACCATCAAGTGATATACGACGTCAGCCGCCTCGTAGCGCAGATGATCGACGTCGCCCAAGGAAGCGTCCACGCGCGCGCAATCCTTTGCAGCAAGCGTGGTCTCGTGGGCTTCCTCAACCAACTTCTTTAAAAGGTTGTCCAGATCGCCGTTCAAAAGACGATAGGTATAGCTTTCCTCGCCGGCGCCGCGACGTGCATGGATGGTATGAGCAAGCGTCTCGAGCGTGTTGCCTATCTGGCTTACCGCAGGGGCAAGCGATTCCCCTTCGGGAATGAATATCTTGGATGTCATGCTTCTCCTAGGAAAAAGGGGCGAGGCGCCCCCTTGAATGAACCTGGTTCATAATAGCGCACTCATTTTGAAATGGCGATCACGAGCCGGCCGAAACGAAAAAGAGCCCAGGGGCGTTTACCCCTGGGCTCCGAACAAGCCGCTTATGCCTTGGCTCAAAAGCTAAGCCTTACGCCTTACTCCTGCTGCTGTTCCGCATTGGAGGCAGCTTCCTCGCTGGCGGAGGTTAGACCGAAGCCCAAATCGCCGCCGAGAAGAGCGTCGAGCTCATCGAGGTTGCGCTGATAGGAACGAGGGGGCAATGCCTCGCCAAGCATCTCCTCGTCATCGTCGTAAGAGACGCGGGATTCGCCGCCGATAAGCACGCTGTCGTCGGGGCTGAAAACCATGTCGAGCAGCTGGCTCACATCGTCGCGGGACGCATTGAGGTCGTCCTCGATAACGCGGGAAAGGTTGTGAGCCTCAAGGCCCGCCTTCAATTCCTCGATAGCCTTGGCACCGATGCCCTCGATGCGCAAAAGCTCATCTTCGGTGCGACCGACCAAGTCGGCAACGGTCTCGATGCCGGCCTCGGAGAACTTGTTGGCCCAACGCTGGGAAACGCCCAGATCGTCGTAGATGTAGAGGCGAGCCTCCTCATCGGTGAGGTTGTTGGCACGACGACCGCCGATGGAAGCGAAGTAGCTTGCATAATCGGAGCCGGGAGCCAGGTAGCCCTCGCCGTCAAGCGCCCAATCCTGCTCTTTGGGCAGGAGCTCCTCGATATCGCGCAGTGCGGCAGGAGCGGAATCAGGCAGCGCGTCGCCTTCAACCTGCTCGGTGGGAACGCCCTTGTAAGTAAGACCGACCTTGCGGTAACGCTCAAGACCGGTACCTGCGGGGATGGGCTTACCAATGATGACGTTTTCCTTAAGGCCGTGCAGGATGTCGACCTTGCCCTCGATGGCGGCATCGGTAAGGACCTTGGTGGTTTCCTGGAAGGAAGCCGCGGAAACCCAGGAGTCGGTTGCCAGGGACGCCTTGGTGATACCAAGGAGCAGAGGCTGACCCACGGGAGGATTCTTGCCCTCGAGAACCAGGTTGTTGGCGATGTTCTCGAACTCGAAACGATTGACCTGGCGGCCGGGCATGAGCTCGGAGTCGCCTGCGTCGGTGACGGTGATCTTACGAAGCATCTGACGTGCGATGACCTCGATGTGCTTGTCGTTGATATCGACGCCCTGGGACACACGTAAACGTGCTGAACCTGGGAGACGATGTAACGCAAGGTGGTGTCGGCATCGGTGAGAGCAAGAAGCTCATGCGGGTTCACGGAACCCTTGGTGAGCTGCTGGCCGATGGTGACGGTGCAGCCGTCGGAGACGCCGGGCATCAGCTGAGCACGTGCGGAGACGACTTCCTCCTGGATGTTGCCTTCCTGATCGTGGACGGTAAGGGTCTTGGACTGCTTGTCGCCACGGACCTGCAGAACGCCGGAAACCTTGGCCAGAACAGCCAGGCCCTTGGGCTTGCGGGCCTCGAAAAGCTCGGTAACACGAGGAAGACCCATGGTGATGTCCTCGCCCGCGACGCCGCCGGTGTGGAAGGTACGCATGGTGAGCTGAGTACCAGGCTCGCCAATGGACTGGGCGGCGATGATGCCGACCGCAGTGCCGATGTTGACGGGACGGCTGGTGGCCAGGTCCCAACCGTAGCACTTCTGGCAGATGCCATGCTCGGAATGGCAGGTCATAACGGAGCGATGCTTCAGGGTCTCAACGCCCAGAGCGTCCCACTCCTGGAGCTGATGGACGGAAGTGATGTACTCATCCTTCTCGGCCAGGATCTCGCCCGTGGAGGGGTTGACGACGGGCTCGGCCAGGCAACGACCGACGAGCATCGCGTCGACGCCCTTGTCACCACGCAGAGGAGCAACGGTGCCATCGCAGGTACCGCAGTCGATCTCGCGGATGATGATGTCTTGAGCAACGTCGACCAGACGACGGGTAAGGTAGCCGGAGTCTGCGGTACGCAGAGCGGTGTCGGCCAGACCCTTACGAGCGCCGTGGGTGGAAATGAAGTACTCCAAGACGGACAGGCCCTCGCGGAAGTTCGCCTTAATAGGAGTCTCGATGTAGTTGCCCTGAGGGTCTGCCATCAAACCACGCATACCGGCAAGCTGACGAATCTGCTTGATGTTACCTCGAGCGCCGGAGAAGGCCATCATATAGATGGGATTGAAGCGGTCGAAGTTGTCGGCCATAGCATCGCCGACCTCCTCGTTCGCCTTGGTCCACACATCGATGACCTGCTGG
>CAVAUO010000148.1:0-3441 GCA_963591685.1 Escherichia coli
TGAGGGCGCGAAGGACTGGCAGGTCTTCGTTGTGCGGCTCTCCTTCTTGCGCGTATTCGAGCGCTCTCAGGGCTGTGTCGAAGGCCGAGTTAGTTTGGTACTTGCTGTCGCAAGCGATGCCTAGCTTTATGGCATGTTCATCCAGAGAACTGCTCGAGACGCCTTCGATCAGACGCTCGCGTAGCTCGGTGAGCAGGCTGCGGTCGAGCGGGCGGCCGGTGAACTCGCCGAACTCGTGGTCGAGCGTGATAGTGTTGGCGGCGATTCGCTCGAGGCCGTCAAGCGTCTTGCCGTCGGTAAGCTCTTTGGCTACGAGGATTTCGTCCAGGGAAATTCCCGATCGATCGAAGGAGGCGCGGAGCTCGCGCAGCCATAGATCGTGCGCAAGGCCGTCTGCCGCCGATTCCTGGATTGCGTGGTCAAGGTGCGAGCCGGGCCTCCCTAGCTGATCCAACTTGAGAGAAAGCTGCTCGAGCTCGTAGGTGCGCCGGTACCACACTAGCTCGCCGTCAAAGCCTTCGAACAGATGGACCCCTTGGCAGCGTCCGAGTGACTCCATGGCATGCCAGCAGTCGTAGGCGCTCAAGCCCGTGGGCAAGGGGTGCTCCAGGAACTGCTCCCACGTCAGCGCACGACGCTGTGCCGTGCGCAGCAGGTCGCGGAAATTCTTATCGCTGAAAAGCGCGGGTATTTCTACTAGGTCTTTTTTCATGCCTGGCTTGCTCTCAGGGATATTGCTGCTTCTTGAGAATCTTACTACTTGGTTTCTACTGTCTTCTTTTTGCTCCAGTCAGAATAATAGGTTTTGCCATTTACTACCTTATAAGTACGAGCTTGCACGTAGTATTTATTCTTGCTCTTGAGCTTACTCACCTTTTTAGATTTGGCGCTTGCGCCCTTGGCCTTAACCGTATGCGCGTCTTTCATAGATTTCTTGGTGGAGTAGCGAACCTGAACGCCGCTTCGCTCTGTTTTGCTCTTCTTCCATTGGGCCTTGAATGCCTTTTTGGCTTTGGAGACCTTGAACTTGTTCACCTTTTTGGGATTGATGGTGTAGGTGACGGTGATCTTGCCTGTGTACGGTGCGCCATTAGCCGTGACGACTACTTGGTAACTTCCTACCTTTTTGCCGGCTTGGATTTGCACGGTGTAATCTAGGCCGTCTTTGAGGGTTTTTCCGCTCAAGACGACGGACTTTACGTATGGTGTGCAGGTTTTGCCGGTGTAAGCGAAGCTCGTCTTTGAAAGCGTGACTTCGGCATCGGCGATGGAAGTGGATGCCTTGCTCCATTTCGCCACAAGTTTGATGTCTCGTTTTATGCTGGTCGAGAAATCAAAGAACTTGTCGTTGAACTGCCAGCCAACGAAGACGTAGCCTTCACGTTTCGGGTTGGTGGGCCTCTTCGCATTTGCCGTTACTTTTACCGTTTGGGATTCAACGGCGCTGCCCCCAGCCGAATCAAAGCTTACGGTGTATTCGATGTCTTTGTAGGTTGCCTCAAGCTCAACGTCGGCGTCGCCCATGATGAAGCTCGTTTTTGCCGAGCTTGAATCTTTCAGTTCGATATCGCCCGATACGATCTTCCAGCCGTCAAATTGTTTACCGTCAAGGGTTCCTCCTGCTACCACGGTAACCAGATCGCCGTTTTTGGCGGTATCGGATTTCTTCCCGTTCACGAGGAAGGTGTTTTTGTTTATTCCATCTTCATCTTCCCCTCCGGTAAGGGTGATGCTGTGCTCTCCGCCCAGGCTGTAGGTGTATTTACCTATTTCGGTTTTGCGGTTGTCTACCAAAGCATAGGTGTACAGAGAGCAGCTTTCCGTGATTTTGATGGGCTGCGGATTCGAGCTGGATTCCGAGCTGGAATACTCGAGGTAATCGCTGTCTGCGGGCTCGGCGGCTCCTGGTTTTGCCAGCGCGTAGAAAATCTGCACCTTAGCGGCGTTGCCCCAGCTGGAGTTTGCCAAAAGCTCTACAAGCTGCGCTTCCTCGGTTGAGCTGTTGAGCTTGGTTTTAGGGGCGCCGATCTTCGGGAGTTTGAACGTGCGGCTGATTTTGTGCTCCGTGTCGTACTTATCTTTGAATGTGCCGGTGACGGTAAAGGAATTTGATGCAATGATTCCGTCTATGACGGACGTGTCCCAGGTGGCTTCGGCCGTGCAGGATTCATCATCCTTAAGCTTGTAGCTGATGGTGCTGGGCAGGTAACCTTTGCAGTCGCTTGCTTGATCGATGGAGACGTCCGTTAGGTCGGAACTCACGCTATCGTAGCGTTTGTCGGGGCCGGTTTTCACCAGCCATGAGACGGTGATGGTGTCGGTGGTCTTGTTGACTTCCACCGAGTTGGCGGCAACGCCGTTGACTGTTGCAACCACCGAGTTATCCCAGGTGAACTGCCAGCCGCTTCCCGGAAGCTTCATGCAGATGCTTCCTTTATAGGTGGTGTCGCCCTCTACAAGCTTCCCGGCATCTGATTTATCGGCTTTTTGCCAAGTGAAGGAAACATCGTTGTTGGCATCGTTGATCACGTTTTGGTCTTTATCGGTTCGTCCGCCATCGGAAGCAATCGTCGAGCCGGCGGTGATGTTTGCGCTGGCGAGCTCCGAGGGGAACTTTCCGCCGATGGTGGGAGCGGCAACCTCCAGCTTCAGCTTGGAAACGACAGGCTGGTAATTGGCTTCAAGCTGAAGGTCCTCGGTTACTTCGGAGAGGGTGACGGCATGGGTCGACTTGTCCTCGCTTGCACCCTTGGGCAGGTTTTCCCACCCGACGAATTCCCAACCGCTGACGCTGGGTGCCTTAACCGTTAGGGGCTGCCCGGTCTCGACGTTGTGGCCGACTGAGGTTACTTGGGTTTTAGGGTCGTTGATATCGCGTCCATCAACCTTCACGGAGCATGATCCGTCGTCCGGGCAGTTGTAGCTTGCCGTGAAGCTGACGATCAGATCCACATCGGAGCTGGAGCTTTTGCTTGTTTCGAAAGAGGTGGTCACATTGTCGATGGTGGGGGATCCGAGCGAAGAGGAGGCCACTTCGATGGAGGCTTTGATGCTGGAAGCGTCTCCTGTGAGCTTGATACCGTAGTAGTACGTTAAGAAGTTCTCGATTCTGACAACGTAGTTAACCTTCTTTTGGGCAACGTTTCCGGAATCATCCTTCATTTCGGCGACTTCTTGCTTTGTTGTGCCAGCGTCGTACTCGATCCATTCGGCGCTAGGTTCGACGGTGTTACCTTCAACATCTTTCATCTTGAGCTTGGTGACGGGAGCGTTGGCAAGGTATTCGCCGTACTTGCCGCTGGTTTCTGTGCTCGAGAGCGTTTCCCACGAATTGCTTTCGCCAACCGTTAGGCTTAAAGATGAAAGAGCGGTGGGGTAGTGGGCGCTAAGCGTTGCATCCTCCGTGGGCATGGTTAGGACGGTGTTGTAGCTGGTGTAGAC
>CAVAUO010000149.1:0-3435 GCA_963591685.1 Escherichia coli
GCGGCCGTTTCGTCATCGAGGTGGTGCAGCGCATCATTCACCGCCCTGTGCCCGTGAAGGTGCAAAACGCTCTTTCCTATGCGGGCATGGCGCTCATCCTGCTTCTGTTCGTTGTGATGGTGAACCAGGATATCCAGCGCTTCATCTTTGGTAATTGGAGTTAGAGCCTGCAGTTAGCGCAGCTTGTAGGGGGCTTTGAGGCCAAGGAATGCTTGCGCCCCGTGCAAGGAGTACACTGGAGCCCTACGTAATCAAGGAGGTTTCATGCCAAAACCTAACGAGCTGACGCGCCGGGTGATGGTGGGCGACGTCCCGCTTGGCGGGGGAGCGCCCTGCGTGGTGCAGTCGATGCTCAACCTTCCCTTGGCCGACGTCCAGGGAAACCTTGAGCAGATTGAGCGCTTGGCGCAGGTGGGTTGCGAGCTTATCCGTGTGGCCATCCCCGACAAAGCTTCCCTCGATCATTTCGAGGCCATCGTGCGGCAAAGCCCTCTTCCCGTAGTGGCCGATATCCATTTCAGTGCCGAGCTAGCCATCGAGGCTGCCCGTCGCGGCGCAGCGAAGCTCCGTATCAACCCTGGCAACATCGGCGGCCTTGCCAAAACCGTCCCGGTGATAAAGGCCGCGCGTGAGGCGGGCATCCCCATCCGAATCGGCGTCAACGCCGGCTCCCTGGATAAGGAGATCGCCGAGCGCACCGACCTGAGCTTGCCCGAAAAGCTCGCGCAGTCCGCCAAGTCCTACGTCGAGTTCTGCGAGTCTCAGGGCTTCTTTGATGTGGTGGTGTCGGCTAAGGCCCACGACGTGCCAACCACCATTGCCACCTACCGCATCTTGTCGCGCGAGCTGCCGCAGGTGCCCTTGCATATCGGGGTGACCGAAGCCGGCACCCTGTTCCAAGGTTTGGTTAAAAGCGCCAGCGGCTTGGGCATCCTGTTGGAGCAAGGCATAGGCGACACCATGCGTATCAGCCTGACCGACGATCCCGCCGAAGAGGTTCGCGCCTGCTGGACGCTGCTCGGTGCCCTGGGGCTTCGTCGCCGCAATCCCGAGCTGGTGAGCTGCCCCACCTGCGGTCGCTGCAAGGTCGATCTGATTGCTCTGGCAAAGCAGGTCGAAGAGCACCTGAAAACCGTCAACAAGCCAATCCAGGTAGCCGTCATGGGCTGCGTGGTAAACGGTCCCGGTGAAGCTGCTGATGCCGATCTGGGCGTCGCTTGCGGCGATGGCGTGGGCCTTATCTTCGCCCACGGCAAAACCTTGCGAAAGGTTGCCGAGGCCGATATTCTTGAAGCCCTGTTCGAAGAGATTGAGAAGGTTCAATGAGTAAACATGCAATTCTGCGCATGACCAAGCTGTATGCGCCCACCCTGAAGGAAACCCCCAGCGATCAAGACATCGCTTCGGCTAAGCTGCTGGTGCGCGCCGGCATGATCCGCAAGGAAGCTTCGGGCTTGTACACCTTCCTTCCTTTGGGTATGCGCGTGCTTCATAAGATCCAGAACATCGTGCGCGAGGAGATGGATTCCCACGAGGCGCAGGAAGTTCTGATGCCCTTCGTCCAGGACGCCGAGTTGTGGCGTCGCAGCGGGCGCTGGGGCGTGTACGGCGACGAGATGATGCGTCTTACCGACCGTCACGGCAACGAGTTCTGCCTGGGCCCCACGCATGAAGAAGTTATCACCGACTTGGTGCAAAACGAATTGCGCTCCTACAAGGACCTTCCGCGCAATCTTTATCATATTCAGCTTAAGTTCCGCGATGAGCGTCGTCCGCGCTTCGGCTTGCTGCGCTCCCGCGAGTTCATCATGAAGGACGCTTACAGCTTCGATGCCGACGAGGCCGGGCTTGATGCTTCCTATGCCCTGATGCGCGAGGCTTACGTCAACATCACCGAGCGCATGGGCCTTCGCTACCGCGTGGTCGAGGCCGACACCGGCGAGATCGGCGGTTCGGGCTCCGAGGAGTTCATGGTTCTGGCCGACACCGGCGAGGCCGAGATCGCCTATTGCGAGTGCGGCTACGCAGCCGACGTCGAGGCAGCCAGCGGTAAGGCTCATCCCACCGTGTATGCCGTCGAGGCTATGGAAAAGATTGCAACGCCAGGCGTGCATACCATCGCCGAGCTTGCCGAATTCCTTAAATGCGATGAGTTTGCTACCGTCAAGGCCTTCAGCGGCAAGGACGCCGAGGGCACGGTATGGGTTTTGTTCGTGCCTGGCGATCATGAGGTCAACGAGCTTAAAGCAAGCCAGCTGATCTGTGGCTTTGCGCCTCTGACCGATGAGGAAATGCAGGAAGCGGGCCTGGTCAAGGGCTCCATGGGCCCGGTTGGTCTGCCCGCAGGCGTGAAGCTCGCCGCCGACTCCAGCCTGGCCGAGGTTCCCTCCTGGGTCGTAGGTGCGAATGAGGAGGGTTTCCACTACGTGGGAGCCAAACTCGGCCATGATTTCACAATCGATACCTGGGGCGAGCTTTGCGAGGTTGCCGAAGGAGATTCCTGCCCTGTGTGCGGCAAGCCTCTTGAGCTTGCGCGCGGTATCGAGGTTGGTCAGATTTTCAAGCTGGGCACCAAGTACTCTGCTGCCATGGACGCCACCTACATGGCCGAGGACGGCACCGAGAAGCCCTTCGTCATGGGCTGCTACGGTTGGGGCGTTTCGCGCAGCCTTGCCGCTGCCGTCGAGCAATGCCACGACGAGGACGGCATCATCTGGCCTGCGGCCATCGCTCCTGCCGAGGTCATCGTCATTCCTTTGAGCATGGGTGCCGACATGGTCGAGCCTGCCGCTAACGAGCTCGCTGAAAAGCTCGCCGAAGCTGGCTTCGAGGTCGTTATCGACGATCGCGACGCTCGTGCCGGCTTCAAGTTCGCCGACGCCGACCTCATCGGTTGGCCCGTGCAGGTTGTTTTGGGCAAGCGCGGCCTGAAGAACGGCGAGGTCGAGGTCAAGCGCCGTGTCGAGGGTGAAAAGGTCCCTGTTGCGCTTGACGATGTGGTCGATGCCGTTGCCAAGGCCTTGAAGGCGTAAGGCTAAAAACTTGACCGAACTGCGCAAACCCGAGCTCTTGGCTCCTGCCGGCGGCATGGAGCAGCTTGCCTATGCCATTCATTTCGGCGCCGATGCGGTGTATATGGCCTGCGATAAGTACGGCCTGCGCACGCGTGCGTCCAACTTCTCGCTTGAGGAGTTGCCTCGCGCGGTTGCCTATGCGCACGATCATGGCGTCAAGGTGCATGTGACCTGCAACATCTACGCGCATGATAAAGATTTGGTCGATCTTCCTGCTTATGCGCGGGCTATTCGCGACGCCGGCGTGGACGCGGTGATCGTGAGCGACCTGGGCGTTTTGGCGATCATTCGCGCGCATGCGCCCGAACTCGAGATCCACGTTTCCACTCAGGCGTCCATCAGCAACGCTGCCGCCGCTCTG
>CAVAUO010000150.1:0-3424 GCA_963591685.1 Escherichia coli
TGGCCACCTTCTCCCTCGTCTTTCCGATCATCCTCGCCGCCACCGCTTGCATTTTCCGTCCAAGCAGCAACAAGGATGATGTCGGAGTCGAGCCGATGCGCGAAATCGTAAGGCTCGCCATCAAGCAGCCACCCCTTGAAGACATAACCATCTTTTTCGGGATCGGCAGGCTTGGCCGCGCTTTCGCCGGCCTTGACGGACTCAGCCAGATATACCGAATCGCCGTCTTTGAATGTCACGGTATAGTACGTCGAGGCGTCGGCCCAATGGGCCACAAGCTCGAGATCCTCCTCCACCAAGGTGTCCGCGGTAACCAGCTGTTCACCGCTGTACCAACCAGCAAACTTGAAGCCATCCTTGGTGCTCTCGGGAAGGGAACCAAGGCTGCTCCCCTTCTTCACCTGGATAGGATCTACCTCGGTTCCACCGGCGGAGTCGAAGTTAACCGTCAAAAGCTCAGTCCATTTTGCATAAACCGTGGTGTCGGCCTTGATTGGAGTACCGAAGCTGAATTCCTCGGTGCCCTGGGCATCCTTGTACCAACCCTCGAACACAAACCCTGCGCGCTGCGGGTCGGCATCCGGCCTGGTGGCGGTCGAACCATACTCAACCTTTTGGGGATCTACGCTTCCCTCTGCGCCGTCGAGATCGAACTCCACCGTGTACGTATTGAGCTCCCACTTGGCGCTAATCACCATATCCCTAGTGACTTCCGCACCTTCTTCAACCCCATCATCATTTTCGTCGTACCAGCCCATAAAGCTATGGCCCGCAAATGATGGCTCAGGCAAAGTGCCTATGCTATCGCCCTCCTTGACGGTGCGAACCTCGTCCTCGTCACCATTGCCAAACTTAAGGGTAACCGTATAGGCTTCCTCCCACTTGGCATAAACAGTCGTATCGCCAGTTATTGGCTCGTCAAAATCGAATTCCGTAGTGCAACTTTCATCGGCATACCAACCCTTGAAGATATGGCCCGCCCAAGTAGGATCTTCAGGCTGTTCAAGATATTCACCGTAGGTAACGGTTTTGTCTTCTACCTTAGGCCCGCCTTCGCCCGTATTGAAGCTTACCGTGCAGGTATCATGCTCCCATTTCGCAGTAAGCGTGATATCTTTTGTGACTTTGGTATCAAAGTCGTATTTACTAGCACCCGAATACCAACCAAGGAACTTATAACCTTCTCGGCTTGGCTGCTCTGGAGCCGTAACCGTATCGCCATAGGCAACTTTCACCGATTGATTCTCAATATCAGAGCAACCATAGTCGAAGGTAACCGTGCAAGGCTCATGGACAAGCTTTGCATAAACCACCGTACCGTCTTCAACTTCAGTATCGAAATTGAATTCGTTTTCAAAATCAGCATCGGCGTACCAGCCCTCGAAGGTGTAATCGGCGCGCACCGGATCGCTTGGCTGTGTTACTTTATAGTCCTTGCTCCAGTCTACGTATTTAACGGAAAGAACCGTGTCCCCAGCCATAAAGGTCACTTTCCTATCCCCAGTAGACTGGGTGGAAAAGAGCGAATAGAGGGTTATGTCGTCGGTGACCGGAGCATCGTAATACCAGACACTGTCCTTCTTCGATGCCGTATCATACAAGAACCATTTGGCGAATTTCGCTTCGGTATCGCCCTTGTTCACAGGGGTGGGAACACTGCTGAAATCGATTGGCTGGCCGTCTTCCACCTCGATTTGCTTTTCGGTGGTTCCATCATCGAACTTGTAATAGTTGCTCATATTGTTGGCAACGAAGGTGACCGTGTGCTTCGACGCCTTCTTCGGCACGGTGACGCTCACTTTGAATTCCAGGTCCCCATCATCGGTGACCCTATAATCACTAACCTCGGTTGTGGAGTATTCGCCCAGCCCCTCCGTCGAGCCAGCAGGACTGTACTTATTAAATTTGACTTTGAAATCAAACCCGGGTTTGCCGTCGACAAACAAACTGCTACTCGTCAATGTGGATTTAGGTATTGAGATTGTGTAGGTAACGGTTTTGGATAAGGACTCTTCTGCCCCATCCTTTTCTTCTTCTACAACCTTATTCTTCACATACAATGCGTACGCAGTCCCCGGATGTTCAACAAGCTTGGTCGTTGAATCTATATAACCAAAACTAAGCGCAGCCTTGTAGACGGGCGTGTCTCCCTTTTCGGGAGTATCAGAGGACTCCAACTTGTCGTAGCTGTAAATATCGCCAAGCTCAATACCAACCTTTTGGACCGCACAAGCATAATTAGCACGTGCTACTGTTGGCCCTTCCGCTTTAAAGCTAATCTGACCATCAGCTACTTCAAGGGTTTCAGTTTTTCCTTTTGAAGCGACATCCCATGAAACAAGCGTCCATACCTGCTCATTTCCTTCGCTATCTTTTGTCTTTTTTTCAAAATCGCTGCTCTTCAGAACAACTTCTTCACCTGGCTTTGGGGTATATTGTCGCGTTGGCTGAGCGCTATAAGCAATTACGCTATATGTGGCAGTTTCCATGTTACGTAAATAAAGGTAATTACCTTCCCCAAGAATGCTGTACTTAGTATTGTCGGAATAAATGCAGTTCGGCCACAGAGAGCCAAGCTTCTGGGTTACAAAGTCAGCGTTGGCGTTGATCTGCCGCTTCGATGAGGAATAGTCTTCGACTGTCACGCCGATGGAGCTATCCGTGGTAACGGCGTTATCCCCGGTTCCTCCGCTTATTTTCTGAGAACCCTTAATCGACAAATTGTTGTGGGCATCCTTTTCGTTAACGCTGCCATCAGCAGCAATCTCAACGATACGGTTACCATCGATAAGAACAGTGCCACCAAGCGTAAAGGTAGCCGAATCGGTGTTGTTGCAATACACACCGCCACCTTGGCGAGTGGCGTAATTGTCGGAAATGGTGGTGTTGCTGATGCTCATTTGGTTGGCAAACCAAATTGCGCCACCTGTCCCCTCCTTCGACCCAGGCTGGCCGGCGTAGTTGCCCTTGAACTCCGCATTTGTGATGTTCGTTGCGTATTCACTCGAGCTGGAAACATAGATGGCACCACCTTGAGAGGCAGCATGATTATTAGTAAATGTCGTTTTCTTACTATCGCCAAAAATCGCTATAGATGATTTAGCTTCTTTGTTGTAAATAGCACCACCAACTAAGGCAGAATTACCTTCAAAGGTTAAGCCACCTTTATTGTCAGCCGTAGTAAGGTTGGCCTTACAGCTCGAATCCAACCATATAGCACCGCCCTGATTGGCTGCCGAATTATTTTTAAAAACAGTGGCTGAGTCAAATACGATGGCGTTGATTTTGTCTGTTCTTGAAACAGCTATGCCGCCGCCGTTGCCGTTAGCCTTGTTTCCTTCAATCGTAGCTGTGCCAATATGATTATTGCGACTGTCTTGCACGCAAACGGAACTGCTGCTGTCGATGTACATGCCGCCACCAT
>CAVAUO010000151.1:0-3422 GCA_963591685.1 Escherichia coli
TGCATGAAGGGCACATGTCGCTGATGGAGCGCGCCGTTTCCGAGTGCGACCGCGTTGTCACGAGCGTCTTTGTGAACCCTATCCAGTTCGGACCCAACGAGGACTACGAAAGCTACCCGCGCGATCTTGAGCGCGACGCGGCAATCGCCGAAAGCAAGGGCGTGAGCGTGGTCTTCCATCCCGAACCCGAAGAAATGTATCCCAAGAACTACAACACCTACGTTGAGATGGAAACCCTGACCGATAGCTTGTGCGGTGCCAAGCGCCCCGGGCACTTCCGCGGCGTTTGCACGGTGGTGAACAAACTCTTCAACATCGTTCAACCCGATAAGGCCTTCTTCGGCCAGAAGGACGCCCAGCAGCTCTCCATCATCAAGCGCATGGTCGCCGACCTCAACATGAACGTGAAGGTCTACGGCTGCCCCATCGTCCGCGAAGAGGACGGTCTGGCCAAGAGCTCGCGCAACACCTACCTCTCCGATGAAGAGCGCAAAGCCGCCCTGTGCTTGTCCCGTTCCATCTTCAAGGCGCAGGAGCTTATCGAGAGCGGCGAGCGCAATGCCGACATCGTGCGCGATGCTGTTCGCAAGATCATCGAAGCCGAGCCTTTGTCCCGCATCGACTACGTCGAAGTGGTTGACCTTGGCAATATGCAGCCCGTCAATGCGCTTGGCGAAGCAGGCCTGGTAGCTATTGCGGTCTACATCGGCGAAACCCGACTGATCGACAACTACCTGTTCGATTTCGAAGAATAAACTTGCACGCCGCGCCCAGTTGCGCAAGAATGCTTGAATCCAACACAGCTTAGGCTGTGACTTGAAGCCAAGAAGGCTTGGCGGCTCATTAGAAAGGTTGGTCTTAGTTCATATGCTGCTCAATGTGCTGAAAGGCAAAATCCATCGAGCAACCGTCACGCAGGCGGAACTTGACTACATCGGCTCCATCACCATCGATTCAGATCTGATGGAAGCAGCCGGCATCAACGAGTACGAGCTGGTTACCATCTCCGACAACAACAACGGCAACCGCCTTGAGACCTACGTCATCGCAGGCGAGCCCGGCAGCGGCGTGATCTGCCTGAACGGTGCCGCGGCTCATCTGGTTAATGTGGGTGACAAAGTGATCATCATGAACTACTGCCAGATGACCCCCGAGGAATTCGCCGATCCTGCCAACGCACCACGCGTTGTCTTCGTGGACGACGATAACAAGGTCAGCCGCCTGACGCGCTACGAGAAGCACGGTCGCCTGGAAGATCTTAAATAGATTAGCTTCAAAACTAAACTTGCTGGAAGGGCACCCAGTTGGGTGTCCTTCTTTTGTTGGGCATCCACTATTGGCTGCTAAGAACCCATCAGGCACGGAGCAAGCCAGCAAGGCAAGCGCGCGCAAAGGGTTGGCGGCAGGATAGCCGCCGCCTGCTAGGACGGACAACGAAGGCCGAGACAGCCTAGCGTCTATCGCTGTGAACGTCGGCGACAAACGCGTTTACCGCCTGCCGCAGCGAAAATCAGCGGCGGACTCGCCTACCGCTTGCCGCTGCGGACGATGAAGGCCCCGACCATGGAGCAGAGAGCGATGACGGCGATACCCAAAAGCAGATAGAAAGACGCTTGAGTGCCAGCAATGGTCCCTGCAACGAAATCGGAGGACTGGGCCTGCGATGCATTGACGATGGAGGTCGTGATGGCGGTGCCGAGCGCGCCGCCGAGCTGCTGCAAAGTATTGAAGCTGGCGTTGCCATCGGTCTTACGATCGGCGGGCAAAAAGCTCAAGCCATAGGTGATCGAGTTGGCCGCGGAGAAGCCCTGCGCTATCGGAATGAGCACGTAGATCAGCGCGAAGACCCATGGCGCCGCGCCGATGGTCAAAAACGCGAACAGGGTCATGGCGGCCAGCTGGCAAAGCGAACCGAAGCCAAGAGGGCGCCTTGCGCCGAAAAGATCGAGGATTCTTCCGCCAAACGGCGCCAGGATCGCACCGACGATGCAGCCGGGCAACAGCAAACATCCTGCACCAAATTCATCCTGCGCGTTTACCACCTGGCCGTAATAAGGAAGCAGATAGCCAAGGCCAAGCACGATGACCTGCAGCAAAACCACGTAAACAAGGCAAGCCGAAAATGGGCCGCCTCGGAAAACGTCGATTCGAATCAGCGGATTGCTGCTGCGCTTGGACAAAAGCACGAATGCGGCGATGAACGCAAGGCCGGCAGCAAGCAGACCAAGCACCTGCGCACTAAGCCAACCTGCAGTGCTTGCAGAGCTAGTGGCGAAGACGAAACAGGCGAAAGCGCCCGAGAGCAAAACGAATTGAGGGACGCTGAACGAAACGCGCTCGAGCTTGCTTACCTGGCGCAACGACGTAAGGCCGGCCACCGCGGAAAAAGCCAGGAAAGGCAGCAACACCAGGAAGATTTGACGCCACCCCCACAGCGTGACGATAAGGCCGCCAACCGAGGGGCCAACCGCTGGAGCCATCGCCGTAACAAGCGTGGCGATGCCCATCATCAGGCCCATTTTTTCTATGGGCGCTTGCTCGAGAACGATGTTGAACATAAGCGGAAGCGCCAAACCGGTGCCGACGCCTTGCACCAGGCGTCCCAAAATGAGCATGGAGAACACCGGTGCCAAGGCGCAGGCGATTGTTCCCGCGGCAAAACAGCAGATAGCTACAGCAAATAGGGTCTTGTTTCGAAAGCGACGTTTAAGAAACGAAGACAGCGGCATAATGGCGGTAAGAACGAGCAAATACCCGGTGGTCACCCATTGCACGGTTGCCGTGTCCACGCAAAATTCGCTCATAAACGAGGGGAAGGTGATGTTCATCGCCGTTTCGACCACCACGCCGGAAAAGGACATGATGCCACAAGCAACAACCGAAAAGATCAGTCGAGCGTCGATGCGTCGAGTAAATGCTTCGTTCATGCTATAAGTGCTTTCACGTTGTTCGCGGGAACGACGGAATCAAAAACCGCGTTGCAGCGCCTCTTACGAAAGCGGCGGGATAACCTGCTTCTTACGGGAAAGAATGCCGTCCACCCACTCAGCCTTGGTGGCATCGATGCCGAAGGCCTCGGAAACGGGAGCGACGTCGCCCTCGCAGATGAACTTGGAACCCTCGTTGAAGATGTCGGTGACCAAGAGCAGAGCGAACTTGTAGCCGTTGTCGACAACCTTCTTCTTCAAGAACTCGCGATACTCGGCCTCACGCTCCATGGCGACGTCAAGGGTAACCGTTTCATGCTGGGCAACCATGTAGACCTCGTCGCCCTTCTTGAACTCCTTGGAGTCGTGGGTGCACAACTCTTCGACGGACAGATCGTTGTCGCCGCCGCGCATCTGGAACACCTCGAGGCCGAACTCGGTAGGCTTCTTGCCGATGATCGCGCCGAGCTTATCGGCCTGAACCAGGTCGTAATC
>CAVAUO010000152.1:0-3398 GCA_963591685.1 Escherichia coli
CCCCAAATACCGTAGGTGAGCCCCAAAGGCAGGTACTTCAAAATGACGATCAAAAGCGAAATGGAAAGTCCGTAGCACACAACCGTGATGATGTTGAAGGGGAAAACGCCAAAACCGCAGGAGAGCTTTAAGGTGGTGGCACCCGTCACCTCGCTAACGATAGCGACGCCCAGCAACAAGAACACGAAGTTCTTGGGCAAAGCACGATTCTTGAAAGGCTTGGCCTGCGAGCGCTTGGCGGCGGGCTCGGCGGGGCCTTCCTTAGCGCGATCTTCCTCGTTGAAACGCATGGCTACACCCCTATCTTCAAAAGAACGACGCCGACGATGATTGCGATAAGCCCAACGACCTTCTTCACGTTGAAGCCCTCGTTCCAAAGGATCGCGCCCACCACCGCGGTAAGAACAATGGACAAACCGGTCCAAGCGGCGTACACCGGGCCCAGCGGCAGCTGCAAAAGAACGCGCGACAAAGCGTAGAACGACACCGCGTAGCCCACCACCACGCCAACGATGGGCAACTTGTGCCTGAAGCCATCGGAAAGCTTCATCATGGTGTCGGCGAACACCTCGAAGCACACCGAAGCGCACAGCATGATATAAGCGATCATTTAAATATCTCCTCCCTGCTCTTCGTTGGTTTTGGCCAACGGGCGCTCTTTAAGCGCGCCCATCATCAGGCCCGCCGCGATGGTCAGGGGTACCATCAGCATGAACATGGGCACGATCGCGTCGTTGTACGAGCCGGCGATCACCTGCTGCACTTCGTCGGGCAAAGAGCGCACGAAGGCCGGCGTAAGCGAGTTCACATCGATCCCCAGCTGGTCCATGCCGCCATGCTCGGCCAGGCGCTCACCTAAAAGCGAGGTCAGCCTGCCTGTGAAAACAGCGCCCGCCACCGAAGCTCCCAGGGTGGTGCCGATCTCGCGGAAGAAGTTGGTTGCGCCGGTGGCCGTGCCCACGATCTGCGCCGGGAACTCGTTTTGCACGATGAGCACGAGCACCTCGAAGCTCAAACCCATGCCGAAACCCATGATGGTGAGGTAGAGTCCGACGAAGAAGACCGAAATGTCAGCCGTCAGGGTGCACAAGAGCAGCGCGCCTGCCGTGGCGATCACGAAGCTCGCCACCATGATCTTCTTGTACTTGCCGCGCTTGGAGATAAGCCATCCGGACACAAGAGAAGCAACGAAGTAGGCAATGCTCATGGGGACTTCCATGTAGCCCGCCGCCGTTGCGTTCATCCCGTGCGCAAGCTGGAAATAGGTGGGCAGGTAGGACATGGAGGCCATCATGGCGAACAGGATGATGAAGCCTCCCAAGGTGGTAAGCAAGAAGTTACGGTTCTTGAACAGGAACAAGGGCATTATGGGCTCTACGGCCTTGCGCTCAGCCAGCACGAACAGGACGGCAAACAAAACCGTGGCGCCAAGAAGCCCAAGAATCACCGGGCTGTCCCAACCGTACGCTACGCCGCCCCACGAGGTGGCCAGCGTCATGCAAACCACGGCCGCTGCGATGGTGACCATACCCCACACATCGAAGTGCCGCAAAGACTTATGCTGCGGGTAAATAGGCAGGAAGATGGCGCAAATTACCACCGAGAGGGCCGTGAAGGGAACGTTGACCCAGAAGGCCCAGCGCCAACCGACGACATCGGTGAAGAATCCGCCGAGCAAAGGCCCGACGAGCATAGGCAAGGCCCAACCAACGCCCATGAGATTCAGGTAGAAGGCGCGCTTGCGAGCAGGGATGATGTCGGCGACGATTGCCTGGGATAAAACAAGAAGGCCACCACCGCCGATGCCTTGGATGGCGCGGCCTGCGATAAGCACCATCATGTCGGGCGCAGCGCCGCAAACGATCGAGCCGATCATGAAGAGCACCTGCGAGGCCAAGAAAAGCCCTCGACGCCCAATAAGATCGCCCACCTTGCCCACAACGGGCATAACCAGGGTGCACGCCAAAACGTAGACGGTAACCACCCAAAGCATATGATCAACGCCATTGAGCTCGCCCACAACCGTAGGCAAGGCCGTAGAGACGATGGTTTCGTCAAGGGAGGCCAGCGCCTCGTCGAACAGCAGGGCGGCAAAGACCCAAGGCACCGATTTAACCTGGACAGGTGTATAGGTGTCCGCGTTAGCCACGGATCTCACCCGCTTCCTTTGCGGAACCATCGGAAGAAGAGGTCTCCCCGGCAACAAGCCTTCCCTCGAAGACGCTAGCAAGAGCGTCGTTCACTACCGCAAAACCCTCGAACATCTGCTCAATCCGCTCGGCACCGAGTTTCTCGAAAACAAGCTCCTCGGCGCGGGCGTAATCCCGGCGAATCTCGGCGAAAAGCTTTCGCCCTTTTGGCGTGAGCAATTGGATTTTGCTTCGGCCGTCATGCTTGCTGGGGACCGTTTCGACCATGCCACGCTCCACAAGGCCCGCGACCACCGAACTGATGGTCTGCTTGGGCGCAAAGAGCTTGTCGGCGATCTCCTTTTGGCTTAAACCCTCAGGGCTGTCGCCGATTTCCTCCAATGCCCACAGGGAAAGATACTTCTCGCCATGAGACCTGGCGTAGCTTCCGTAAATCCCGTCGAGCTGCGCATAATAGGCAAAGAGCCTATCGAAATAATTCCGTTTGTCGCCCTGAGCTTGCGCCACAACAAAGCCCCTTCCGGTTTGAAGTCCTAGCGTGAGTTCTAATTCGAAAAGTTAATTTAGTCCAGCTTCGGACTAACTAGTCCTATTTCGGACTTTCTACACAAAAGGCACAAACCGCAGAGCGCAAACACAAAGAAAGATGGCAGGAAAGAAAACGGGCAGGACCCTGAAAGATCCTGCCCGTTAGCCAAGCTAAAACTAACTTATATACGTGGTTCGCGAAGCCTACGCTCCAGGAATCCCTGCCCAGGCGCAAAACCTGCGCTCTAGGAATCTGCTGGCCAGGCAAGAAACCTGCGCTCCGGACCACCGCCCAGGCACGAAGCCTGCGCTTCGAGAGCCCGCCGCCCTAGGGACGAAGGCCACTGCCGCCCTGAGCGGTGATGGTCTCGCCGGAAACGTAACGCGACAAATCGGAAGCCAAGAACACGGCAACGCCGCCGATGTCATCCTTGGGATCGCCGTAGCGGCCCAGAGGAATGGTCTTCACGATGCCATCGAAGGCCTCGGGGTACTCTTCCTTCCAGGCAGCCAGCTGCTCCGTCATCGCCAGAGGGCAGATGCAGTTGGCGCGAACGCCGTCTGCGCCCCACTCGGTGGCGGCAACGCGGGTCATGCCGCGAATACCCTCTTTAGCGGCAGCGTAGCTCGACTGGCCGACGCGGCCGAACAAGCCGGCGCCGGATGCCAGGTTGATGACGCAGCCCTTGGTCTTCTTGAGCTCGGGGAAGGCGTTCTTCA
>CAVAUO010000153.1:0-3261 GCA_963591685.1 Escherichia coli
GCTACGAGCTGAGCGTGCGCCGCGGCGACGCCGAGCTGATCGAGGTTCAATAACAGGGAATTCACTTAATTTCAGCATCCGCAAGGCCCCGATACATAGGGGCAGTTGATATCAACAGGAGGGTATAAGCAATGGCAACCATTAAGATCGCGCTGGCGGGCAACCCGAACTGCGGCAAAACCACGCTGTTCAAGACCATCGTCGGCCTGGAGCCTTTGACTTCGGGCACGCTTGAGGTGGGCGAAACGGTGAAGATCAGCTACGTCGATCAGAACCGCGAAGGCATCGACCCCGATACCAAGCTGTGGGAGGTCGTTTCGGGCGGCACCGACTTCATGATGGTGGGCGAAACCGAGGTTCCCAGCCGCGCCTACGTGGCGTCCTTTGGCTTCAAGGGCTCCGATCAGCAAAAGCCTGCCGGCGTTCTTTCCGGCGGCGAGCGCAACCGCCTGAACCTGGCGCTCACCTTGAAGCAGGGCGGCAACCTGCTTCTGCTCGACGAGCCCACCAACGACCTGGACACCGAAACTTTGGCCGCCCTTGAGGAAGCGCTGCTTGAGTTCCCCGGTTGCTCGGTGGTGGTTAGCCACGACCGCTGGTTCCTGGACCGCATTGCCACGCACATCCTGGCTTGGGAGGGCACCGACGAAAACCCTGGCAACTGGTTCTGGTTCGAGGGCAACTTCGACGATTACCAGAAGAACCGAATCGAGCGCCTGGGCGCCGAAGCGGCAAAACCGCACCGCATCCACCGCAAGCTTACCCGCAACTAGCGCCACCACCTAAATCAGCGAAAAGGCCCGCGTCACGTTTCATCGCGACGCGGGCCTTTTGTCATGCTACTTGTGTCGATAGAAGAGCCGGCTCACAGCTGAGGGCCGGCATGCCGAACCTAGTAGTTCTCGACGTGAACCTCGAAGAAGGACTGAGGATGTGCGCAAACGGGGCAAACCTCGGGAGCCTCGGTGCCAACGACGATATGACCACAGTTGCGACATTCCCACACTTTGACCTCGGACTTCTTGAAGACTTCCTGAGCCTCGACGTTATGCAGAAGTGCACGATAGCGCTCCTCGTGCATCTTCTCGATGGCGGCGACGCCACGGAACTTGGCAGCAAGCTCGGGGAAGCCCTCCTCCTCAGCGGTCTTGGCGAACTCGTCGTACATGTCGGTCCACTCGAAATTCTCACCCTCGGCGGCAGCTGCCAAGTTCTCGGCGGTGGTACCGATGCCGTCAAGTTCCTTGAACCACATCTTGGCGTGGGCTTTCTCGTTGTCGGCGGTCTTAAGGAAGAGTGCAGAGATCTGCTCCAAACCTTCCTTCTTTGCCACGGATGCGAAGTAGGTGTACTTGTTGCGTGCCTGGGATTCGCCCGCAAAGGCTTCCTGCAGGTTCTTCTCGGTCTGGGTACCAGCGTACTTGTTTGCCATAAGATGGCCTCCTTTTGATCTACCTCCACGCCTTGTCGGCGCTTTTAACTTTTGTTCTTCACTCGCTTTGCGATTCGCCGTCTTCCTTTTGGCAGTTAGGGCACAAACCTTTGAACAGGGTTTGATGGCTCACCACCTGGAAGCCCGAGGTCTTCGCAACAAGCTCATCGTAGGCTTTCTGATACTCGAGCGGAGCATCGACCACCGAACCGCACCGAACGCACATCATGTGATAGTGAGGGTCGCAACGCAGGTCGAAACGATTGGCTATCGGCGCCGACACCTGCTGAATCTCGCCGTTATCGTCGAGCAGGTTGAGATTGCGATACACCGTTGCACGGCTGACCTTGGCGTTGCGCTCATGCACATCGTGATAGATTTGCTCCGCCGTGGGATGATCACGATGCTCACGCACAACCTCCAAAACCAGGCTTCGCTGCTTGGTGTTGCGCTGAACAGGCGCGTTCTCTTTGCCCGCGCCCTCTTTTCCCGACATCAGTCACCCCTCCTTCACCGCATACGCAACAGCGTTTGCATGGACCTTGAGCATGGAACCTTCATTCGTGCAAAAGACAAGGCTACACTCGTGGCCAGCAAAATCGCAGTCTGAAACAACAATGAACTTTCTCTGAGTTTACTTTAAACAGTATTCTGTATCAATAAGAAATTATCTCTGGTTCGCGCAAACGAGGGCGCACCAGGCCGAGCGCAACGTCGAGTACGCACCGCTTTGCTATACTCCAGCGAAAAGCCAAGAGGATACAGGGCGGATCGAAGGCCGAAGACGGGCAGGGAATATGAACGCTGAAGAATACGAGCGCTGGTCGGCGCCTTTGCGCGATTATCCGCGTGCGAGAGGCTGCATCCTTGCCGCAAACAAGGCCCTCACCTACCTGGGCTACGCCATCTATCCCCTCTTGCTTGTTATCTTGGCCGCGCAAGGCGACCCCTTCTTTTGGCGGGCGCTTGTTGTGCCCGCGTGCTGCTTTATCGGCGTGAGCCTTTTACGCAAGACCATCAATCGTGCACGCCCCTACGAGGCGCTTAGCATCGATCCGGTGATTCACAAAGACACGCACGGGAAATCCTTCCCCAGCAGGCATGCCTTCAGCATGGCGATGATAGCGATGACCTGGCTTTATTGGTGCGCTCCCGTAGGAATTGCGCTTTTGGCGCTCAGCCTGGCGATGGCACTTGTCCGCGTGATAGGCGGCGTTCATTACCCGAGCGACGTTTGCGCAGGCATCCTGATCGCCGTCGCTTGCGGCATAATCGGGTTCTGGCTTGTTTAGCCAAACCCAGCATCAAAAGCATCGCCCCAAAAAACGAAGCCGAGCCAAAGCCTCAGCAAGACAATAGGGATATAAGAAAGCTGCAAGCATGAAACCGATTGCGCACATCCATACCGACTACCACCAGAAATTCGGGATTCCCCGCAATGCCGGGCTTGCCGCCAACACACAGGGTGTCATTGTTTTCGAGCCCGAGTTTGCCAACCCCGAAGCCGTCCGAGGATTGCAAGAATTCAGCCACCTGTGGCTAATCTGGCAATTCGAGAACACCGATCGCGACCATTGGCGACCGACCGTTCGCCCTCCCCGCCTAGGAGGATCGCGCCGCATGGGCGTCTTCGCCACACGCTCGCCCTTCCGTCCCAACCCCCTGGGGCTTTCCTGCGTGCGCCTTGACAAGGTTGAAGTGGTTGACGGCGTGCCTTTCGTTCATGTTCTGGGCGCCGACCTGCGCGACAACACGCCGATCTTCGACATCAAGCCCTATCTGCCTTTTACCGACTGCCACCCCGAAGCCAACGGCGGCTGGACCGACGA
>CAVAUO010000154.1:0-3259 GCA_963591685.1 Escherichia coli
GGGCCTTCCCGGGCCCATCGTTGCGCAGGGTCACGTTTTCGCCTCGGCCAACGTGCCCTTCAACGAGTTCCTAAGCTCGGTCGAGATTTCCGACGAGCTTTTGCAGGAACAGCGCCAAGTTTGGAAGGATGAAAAATACGAGCGTGACGTCCACAAGGAGTTCAAGGACTGCTTTGCCAAGACGGCAGCGGCTATCGGCATCAAGCAACTCGATTTCGATTTGACGCCCCGCAAAAAGGAGCTCGCCGAGCTCGAGAGCGCCGGCAAATACGAAGAGCTCTACCGCGAGTTCCTGGATTATCGAACGCTTATGTACGAGAGCCCCAACGCTGCGCACATCGATTTCGATCCGGAGCTGTTCGGCATGGTCGTGCGCACGTTGCGCACCATCGATACCCGCGAGTGCCGCACTATTTTGCAGAAGAACGCCGAAACCATCGAAGCATGGGAAAAGCGCAACTAGACTAGATAGACGGTGCGCCCAGCAAAAGGCCAACAAGGCCTTTTGCGCTTCCACGCGAAGCGCATGCGGAGCCGCTCGATCGTGCGGGCACGATCGAGCCCGCAGCGCTATGCGGCAAGCTTACTTTGCCAAGCCATCTACAAGCTTAAGCACAACCTTAACCGACTTGCGGTTCAGAGTCCGATTACACTTCTTAAGATCAGCGGAAAGTTGCTTGTTTTCCATCTTGAGCTGCTTGTTTTCATTCTTAAGGCTAGCAACCTTTGCCTTCTGGGCTTCCGTTCTCGCCTTTTCGCGCCCTGCCCTGACGTCGCTAGACGCTTTCTTCGCCTCGACGGTTTCCTCATGGTAAGCAACCCAACGAGCAATAAGCTGCTCGCGCGAGACATCATTGATGCCGTGGATTTCGAACTTCTCCAAGCCAGGCTTACGAGCGACCGAGATTTCGAAAGGCAGCCCATTCTTCTTTAAGAAACTTTGATAACGCGCAAGGCGATCAGCGTGCGCCCTAAGCTGCGAGCCAAGATCAACCTGCTTCAGCACGTCCTCAAGAGTCATGTCGGACTTGACGCTATGCATAGGAACATGAGGGAAGCAGTGATACTCGCACAGTTCGCGCGTGCGGCCGTCGGTAGGCATGAAAACCGCAGGCGTGCCCGCCAAAACGGCAACAATGTTGCCATGCATTCGTCCACCGATCGAAAGGTCGCACTGTGCAATGCTATCCATCCAGGTATTGGGATGCAAAAACATGTGCACCTGGTCATTCCGATAAAGCCAATGATCGCTCGTCATGGGATACGAAGGGTCGGCCGCAAGGGTGACAGGAGCACCCAGGTAACCAAGCTCAAGATCATGCTTGTTCTGCGGAACATATTGGGAACGAGGGAACCTCTTAAGCTGGCTCAAAAGGAACTCCATGCCGTCATGGATGGTTCCGCGGTTGAAATTAACCGAAAGCTTCATATCGGAAGAAAATTCCAGAGGCTTCTGAGTAAGATCGCCGCCGAAGGTGAACACCGAAGGGCAACCGATTACCATGAAGTCGCGATCGGCCACAAAACCAAGATGCTCCAAGTAGCGACCGGTGATTTCGCCACGGATGCCCACCATCTCCGAACGTTCGAGCACGGCAGCCATGAACTCCTTAGCCGCTTCATCAAATTTGTGCTCCTCTGTGATTTTTGGCTCAAAAGTCGTGCGCAAGCAAACGCCAACGACAACACAAGGAATCGTGAGCTTCCTGAATGCCTTCGTCAGACCTTTCAGGTACGGGATGAAAGCATTTCGAAAGGCGTCTGCCAAAGGAACAATGAAAGCATCGTATTCCTCGTTGATTCGCTCGAAATCAGCATCGGTAACCAAGCCGCGTTCAACGCGATAATGATCAGGAACAGCCTCAATCCCGTTCGATTGGAACAAGCCGAATATCGAGTTCAGATAAACGGCATTGCCGGAGTTATTGCCAATAAGATTCTGCGCCAAGATAAGCTCAGGAGTGAGGCCCTCCGCAAAAGGGGAATAGCCTCCCCTTACCAAAACTTTTTTCATAGGCGCACCTCGAAACACTCTGTAAATGAACAATAGAATCTATCAACGCAACAAATCGATGCGTGAATAATGCATTTACCGATGGATTCTAGCAGTCGACATGCGCAAACAACGACATGAGGCACGCTGCGATTATCAAAAATTAACAATAACTCGGAGAATGGCCTTTACGTTAGCCTTTACGCCGGAGACTTTCTACCCTTCGAATTTGAGCCTGGGGTTTCCCTCGGCCTCGATAAGGGCAATGGTGCGCTCGGTGGAATGCCCGTCGCAGGCGCCAACGTATTTCTTCTTGAAGGCTTGGAGCGTTGCCAGGTCGAAGCGTTCGTCCAAGTGCTGGATAAAGTCCACCATTTCCTCGGTAGTCTTGCACACAGGGCCCGGGGTTATGTCCTCGTAGTCCCAATACATGCCGCGCTGGTCAAGATAATCATCCAGGTCGAAGGCAAAGAAAATCAGAGGGCGCTCCATCAAGGCGTACTCGAAGCCGATGGACGAATAATCCGTGATGCAGATGTCGGCCATTGCCAGCAGACGCTCGATGCCCATGATCTTATTCGCGTTCATGTCGAAGGCGAATTTATTCTCCCACTCAGCAGGAATAGAAGGACGATCCTTGGCCGCAAAACCATGATGCTTTATCAGCAGAACATACTCATCGCTCAACGCGCGAGCCATAACATCGATGTCCAAGGCCTTGGGTGCTTTGGCTTTTGAAATGCGACCACGGTAGGTAGGTGCGTAGAAGATGATTTTTCGGTCGCCGATCTGAGGGAATTCCCTGAGCAAGGTTTTGCGCCCCTTGGCGGCAAACTTAGGATTGAAAAACATATCGGTGCGGGAAACACCCACCGGCACCAGAATCCCCGAATCAACGGGGATATGCATGGCATCTTCGAAGGTCCAAGCCTGCTCCATCGAAGGCAAACACACATAGGAATAGTTGCGATAGGAATTGTACTCTTCGCGCTTGACTGCGCTGGTGCCAAATCCCTTGGAGTCCACGGTGCTGTATCCGCACTTCTTAAACATGCCCAAGCCATGCCACAGCTGAATGAGCTTGGTCTCAGGACGCAGGTCAAAACAACTCATCACATTATTCGAGGAGGAAATGAAGATGGCCTTAGCATCAGCGGCTTCCTCAACGAACTCAATGCACTTTTCATAGTGTCCGATGCGCGTTGGACCATCCAAGGCCACGGCCATCTTAATCACCTGGTACTTGCCTTGCTTTTGAAGCACGCG
>CAVAUO010000155.1:0-3245 GCA_963591685.1 Escherichia coli
ATGACGCACCGTGGCGTTTCCGAAGAAGATGCACGCAGTCGTATCGCTCGTCAGGTTCCTGAGAGCAAGCGTAAGAAAATCAGCGACATTGTGCTTACCAACAATGGCACCCTTGAGGAGTTCTTGAGTCAGATCGATGAATGGTGGGAGGGGCTGAATGTCGCATCTTAGCTCGCTGGAGGGCTATGGCATGGAAGGTAAAGTTCAAACCGAGCGCTTGTCCAATACGCCTTTCAAGGTGGTAAGTCCGTATGAACCCGCAGGAGATCAGCCTAAGGCTATTTCCAGTATTGCCAAGAATATCGAGGACGGCCTGCGCTATCAGCTTCTTATGGGCGTCACTGGCTCGGGCAAAACCTACACAATGGCTAAGACGATCGAGGCCATTCAGCGCCCAACCTTGATTTTAGCGCCCAATAAAACCTTGGCTGCGCAGCTTGCGGCTGAGCTGAGGGAGCTGTTCCCCGATAACGCGGTAGTTTATTTTGTGAGCTATTACGATTACTACCAACCGGAAGCCTACGTTCCTACCACCGATACCTTCATCGAGAAGGACGCCTCCATCAACGATGAGGTGGAAAAGCTCAGACATGCAGCAACGAGCGCCCTTCTTTCGCGTCGGGACGTGATTTGCGTTGCCTCGGTTTCCTGCATTTACGGCATCGGTTCGCCCATGCAATATGCGGGAATGTCTTTATTCCTGGATAAGCAGGAGGAAACCGATCGCGATGAATTGATCCATCAGCTCATCGACATCCAATATGATCGCAACGATTACGATCTTCAGCGCGGGACCTTTAGGGTGCGGGGCGACAACCTCGACATCTTCCCGCCTTATGCGGAAAATCCCATTCGTGTTGAGTTTTGGGGCGACGAGATAGAGGCTATCCAGGAAATCCATTCCGTTACGGGTGAGGTTTTGAACGAGTTTGAGTCGATACCGGTGTGGCCTGCGTCGCACTATGTAACGGCGCGGCCTGAGCTCGAACGAGCAATGGTCGGCATTCGTGAGGAGCTTCAGGCAAGGCTGAAAGAGCTTAACGAAGCTGGCAAACTTCTGGAAGCGCAGCGCTTGGAAATGCGCACGACTTACGACTTGGAAATGATTGAGACCATGGGTTTTTGCGGCGGTATCGAGAATTACTCTCGTCACCTAGATGGTCGTGAGCCGGGTGAGCCGCCGTATACTCTGCTTGACTACTTCCCTGATGATTACGTTTGCTTCATCGACGAGAGCCACGTGACCGTCCCGCAGATTCGCGGAATGCACGAGGGCGACCGTTCGCGCAAGGTTGTTCTTGCTGAGCATGGCTTCCGTTTGCCCAGCTGCTTGGATAATCGTCCTTTGCGCTTCGATGAGTTCGAGGAGCGCGTCCATCAGTTCGTATATGTCTCGGCAACGCCTGGCGATTACGAGCGTCGGGTTGCCGAATCCGTTGTCGAGCAGATCATTCGTCCTACCGGGCTTCTTGATCCCGAAATCGAAGTCAGGCCGATTGCCAGCCAGATAGACGACATCATCGAGGAATGCCAAAGCAGAACCTGCAAGGGCGCGCGTATCCTCATCACAACGCTGACCAAAAGGATGGCCGAGGATTTGACCGAGCATCTTCTTGATCAGGGCATCAAGGCAAATTACATGCACTCCGATATCGCAACCTTGGAGCGCGTCGAGATTTTGAGTGCATTGCGCCGTGGCGAGTTCGACGTGTTGGTTGGCATCAATCTGCTAAGGGAAGGTTTGGATCTTCCCGAGGTTACCTTGGTTGCGATTTTGGATGCCGACAAAGAAGGATTCCTTCGTAATCACCGTTCGCTTATTCAGACCATCGGTCGAGCTGCGCGCAACGCCGAAGGCAAGGTGATCATGTACGCCGACAAGATCACCGATTCCATGGACCAGGCCATCAAGGAAACAAGGCGCCGTAGATCCTTGCAGGAGGCCTACAACCGCGAGCATGGTATTGTCCCGCAGACGATCCATAAGGACGTTAACGATTTACTGGGGCATCTGGCAAAGGATGGGGATTCCGCACGGAGTGCCGACGAGGTGAACGCAGAGCTTGCGCAGATGTCGCGCGGGGAGGTCTTGCGGACCATCGCCTCTCTTGAGGAGGCTATGCTTACGGCGTCTGCTGCCATGGATTTCGAGGAAGCTGCCCGTTTGCGTGACCAACTGGTCAAGTTGAAAGGTCAGATGGAGGGCAAGGCGGAAAAGGATGTCTTGGGCGAGCTGAAAAAGCAAGCGCGTAAGGGATCGACCTTTGGCTGGCGTAAGCGATCGTAGAGGAGTCGCGGGTTAATGCGTTAAACCCATTACGAATGAACGAATTGGCAATTTGATTTTTAGGACGTGGACTTGGCTTATATTAGCAACATAGCTATGGGCATTTTGAGCCTGCCTTTGATAGCTTTGGCTTTGACTTTGCCCTACCTTATTTATCAATATGCACGCTTTGGGGCGATTTCGTTTCGGAAGACCTTTATGGTGTTGGTGTTTCTTTTCTACTTGATTTGCATGTTCTATCAAGTGATTCTTCCGTTGCCTGCCGATCGGCAGGCGCTTGTACCGTATGCGCAGACCCCACAGATGGATCCGTACGAAGTATGGCGCGACTTGCGCTCCGCGGCGCTTTCGGTTGGATTGAGTTCGTCTTCGAGCGCACACGTGTGGATTGCTTTCTTGAAAGTGCCCGAGGTGTATCAGGCCATCTTCAACGTTTTACTGACGATACCCTTCGGGTTCATGCTGCGATACTTCTTTAAAAGGGGAATACTTGCGGCAACTATTTTGGGATTTGCTCTATCCTTGTTTTTCGAGACAACCCAGCTTACGGGGCTTTGGGGCATTTATGCCCACCCGTACCGTTTGTTCGACGTATGTGATCTTGAACTTAATACCTTGGGGTCTTTAGTGGGTTCGGTTCTGGCGTTTCCTATGATTTACCTCTTGCCAGATTTGGATGCTGCCAACGAGCATTCCATTGAGCGCGGCTTGGCGCGTGCTTCGATGACCAGGCGGTTCATTGGTTTCTTTATCGATGTGCTGCTGAGTCTTGGCTTAGCGTATGGCTTGTGTGTGATATTCGGCGTATTCGCTGATGATTTTGCGACTACGTTTGAGGCGTTTGCTCTCGCTATGCTTGCATGCTTGTTCGTGAGTACCGGCGTTTTTTTCATGCTTATCCCAAGCTTGATGAAAGGACGCACTATCGGGCATTTGGCGGTTGGGCTGCGAATCGTTT
>CAVAUO010000156.1:0-3212 GCA_963591685.1 Escherichia coli
GGGGCTTATTAGGCGCCGGCCGCTTCTTCTGTTCGTTTGAATGAAAATCTAGTGCAATATCTAGACCCTAGCCCTGAACGGATTACGCCACAGGGTTCGTCGGAGCGGGAACTGCGGCCAAATAATTTTTCGCCTTGTTCGCCATAACCACCAAGATGATGCTCAGAATGAGCGTGATGAGGTCGCTTCCCAAAACGGAGAATACGATTGCGGCGATACCCCAGTTGCGAGCCGTCTTAACAGTTGCAAAGTCGGGAGTTACGGTTACCTTGCGTGCCTTAAGACCGGCAATAAGAACAAGAACGCTGAAGATGATACTGAAAACGGAGCTAGCGATAATGCTCAGCTTATTGTCTTCAAGTTGACCCTCCACTTCAGGAAGGCTGCCCACATCCTGGACGGTAAGGCCAACAGCCGATAGAGCGGATTCGTAATCGGACTGGCTACTCTGCATGATGTTCTGGGCAAGGAAATCGCTTGCAAGAATGCAAATTGCAGAAACGACAATTCCCAAAATGGCCAGGACGACGATTGCGGTGCCTAACCCTCTGACGGTTTTAAGTCCGGGGATTTCCATGAGCTTCCTTTCTTCGTTTTAACTTTCCCTTGCTCAATCAAGTTTATACGAACAAGCTCCAAAATCCCCAACCGGCAGCCTGCTCGGGAAGGCAAACAAGCGCAGCGGCGGTCCTATTCAACTCGCTCGGTGCGCATTTCCGCCAGGAGCTCACGCATAGCGGTCATGCCGACAATGATCTTTTCGAAAGTTTCGCGCCTGCTTGCCGAAAGATTCATGTCGAACACGGCGATAAGCTCTCGCTCGATTCCTTCGACAAGATCTTTGCCCTCATCGGTCAAGTTAAGGCTGATGCCGCGGCGATCGTGGACATTGGGAGAGATAGAAATAAGGCCCTTCTCGGCGAGCTTCTTACACAGCGAAGCCGTGTTGGAGCGCTGCAAATTCAAGCGCCTGGAAAGCTCGGTAGCCGACATTCCGGGCTCAAGGCTGATCTCACGCAGAGCTTCGAACTGGCTGTGCGTAACGCCCCACTCCTTGCAGATAGGCATAGCAAGCTTGTCGAAGGCGAGTTTCAAATCGCGCACCAACCTGAAAGCATCCCGATTGATCACAAGATCGTCGCGCGAGGGCACCAGGTAGGTCGTTTTACCGCCTTGACGCTTGATGGGCACCATACCAACCTGCGGCACGTAGCCCACGCCTTCACGCTCGGCCTCGACGATAGCCTCCCCCGGTTCGTGCAAGTCGCTTTGCACGTCCTCCTCAGAGAGCTCACCAAGAATACCGTCTTCCATCAACGACCCAAGGTCGAAATTGGGCTCGTCCACTGAATCCAGAGCTTCAACAACTTCGTTGGCTTTCGCCTGGTCATTTTCGTTCGTCATAGTTTCCTCCAGCATTGGGGCCTAAGCCTTATGTTGAGTAACGTCTTTGCATTTAGGGCAGGTGACTTTGATGGTCCCCACGCCTTTGGGCACGCTCATCACCTGGCCGCACTTCTTGCATTTGAAGTACTTGGTGGTCTTGCGATTCTGCCAGCGTTTCTTAGTTAGTCTGTACCAAGCCTTGGGCTTGCGGGCCTTCAGGGCATACCAATTAAGCTCCCTGCGCCGCGCTGCGATGTTGCGCGAATAAATGCGGAAAATCGTGAAGATCATCCCCAAGGTGCCCAGTAGGTACAAAATCCCCGAACCGAAAATCATGTCGAGCAAAAGGCACAGCATCGAGGCAACCATGGACACCTGCCCCAGCTCGTCAACGCCGTAGCGCCCCTGCATGAAGCGATACATCTTGGCTTTCCAATCGCCTTTTGGCATGAGAGGAATCCTTTCCGTTGGGCAAAGGCAAGGCGCTTGGACGAAGCAGGTTACGCGGAGCAAGCCGGGCTTATGAAGCAGCGGCCAGCTCATACCTTTGGCGCACTCTTCGCTGCGGAATTCGCCGCGAGCTTGCAACAAGTTTAGCCGTCACTTCGCAAAAGCCTTGCCGTGGAGTTTAGTTAAGTTCCTAAACTTTTATAAATTATAGCAATTTAAAGAATACCCTTACGCCCTGCCCCCTGGCGCGCGGCAATGCATCTGCACAAAATACGCGCAGGGTTCATACAGCATGCAGGCACGGGCGCCGTACGAACATAGAAACTCCGCAGATGGAGCGCGATTCCAAAAACGGGCTGAAGGCGGCCGAACGTTTGCCCTGAACCGAAGTCGAACATTGCCTTTGCCGAACAAACCCTTCAGTCAAGCAGCTTGAAGTTTAGGAAGCTTTGCTTTCTTCGTCTGCGTCGGATTTATCGGAATCGGAGCCCTTTTGCTTGGAGTCGGCATTTCCGGAAGCATCCTTGCCGGCGTCGCTCTTGCTGAAGCTTGCCTCGGAGCTCGTGCTGGAAGAAATCCCGGAGCTAGAAGAACCAGAGCCGGCAGAGTCGCTCTTGTCGTCACTGCCCGTACCAGAATCGCCCTTGCCGGAGGAAGAATCATCCTTGCCGCTATCGCCCTTGTCCGAGCTCGAATCATCCTTGCCGGAGTCATCCTTGCCGCCATCTTTGTCGGCGTCGTCCTTCTTGCTCTGCTCCTCAAGCGCTGCTTTCGCCTTTTCGAGAGCATCAGCGATGGCCGCCATCAGGCCCTTGGAGGAATAGGTCGCGCCCGACACCACGTCAACATCGGAGGCCTGCTTGTTCAGCACCTGCTCGATCACGCCGAGCTTGGCGCCCTTACCCCTGGTCGCATAACGGAAATAAGGGTTGTCCTCTGCGTGCGAGACGATTTTGATGCCGGTGATCTTGTCGTCAAGCGTGGTTACCTGCAAGGTGATCTTGGTGTCGCCGCCATCAACCAGTATGTTGTAGCCCGCGCCCTCGCCGGTCCATGTTCCGTTCGCATAGAGTTTGCACTGATAGCTGGAGTCGCCCTTGGTATCCGAGCTGTTGTCGCCCCAGCTTGTTTTGCCATCATCGGCGTCCTGCGAAGTATCGGGCTTGTTCTCTTCGACCTTTTCCTTAGAGCCTTTGGATTTAGAAGCCTTGATCAGACATTTCTTCACTGCAGCAAGAATACCCTTGGAGGAATAGGTTGCGCCCGAAACGGTGTCGACGTTCGTGCCCTGCTTCGAAATCACGCGGCCGATGACGGCCTTCGCGTTGGTGAAATAAGGACGATCCTCGCTTTCGGAGAGCACCTTGATATTGGAG
>CAVAUO010000157.1:0-3206 GCA_963591685.1 Escherichia coli
CAACGGTTGGGGCACCGCCGGCAAGAACGGCGCAAAGGTCAACTTCACGCTGACGAGCGAGAGCGCCTCGGGCGATGTGAGCGCCGACGACATCTCGACTGCGAAGGTCTATGTGCTCAACAAGAGCACCTGGACGGGCGCCGCAAGCATCACCGAGAACTCCGCCTCCGACAAATCCACGAGCAAGACGCCCTTGACCATCAACGTGGACTCCACCTCCACCTGGACCGTCACCGGCGATAGCACCGTGAGCAAGCTCAACGTCGCCAAGGGCGGCAAGGTCGTCGATTCCGACGGCAACACGGTAAGCATCGTGGCCAACGGTAAGACCGTCGTCAAGGGCGACAGCGCCTACACCGTGACCGTCACCGGATCTTACTCCACCAAGGTAAAGACCAGCGATGCCAACGAAGTTGCCAGCGCCAACATCAGCCGCAGCGATTTCGACAGCTACTACAGCACAACCACGAGCTTCAGCAACAACTCCAGCAGCGAGCAGGGTTCCAGCGTTGACGTGAGCGCAGCTGTGGCCTTGGCCGAGCAAGCCTCGAGCAACCCGGTGATTGCCTTCTTCCAGAACTTGCTTGCAACGATAACCGGCAACAAGTAGGAAGGCCAGCTGGGGCGCAGTCACCTGAGTGGCAGCATCCACAGCACCTCAACGAAAACCGGCACCGCACGCACGCTGCGCACCTAAACCGCCGCCAAGCTCAGGCGCACAAGAAAAGCCCAGGTCATTGACCTGGGCTTTTTTGTTTTTCCAGCAGGATTGCCGGCAAGGAAGCTTGCCTTCGAAAGCTAGCTCAAGGCAGGCGCCTTAAACCTACCGCTCACGGCGCTTCCACCTTGCAAAGGCCATGGCTGCTGCAGCGAGGGCCAAAGCTACCGCAAAAGGAGCGAAAGCGAAATCGTCGCCAGTCTTGGCAGTATCGGAATTACCGCTCGACTTGGTGGAGCTGGAGGAATCGTTATCGGTGATGCCGATTTCCTTAACCACCTCCTTCTTCTCGACCTTTTCGTTTTCCTTGTAGTCGATCAGATTAAGCGTGGAGCCCTCGGCGTAGGCGTTCAGCTCATCGTTGTTGTCGGCGCCAGTGACGATAGAGACTTTGCCGTATTCGTCAACCGTGAACACAAGCTCGGAGGCTACGCGATAGCCGTTGGGAGCCTCGGTCTCGGTGAGGGTGTAGTTCTTGCCAGGAGTGAGGCCCTTTACCACGTGGCCCACACCATCGGTCGTCCAGGAGTCAAGCTCCTTGCCGGACTCGTCGTGGATGGCCAACTTGGCATCCTTGACCGCTGAGCCGTCGGAGGCAAGCTTGTTGAAGGTGATGGCCAGCTCGGTATCGCTCACGCCCGTGCCCTCTTTGTAGGCGATGGGATCGTCCACGGTGCCCGCATGGGTATCGGAGTTAGTGGCCTTGGCGCCAGTGTCCGCGACGGTGGCAGCGTCGTCCTCGTAAACAAGGTAGTATTTGCCGTCGCTGGCCTGCTGGATGGTGAAAACGGAGCTCTTGTTCTCGGAAACGGTATAGCCCGCAGGAGCGCTGACCTCCTGGAAGTAATACCGATCGCCCAACTTGATGGCGGAGGCGTCGGCACCCGTGAAGATCATGCGGCCCTTGGAGTTGCTGGTTGCCGTCATAACCTGAACGGCACCCGTCTCAACGCTGTCATCCACGCGGTAGAGCGCATACACAGCACCTTCCAGGCCAACGCCCGTCAGGCTGTCGCTCTTAACCAAGGAAAGGCTTAAGGATTTCACCTTGTTAGTGATGCTGGGGTGATTATCGGATTCATATTTCTCGCCGTTGGTGCCAGCCTCGGCATCGTCAGTCGTGGGGTACTTCACGTAGTAGCTTTCCTTTTCCTTCAAGGCGCCGCTGTCGTCGGCCTCGATGACGGCGACGAACTTAACGACCTCGGTGGAGTAGTCGATGCTGGAGTCCTTTGCCTGAGTGGGATCCTCGCGCACAGTGTAGGTGTAGGTGCCCGGCGCTGTGAACTTTAGGCAGCAGGGGTTCATGTCGTCGCCGGAAACATTGTTGGCCTTGTCGAAGTCGACCATGCCCGCCTCATCGTTTTGAGCGGTAGAGACGACATTGCCGGTCTTATCGTCGATGAGTTGGAAGCTGAACTCGCCGGCCTTAAGGGCGCGGCCGTCCAAGACTTTGACCACCTTCGGGTCGACATAGCAAACCTTATCGGCTTCAGGGGTGGGGGCGTCAGCGGCACGCATGGAGTAGCCGCTCAAGGAGAAGGACTCCTCCTCCTGATGAGTATTGGTGATGACCCATGCGGTGCCATCATGATTCACCGTAGAGTCGTAATCGGGGTTGGCATCCTTGGACTCCTTGGTTTCCTCCACCTTGTACTCGTAGGTGGTACCGTCAACGTCCTTGGAGATAAGCTTCTCCCACTTGTAAGACCAAGAATTTTCCTTGGAAAGCGTCACGGGATCACCCTCGGGGGCGAACTCGCCGTCACTTGTCTTCTTGTACAGCTGCGCCTGTACCGAGCCGTGGCCGGACACCACGTCGTCAGACTCGGCGGTGCCGTCGGCGGCAAGCCAGGCCTTGGTCACGGAGACCTCGGTGTACTCAACGGTGCGCTTGTGGGTGTTGGTGATGACCCACGCGATGCCATTGTTCGTTACCTTGGAATCATAGTCGGGGTTGGCGTCCTTGGACTCGTCGGTCTCCACGATCTTGTACTCGTAGGTGGTGCCATCGGTATCCTTCTTAGGAAGTTTGGCCCATGACTTGTACCAACCGTTGTCCTTGGAAAGCGTCACGGTTTCGTAATCATTCCAAGCGCCCCATTCGCCGCCCTTAGGCTTGCTGCGCTGCAGAACCTTAGCCGTGATGGGATCGTGGTCGACATCTTCCTCAATGCTTCCGGAAGCATCCTTCCAAACCTTTTGGACGGAAAGATCGCCTACCACAGGCTTAAGCGTGCCGCGGAACGGGCGAGCATGCGACTCGGCCGTCACATTGACCTTGGTGCCGATATAGGTTCCAGCAGCAGAGCCGGCAAGGTTGATGGTGGCATTGGGTGCCAGCACGCTTGCGAGCACGCGGTCGGAGAGGGAAACGGTCATGTCGCTGGTGGAATTCTTGATGTTGAACATCACATAGCCGACGGTGCTGTCTGTCTCGCCGGTGCCCATGTCCTTGCCGTCAGGCGAATATACATGGACCTTCTGC
>CAVAUO010000158.1:0-3175 GCA_963591685.1 Escherichia coli
CTTCCTACGCCCAAACCTGTACTGCCAGTTCAGTAACAAGAGCGCCGCCACCAAAAACGCGCGCGAGCTCGTGGCCGGTGCCGAAAACGTCGGCGATGCCGTGGAGGCCATCTGCACCTACGTGGTCGACAACATCAGCTACGACAACGCCAAAGCGCAAAAGGTCGGTAAAACGACCGGCTACGTGCCCGACCCCGACAGCACGCTTTCGAGCGGAAAGGGCATTTGCTTCGACTACGCCAGCCTGGGCGCGGCGATGCTTCGAAGCCAAGGCATCCCCGCCAAAATCGTGACGGGCTACGTGAGCCCCGACAACATCTACCACGCCTGGATCATGGTCTACATAGATGGAACCTGGAACAGCGCGCAGTTCAGCGTCAACCAAAATACCTGGTCGCGCGTTGACTTGACCTTTGCCGCAAGCTCCGACAACACGCTCGTTGGCGATGGGTTGGATTATCAAGACAGATATACCTATTAAAAAATGAGACGGAACTTCACGGAGGCCCACGAGCAGACAGGCAGACAGCACGAGCAAACAGCATCCCCCATCAGATAAAGAAAATTACGAAATCCCTGCGAATTTTTTCTGAAAGAATTGATGGATTATCAGGTTGTTCGTCCAACTGGCACCAAGTTTCCAAACCCGCTGGAGCCATTAAGTGCGACAATGAGGGGCAACCTAAGCAACTAGGAGAATCCAATGGCAAACAAACCACTTGAAAGCAGTGCGATCAGCGCCTTCTGCAGCAGCGTCGCAACGATGCTCGCCGCCGGCGTCCAAACCGACGAAGCGGTGCACATGCTTTCCGAAAACCGCAAGCAGTCCAACTTCAAACGCGTCTGCGACGAGGTGTACTCCCATCTTATCGACGGAGGCAACCTTGCCGAGTCGATGGAGGAAACGGGCGCTTTCCCGGCATATGCCGTCGAGATGGTGCGTGTCGGCGAATCCTCCGGTCGCACCGAGCGCGTCCTGCGCACTTTGGGCCATTACTACGAAAGCGAGCGCCGCACCTTTGCCAAGCTGCAAAGCTCCGTTGGCTACCCGGCGGCGCTTCTGTGCGTGATGAGCGTGATCCTTCTTTTCACGGTCATCTTGATTTTGCCTATCTTCGGTCAAACCTACGAGAACATGTCCGGCACGCTGACCTCGAGCTCCTTCGGCATGGTCAACGCCTCGGTCATCGTCGGCTGGGTCGCACTCATCGTGGTGCTCATCGCCACTGTGGCCGCCCTCGTCATCTCGGGCCTTTCCCACTCCGAAAACGGACGCGTCCGCGTCGGCCAGCTGCTCCGCAAATTCCCCGGCACCAAGCAGGCCATGTACCAGCTGGCCCTTTCGCGCTTCACCAACGCCCTTGCTTCCTTCATCGCATCGGGCGTTCAGGAGGAAGCGGCCCTTCGACAGGCCATGGTAACCGTCGACCACCCCGTTCTTAAGCAGAAGCTCGACGCCACCTTCGATGCCATGGTCAACATCGACAACCCGCGCAGCCTTGGCCAGGCAATCGTCGAAAACGAAGTCTTCGAGCCCGTTTACGGCCGCATGCTTTTGATGTCCACCCGCTCCGGCTCCACCGACGAGGTGCTCGGCCACCTGTCCGACATCTTCTTCGACGACGCCAACGCACAGCTTGATTCCGCGGTTGACACGATCGAGCCTACCCTGGCGGCCTTCCTCACCATCGCCGTCGGCGCCACGCTCATCGCCGTCATGCTTCCCCTTATCGGCATCATGGGATCCATCGCTTAAAGGAGCCCGCCATGTTCCATGAAATAACAGACAGCGAAATTGCACGCCGCAAGCGAATGCGCATCATCGTTGTATGCGCCGTCGTGGCCGTGTGCATCGTTGTCGTTGCGCTGTTCAGCGCCATGCAAGCCAATGCCAAGGAGCAAAGCGCCGTCGCCATCCACGATGCCATCATGGATTCGGCCAAGCAGTGTTGCGCTATCGAGGGTAACTACCCCAGCTCGCTTGAGTACCTTGAGCAAAACTACGGCCTCACCATCAACCACGACGATTACGTGATCTCGTACGAAAGCTTCGCGGGCAACATCATGCCCACCGTGGTGGTGACGCCCCGATGAACATGCACGACGAAACCCTTGCCACCCAAAAGCGCCTAAACGCGCTTTCTTCCCTGGCCCATCTGAGCCTTAACGAAGAAGGAAGCTTCTCGCCCAAGCGGATCTTCCCCTCCTTGGTGCTCGGCGTGTTCTTCATCGCGCTGATGCTCGCGCTCATCGCGGGCGTAAGCGTGTACTCCTCCATCTCCAACAGCACCGCTGCCACCAACACGGCGCGCCAAGGCGCCGGCCTCATCGTCAACGTAATTCACGCCAACGATGCGCAAGGCGCCATCGGCGTGGGTCAAGGCCCCGAAGGAAGGTCTTTGGTCGTTACCGAGAAGCTCGACTCCGGCACCTACGAAACACGCTTCTACCTGTATCAGGGCAAGGTCGTTCAGGAATACAGCATCGCAGGCAGCGAGTACTCACCCGAAAACGCATCCGAAGTCATCCAATCGGACAGCTTCGACTTCAGCTACAAGCACGGCTTGCTCACGGTGACAACCGACCAGGGCACCGCCGAAACCGCCCTCCGTTCGATGCAAGGGGGTAACTAATGGCCGAAACATCTTCGCTCACCAGCTCCCAGCGAGGTAAGAACTCCTGGACCTCCACGGCCTTCATGGTCGAGGCCATCGTGCTTTTGTTCTTCCTCATCGCCTCCATGGCAGTGTTCACCCAACTCTTCGGCTTGGCCACCGCCTCCTCAACCGAGGCCACGCGCCTGGCAAACGCAAGCACCATCGCGCAAAACGCCGCCGAGGAATTCTCGGCAGACCCGGCAAGCGTCGCCAAGGGAACGCGAGTAGGCCTGGGAGCGGCCGCCGGCTCCTCCAGCAAATTCAATGTCACCTGCAACGTCAGCAAGAAGAAGAAAGGCACCGGCATCCTGTACTCCGCGCACATCGTCGTCTCCGATGACAACGGCGAAGCTTACACCCTGGATGCCAACCGCTTCGTGGAAGGGGGCAAATGATGTCGCATAAAACCGAAGGCGTGCGCATCGGCCCCATCAGCCTTGCGACGCTTATCGCCATTCTGCTTGTCGGTGTTCTTGCGCTCCTGTGCGTGGTAACCGCAAACGCAGCGCAAACGATGG
>CAVAUO010000159.1:0-3121 GCA_963591685.1 Escherichia coli
GCTGTCGGTAAGAAGGTTGCCCGTCTCAATGACGCTTGCCACCTCGGGATAATTTTTCGCCACATGCTCCAAAGCGGTGTTGTAAAGCTCGTCCTGGGATGTTTGGCCCATCGAGTACAAGCGCACCTCTTCGGCGATGGCGGCCATGTCTTCGGCGGGAAGCGTGCTGTTGCTCCAGTTGGAAAAGCCATTGCCAACGGTTTTGGTTGCCTCCTCGGTGGAGCAGACCAACAGGCCCGCGCCGAAGAGTGCCCAGGCCAGGCACAGCGAGGTAAGTGCGGAAACGGCCCCGCCTACAAGGCGTCCAGAGATGCTTTCATTTTTGCTGTTACGCGTCATCTTGTTAGTTGCTCGTTACTCGCATACGTGGATTGTCGCGGCGGTCATGCCCTCGTTCTGCTTGCTGATAGTGGCATGAGGCCCCAGGCGCGAGAAGATTCCCTGGAACTTGCCGTTGTACAGGTACAGGCCGTTGAGGTTGTTGTAGTAGGCGCCTTTCAGGTCGATCTCGCTGTCGGCGAGCTCTTCGATATGCGTATCGGTGCGCAGGGTGTGCGTTTTATAGGGTGTGATGAAGCGCTGCACCAGGAAGGGCGCGCCCGCCTTCGCGTTCGCGAAGCGCTCAATCAGCGCCTCCCATTCCTCTTGCGTGCACGATTGGCCAGCGTACACGTCCTGTGCGCCGTAGGCGTCGGTTGGCTTGATAATCCATTTGTCCTTGCTGGCGCGAATTTCGTCGAGGTCCACGTGCTCGGCATCAAGGAACTTGGTTTGCGGCACGTGCGCGGCAACGAAGGCGTTTTCCTCGTCGGTAAGGAAACTCTGCGTTTTGGGGTGATAGAGCGCGTCGAAGATCTGCTTGTCGTGTACCAGGTGCCCCTGGAAGCTGCCGATAAGCGCCACGCCTTGGTTGCGTGCGGCGTCGATCAAGCCCTGCGACTCGTCCCAGTAATCAAGCACGTCGTTGGTCACGCTGCGGCGCCAGATGGCATCGATGGGTAAGCCTTGCGCATCGCGCAGGCGCTCGCCGTCCCACTTAAGTTCGCGCACGTCGCGCACCACGCACTCGTAGCCGCGCTCGGCGAAGTACTTGCAAAAGATATGGAACTCGTCCACCACGCCGCGGTTCAGGTAATCGCAGATGGCGAAGCGAGGGGAGTCAACCTTGTGCTCGTAGCTTTCGTAGATCTTGATGAATTCGTCCACCCAGGAGTGGAAGAGCTCGCACTGTTCAAGCTTATGCGCTTTGGCGAAGGTGAGGTAGCTGGCCGAGTTTTCGATGGAGTGGGTGATCTCGCGGTTCTCGTTCATGCCGGCCGATCCGTCGCCGTTGAACTCGCAGAATCCGCACTCAAGCGTGTCCTCGTTAAGGAAGGTATCGATGCGCGCGAAGGGGAGCACTGCGTCGTAGCCGCGCGGGAGCAAGATAAGCTCTTCTAGGCGCTTGTCGAAATGGAAGATGCTGCGGTACTCGGGGTCGGCCAGGTAGCGCTTGATCACCTTGACGAGGATGCGATGCGTGGTCTCGGTGATGTTGCGCAAGGCATTCCACGATTCATCGTCGAACAGGCGCGGCACGAACGAGCACGCCACCACCTGATGATGCACGATGGCCGTGGAGTTTTTCATGTACTCAAAGGCCGCCCTGCGCCCAGGCAGGTCGCCGTTCAGGCTTGCCATTGCGGCGAAGTATTCCTCGGTAAGACGTGCGTTGCTGCTCATGTGCCCTCGATTCCTGTTTTTGCGTAAGCCAACTTTACCCAATGTTGGCGGCTGTGTCGTGTGCTACATTGTTTGAACTGAAAAACGCTTGCTGGCAACTTATATATACAGCCTGCAAGTTGACTATATATGTCAAAGGAGAATGAACGTGACCCGCTCCTACCTGTTCACTAGCGAATCCGTGACCGAAGGCCACCCCGACAAGGTGTGCGACCAGATCAGCGATGCCATTCTGGATGCCATCCTCGCCAAGGAAATCGAGCTTGCCGATCGCGGCTACATTGCCCCTAACGGCCAGCCCGCCGACCCTAAGCAGCTCCGTTGCGCCTGCGAGACCATGGCCACCACCGGCATGGTTATCGTTACGGGCGAGATTCGCACCCAGGCCTATGTTGACGTGCAGGAGATTGCCCGTCAGGTATTGGACGACATCGGTTACAACCGCGCCAAGTACGGTTTCGATTCCAGCACCTGCGGCGTGCTCAATGCCATTCACGAACAGTCGGCCGACATCGCCCAGGGTGTTGATGAATCCTGGGAGGCCCAGCACGGCAATGCCCAGGAAGACTTCGACCTGGTGGGCGCGGGAGATCAGGGCATGATGTTCGGCTTTGCCTGCAACGAGACTCCGACGCTCATGCCCCTGCCCATTTACACCGCACATCGCTTGAGCGAACGTCTGGCTCAGGTGCGCAAGGACGGAATCTTGCCTTATCTGCGCCCCGACGGCAAGACCCAGGTTTCGGTGCGCTACGAAGACGATAAGCCCGTGGCCATCGAGAAGATCGTCATATCCACGCAGCATTCCGAGGAAGCCACCAACCAGGAGATCGAGGAAGGTTTGCGCACCCAGGTAATCGCCCCGGTGCTCGAGGCCATCGGCATTGATTACGCAAATGCTCAGATCTACATCAACCCCACCGGGCGCTTTGTTGTGGGCGGTCCCATGGGCGATGCCGGCCTTACCGGCCGCAAGATCATCGTGGACACCTACGGCGGCATGGGCCGTCACGGCGGCGGCGCCTTCAGCGGCAAGGATTGCACCAAGGTCGATCGCTCCGGTGCCTATGCAGCGCGCTGGGTTGCCAAGAACGTGGTTGCTGCGGGTTTGGCTGACCGCTGTGAGGTTCAGATTGCCTATGCCATCGGTGTTGCGCACCCTGTTTCGGTGATGGTGGAAACCTTCGGCACCAACAAGGTGCCCCAGGCCGATATCGAGGCTGCGGTGAACAAGGCCTTCGACCTGCGCCCGGCTGCGATAATTGAACATCTTGACCTCAGACGTCCCATTTACCGCAAGACGGCTGCCTACGGCCATTTCGGTCGTGAGCTGCCTGAGTTCACCTGGGAACGCCGCGACAAGGTGGACGAGCTCAAGGCCGCCTGCGGGCTGTAGCTC
>CAVAUO010000160.1:0-3120 GCA_963591685.1 Escherichia coli
ATTATGGGCTTGCTTGACGGCCGATCCTACCCAAGGTTCCCTGATTATGATGAACTTAAGCAGACTGCAGAACGTTTGGACGCATGCGTGAAGGGTGATGGCATTGATCCCTGCTTGTGCCACAACGATTTTTATGCGCCCAATATTTTGGTCAAGGGTGGTGAGATGAGCCTTATTGACTGGGAATATTCAGCCATGTCCGATTATGCTTCTGATCTCGGAACGTTTATCTGTTGCTCTGATTACACGGAAGAAGAAGCTAGGCATGTTATGGATTTGTACTTCGGGAGACCGGCTACCCCAGATGAGGAGCGGCATTGCCTTGCTTATGTTGCTCTTGCTGCATATTACTGGTTTGTTTGGGCTCTCTATAAGGAAGCTTCTGGGGACCCGGTAGGTGAATGGCTGTACTTGTGGTACCGCTATGCTAAAAAATGTTCAGCGTTGGCTTTGGATTTGTATGATGCGGCCTAACGGCTTCTTCTCAGTCTTGATCACGAGAGCCGAAAAGGAAGATTGTAAATGGAGATAATTGGCACTGTAGTGGTGTATGTGATTATGGCCTGCGCCATGGCCGGCGCTCTGGCCTCGGCGTTTAAGCCTGAGTGGGAGATAGGCAGGCAATTTGTTGCGGGCATTGACTCTATCGGGCCGATATTCTTGCCTGTGGCTGGCATCATGGCCTCAGCCCCGTATCTTACAGCGTTTGTGGAGACGGTGTTCGGACCGGCTTTTGGCGCTCTTGGAGCCGATCCCGCCATGGCAGCAACAACGTTTATCGCTGTCGATATGGGCGGTTACCAATTGGCTGATACCCTTAGTCAAACCCGTGAAAGCTGGATAATGGCAATGATGACGGGCTATATGGCCGGCGCTACCATAGTGTTTACCATCCCCGTTGCTCTTAAAATGTTGGAAAAGGAGGATCGTAAGTACTTGGCATTGGGCGTCATGAGTGGTTTGCTTGCGATTCCTGTTGGGGTTTTTGTCGCCAGCGCTGTAATTGCCTTTTCACAGCCAGTGATCCGTGAAATTGTCTCCACTAATGCTGAGGCAACGTATCAACTTGCCCTTTCATGGGTGCAGATTGGCGTAAATTTGGTACCTCTTATTGTCATCTGCGTCGTGTTGGCCTTGGGTCTGAAATTCAAGCCTGATGCAATGATAAAAGGCTTTATCGTGTTTGGCCGGGTGATGGAAGGCGCTCTCAAGATCGTGTTCGCTCTTGTTGTTGTGGAGTACTTCACCGGGCTCTGGTCTACCCTGTTCGGCTCGTTTGGCTTCGATCCCATTATTGCCGATGAGGAAGATATCTTCCGCGCATTGGAAACTGCTGGCGCCATCGGTATGATGCTGTGCGGAGCGTTTCCTATGGTTCATTTGATCAGGAAGTATTTGGCTTTGCCACTGGCTAAGCTCGGCAAGACGTTCGGTCTTTCCTCTGATGCAACTGCTGGCCTTCTTGCGGCCTCTGCTAATGTGCTTGCACTGCTAGCAATGGTGAAAGATTTAAAGGCTCGTGACAAGGTTATTTGCCTTGCATTCGCGGTGTGCTGCGCGTTCTTATTTGGCGACCATCTTTCGTTTACGGCAAATTTCCAGCCTTCTCTTATTGTCCCTGTGCTGATTGGCAAGCTCACCGCGGGCATTTGCGCCATAGCGTTTGCTCATTTGTTGGCTGTCAAAAAGGCGGAGGAGCTGGAGAGGATTGGGGCTTAGGGGAGTTGATAACGCTTTAAGTGCACTAAGGTTCTTGCCGTTTCCTAAAGTTGAATTATCAACTTTAGGTTTGATGATAATAATATCTGGAAAGACTAGTTTGTGGGTGTTTATGAGTGATGAGCTGTTGGGTCGGGCATCTATGCTGGTTTTCCGCGTTATTTCTATGATTCAAAGGCGGTAGGTATTATGACTACTAAAAACCGACTTTGACCTTGAACTGAAGGGACGAGTAGGGCAAGATCACGTTTCTGCGGGCTGCCATCTTTTGCATGATCGATCTCCACCGCGCGGAGGCGAGGGGAATGCAGCCAATGAGCAGATTGGGTATCGATGATATTAAACCTATCGAACTGAATGTCATGGACGTAATCGATCGCGTAGGCGTAGAGCATGGTCTCCAGTATTTTTCTCGGATATGGTAGTTTGCTTGGGTGGTGTGTCGTGGTGGCTTTATCCTGCGGGATGAGACATCGACATTCTTATGGTGCGTTCAGGTTGCGAGAAGTTTACGGCGTGCTTCAAACAGTGGGTTGGTTCCGGTCGGTTCCGACCAGTCAGTTATCGCGATGATTCATCGATTTACCAGTTCGCCAAGGAGGTTGATACGACAACGGTCATGCATGAGAACTTCGAGGGTAAAAAGCGACTGGGGTATGGGTCGATACCTTCCCTCTCGGGAGCCTCAATTCGGATAAGCGATCATTGTAAAAACGCGATAGGATAGGTTTAATACGCAACTTTGCGGCTGCTGATCCTTCGTTCGGTCAAGTGCTTTGGTTAAAATGGCCAAGCGCATAGTATGCCCTTTTGCGTCCCATAGGGATCCTTATGGACTGTCTCGCTGTCTTGATGAGGTTGCGCTTGAGAGGAATGAGTCTCAAGCCGCTGATTACGTAATTGACATCCTTGGGCGTGAGGCCGTGTCGCATAGTAAAAATTGTTTGAGCTTGTTCGCATGGAGTTTGAGGACCGTCATTATTGGGTTCCAAGGGGTTACGATGATTACCTCACTGCGGAATATGGGGATTGGCGGACCCCCCGCAAAAAGCAATCGCTCGATTTATGCGACGGAGGCTTATTGTTTATGAGACAGGATTCCAATCGGGACTGCCAAATACCCGAAGAAAAGGCTTCTGGAAAAACTGATACTTTGCCCGAGCGACTTTCTGTGAAGGCGAATATGCTGTGGAATTCAGCTGGGTCGATGACTTACTTAGCGTGCCAATGGCTTATCACCATAATAGTGGTGCGTTTGGCCTCCGGAGTCTTCGATGATGCAGGGGTATTGTCGCTGGCCATGTCGGTAGTGGGCATCTTTAGCACTTTCGCCGACTACAAGATGGGAACTTATCAAATATCGGATGTCAAACGCGAGAACACGGTAGGCGAATATATGGG
>CAVAUO010000161.1:0-3084 GCA_963591685.1 Escherichia coli
AGATAAGGCACCAGATAAAGCACCAACCGAGCGATGTCGGGAATGTCAAATACGGAAAGATGATCGACAAGTAACAAGGCAAAGAACAAAAGCGTGCCTATGAGCACGCGGTAGAATTCCTTGTTACCTATAAGAAATTCCCTGGCCTTCAATGAGGCGCGTTCATGGCTGTGGCCGCCTGCTTGAGCCGCATGCTTAGCACGAATTGCCGCAGAGGCAGACGCCTGGGATGCTTCGATAATGTTGCAGTCGTCTTCATAGGACCATACGATCTTCTGAGCCTGCTCAAGTACCGAATCAAGCTTCGATTCCTCGATCTCGAGGATCAAATCCTGAGACATGAAAACGACTTTTGCGCTCTCCACATCCTCAAGCTCGTTAATTCCAGCCTCCATTTTGGCTGCGCAGTTAGGGCAGCCAAGGTTTTCCAATTTATAACGTTTCTGCATAATGCAAAACCTCAAATCACATAGAAGTTGGATGGTTTCCGACCTGGGGTTTATTCGCAAATATGGGTCAAGCCTTGAGCAAGCATGACATAAACGTGATCGTCGGAAAGCGAATAAGTGACCGTTTTGCCGCTGCGCGTGAATTTAACCAAACGAGCCTGCTTAAGCGTACGAAGCTGATGCGAAACGGCGCTTTGGCTCGCTCCTATCGCATCGGCTATCTCGCCCACATTCAAATCCTTCTCCATGAGCGCGAAGAGTATTTTGATGCGCGTTGTGTCGCTAAAGACCTTGAACAGATCGGCTAAGTCATAGAGCATCTCGTCTTCGGGCATACCTTCGTTGGAAAACAAATCACTGTCCATTCCAAGATCACAAGCATGAGCATGGCTGTGATCGCAATCGTTCCCGTGAATTTGATCAGGCATAACTTGATCCTTTCTTAACATATGTTTGATTGTTCATATGATAAAACGAAGCTTCTTACATGGTCAATACGAAAACCAGATCATCTTTTCCTATTGCGAAACAGCGCTCAGATATGGATATTCGAGCAGAACTTGAAGACAAACCAAGCAAATATAGACAAGTCTGATAACGTTGTGCCGCGAATCGATCACCCAAACAAGCGATCGACACTACTCCCACGAAAGCTCGAACGAGGCCCACCATGATACGTATTCTTGTCGATTCCGCATCCGAATATCGCTCAGACGAAGCCGCGAAAAGAGGAATCGATGTTCTTCCGCTGATCATTCTTCTTGGTGGCAAGGAGTATCGAGATGGCGAGACCATAAGCCCCGACGAATTCTACGAGCTTATCGAATCGGGACAGGGCTTCCCTAAAACATCCCAACTCTCCCCCGTTGCCTTCAGCGACTACTTCAAGGAAGCTTATGAGGCTGGCGATGAAGTCATCTATATAGCTTTGGACTCGCACCTAAGTGGCACCATCCAGAGTGCCGAACTCGGAATCAATCTAAGCGGTGCAGAGGGCATTTACATCGTCGACTCAACCAACGCCACCGCCTCCAACATGATCCTCGCAGATTATGCGGCCGATCTTCGCGACCATGGCAAATCGGCCCAGGAAATAGTGGATGCACTCAACGAGGTGAAAACACGCGTCCGATGCGTTGCCGGGCTTAACACCCTTGACTACCTTGCGCAAGGAGGCCGCCTTCCCAAGGCCGCCGCAAGCGTGGTTAGCGCCGCAAATCTAAAGCCCATCATTTGCTTGCAGGGCGAGGGCGTGACCCTTCTTAGCATGGGCATGGGAATGAACAGGGCTATCAGCTCCGTTGTCAAGCATGTTGGCAAGCTCGGGGTCGATCCCGATTTCCCCTTTTACGCCATCTGGTCGTACGGACGTAAAAACACTGACAAATTTGTGAAGAAAATCAGCGAACAAGGCGTATCGGTGGATAAAACCTTGCAAATCGGTTGCGTGATCGGAAGCCATATCGGCCCCGAGGCATTCGGCTGCGTTTTCGTTTCCGCAAAAGAAGACGAAAACTAAAAAGCAGAGGACCTTAAATCCAGCCGAAGCGTTTGCATGCCAGATAGATTCCATCTGCATCGCAATCGGCAGTAACGTAGTCGGCTTTCTCTTTCAGTTCCGCGCGGGCGTTGCCCATAGCGATGCTCGTCCATTCTGGGCGAAACATCGAAAGATCGTTCTTTCCATCGCCGAAAACGACAACGTCCTCAAGCGAAGCATCGAAGTGATCCATAACCCATCGAATGCCTTCGTCTTTGCTCATGGGCTCAACGAAAATAGTGCTTGATGTGTAGGTGACCCAAGGAACTCCGTCGAGCAAACCGGCATCGGCCAGTTCCTGAGCGCGATCGACTTCGCAGGGGATATAAGCCTTGAAAACTTCAGTGAGCCCAGCGATGTTCAAGCTTGGGTCGTAGATGGTAGGAACATAATAGTCTCCAGCTATTTTGGCGAACTCAGGGTTGTTCGAATAACGCTTGAGCTCGTTTGCAATAGTGACCGACCAGGGGATACCAGCCCTATCGCATTTGCGCAAACATTCCTTTACCGGCTCCAAATCGAGCGGGCGCATCCACTTCAAATCACCATCGAGGGTAACCGAGTATCCCCCATCGGCCACGATATTGCGCAAGCCCACACTTGATATGTAATCAAGCGCATTGCATTGCAGACGGCCGGTTGCCAGAGAAATAAAATGCCCCGCACTCTGGAGCGCGTCCAGAGTGCGAAGCGTTGATTCAGGAATAACACGTGTATGGGGAACAGCAAGGGTTCCATCGTAGTCGAAGAAAAAGTACTTGCGCGAACCCATACTAAAATCCTTTACAAAAGTCGCAGGTTGACTTCCTTAAGTTGCTTGCCCGTAACCGCATTGGGGCTGCCCGTCATCGGGTCGCTCGCAGAAGAGGTTTTAGGGAAGGCAATTACGTCGCGGATAGACTGTTTACCCGCAAGAAGCATGATCAAGCGGTCAAGACCAAGCGCGATGCCACCATGGGGAGGAGCGCCAAGCTCGAGGGCATGCAGAAGATGACCGAACTTGAGCTCAAGGTCTTCCTCGGAAACGCCGCACTGACGAAGAACGCGCTTCTGCTCCTCGGCGTTGTGGATACGAATGGAACCGCCACCAAGCTC
>CAVAUO010000162.1:0-3077 GCA_963591685.1 Escherichia coli
CAAGATCCCGCTGCAGCGCAGCTGCAGCCTGAGCGTTCGCCTCTTCCTTGCGCACCATCTCAAAGCCGGTGTCTTTCGACGCAGCCGAGCCGCCGCATTTCAAAGCTTGGCTCTCGCGGGACGACGGCGAAAGCTCGAGGTTTTCTTCGTTTAGGTTCTTGCGGGTCATCAGCGCTCCGTCCATTGCAGGGCGCAAGGTAGGGCATGGCCCGTTGCCGCTTCGTACAAATTCGCCGCACGCAGAAGGCTCGCTTCCCAATCGTCGCAGCTCATCGAGGCAATACGCGCATCGGGCACAGGCGCCTCGCCGGCAAAGAGAGCAGAATCCCACGGCGCCGCATCGATGCTTCCCGGCGCATCGGTCTCGAGAAGAATGCGCTCCGGGGGTATCGCGTTGACATAGGCACGCCCCTTCTTCGAACGAAGCATGCGCTCGCCCACGCTGAAAAAGCAACCGAGCGAGATTGCACGCTGAAGCTCGTCGCTTGATCCGGTGAACCAATGAAAAATGCAAGCGTTGCGGCTGGCGGCGTCCCATCGCTCAAGAACATCGAGCACCACGGCCGCCGACTTCACAGCATGGATGCTGATAACACGCTGATGGCGCTCGGTCGCAGACGGGCACGCCAGAGGCTGCACGCAGGCCTCGATAATGCGATCGAAAGCATCCAACTGATCTTGAGCACTTTCCTTGCGCGGACCCATGAAGTCCAGCCCGACCTCGCCGATGAACGGGGCCTCGGGGGCGAGCCGCTCGAACAAAAGCAGGTCAGCCGGCTGCAGCACGCCAGCGGCTACCCACCAGGGATGAAAACCCAGGGCAGGCTTTATCCAAGGGTTGCCGGGGAAACGCATCCTCAACTTCATGAAGCCATAGGGGCTGATGGAGTTCGCAAGCAGCTTGCGCTCAAGCTCGGCCGCGCGCAGGGCGATTTCGTGAGCGCCCTCCATAAAGTCCAGGTGAATATGTGAATCAAGGAACGATTGCATGGCAATCCTTTGGTCGGTCAACGCGAACCATTATCCATGTAAAGCAAGCGTCCGCGCAAAACGTCCGCAAGAACGAAAGCCAAGAGGGTCACGCCTGGCTTTGCCGCGGCTGCGCTCGTTAACACAGCGCAGGCTCAAGCCCGGTTGTAAACCTGCATGCATTTCAGTCGTCTTCATCCGTCTTCAGCGCGGCCACTCCGCCAGCAGCGCAGCCGATGAAGAGCCTAACCGCGCAGTTTGGCCTGGCGCTCCCGCCAATCGGGCATCACTTTGTCCATGAGCCCCCAGAACTTCGGCCCGTGATTGGCTTGAAGAAGGTGACACAACTCATGCACCACCACATACTCAAGACATTCCGGCGGGTAAAGGGCCAAGCGTATGTTGATGCACACGCGCCCCGTGGAAGGCTGACAGCTCCCCCACTTGCTTGTCATGTTGCGATACGCAAGCATGCCGACCTTCACCCCAAGGATCCGCTCCCATTCCTCGACCAAAGGCGGCACGCAGGCCTTAACAACGGAGCGCCAGGACTCGATTTCCTTCTTGCTCGCATGGGCGGCAAGATACGAAGGCGAGCCTATACGCTCCGCGCGATGGCGAGCAATCCAATCGTGCTTTTCGCGCACGTAGGAAAGCATTTCCTCCGCGGAGATATACGGCGCCGCTGAAACCACGCAAACACCGGCATCGTCCACCTTGATGCGAATCGTCTTCATTCCGGGGCGATGAACAACCCGCACCGGAATCCCGTCAAGCTGGGTCTCAAACGAACGAGACAAAGGACGCCTTCCTTAAAGCGCCTTGATTTCAACTCCGGCGTCGGCCAGCGCCGCACGAATCTTCTCAACGAAAGCCAAAGCCTTGGGGCCGTCGCCGTGCACGCAGATGGTGTCGAAGTCGACCGCGACCTCGGTGCCGTCAACCGCCACGACCTTGCCCGACTTCACCGCGGCAACCGTGCGGCTTACCGCCTGATCCTCGTCGGTGATCACCGCATTTTCCTGGCTGCGAGGAACAAGGGCGCCCTCGCACGTGTAGTTGCGATCAGCGAAAAACTCACCTGCGCAACGCAGACCCTGAGCCCTGCCGGCGTCGATAAGCTTGCTTCCCGCCAAGCCCACAAGAACCAAGTTGGGGTCGACATCGTAAACGGCGCGCGCGATGGCCGCGGCAAGTTCCTCGTCCTTAGCAGCGCTGTTGTAGAGCTGCCCATGGGGCTTCACGTGATGAAGCGCCACGCCTTGTGCCCTGCAAAAGCCCGCCAACGCGGCCACCTGGTAGAGCACGAACGCGTAGACCTCGTCAGGGGAAAGCGCCATGTTGCGGCGCCCGAAACCCTGCAGGTCGGGATAGCCAGGGTGCGCACCGATTGCCACGTCCGAAGCTGCTGCCAAAGACACCGTGCGAGCCATGACCACGGGGTCGCCCGCGTGCATGCCGCAGGCAACGTTTGCGCTGGTGATTAGAGGGATTACCTGGTCGTCCAAGCCCAAGGTGTAGCGACCGAAGCTTTCGCCCAAGTCACAGTTAAGATCGATCTTTGCCATACGATGCTCCTAGCCGCGCAGGTTCACGTTTTTAGTATCGGTGATGAGCATGTGGCCCGGTGCGTGAGTGATCGCGAACTCGGGCTTGACGTTCATCACGATGGACTGCGGAGTAACGCCGCAAGCCCAGAATACCGGCGTCTCACCGGGATAGATGTCCACCGGGTCGCCGAAGTCGGGTTTCATGATGTCGTCGATGCCGATCAGCGAAGGGTCGCCGATGTGCACCGGCGCACCATGCACCGAAGGAATAGCGCCCGAAAGCTGCACCGCGGGAACGATCTGCTCGGGAGGCAGAGGGCGCATGGAGACGACCATGTTGCCGCTCATCATGCCCGCAGGCTTACAGGCGATGTTGGTCAGGTACATAGGCACGTTGCGACCCATGGTGTTGTGGCGCATCTCGATGCCGGCCTCGATCAGGTCGGACTCGAAGCTGAAGCTGCAGCCGATGACGAAGGAAACCAGATCGTCGCGCCAGTAGTCGGAAATGTCGGTTACTTCCTCGGTCATGACGCCGTTGCGGTAAATGCGGTAGCG
>CAVAUO010000163.1:0-3045 GCA_963591685.1 Escherichia coli
GACTACAGTCGACCAGAAGGTGCCCGTCATAGCGATAAGGGCCTGCTCGGAAGGATTGGCGGAACGAGCAGCGGCGGCGACAATCGGCGCGGAACCAAGACCGGACTCGTTGGAGAACAAACCGCGCGCGCAACCGAACTGAAGGGCAACCAAGATACCTGAGCCCAACGCACCACCAAAAGCAGCCTTTGAGGTGAAGGCGCATTCGAAGATCAAAGCGAAAGACTCCGGAATGTAGGCCGCGTTCATAACCAAAATGGCAATGCAGCCACCCGCATAGGCGATAGCCATGAAGGGAACAATCTTCTCGCATAGATTGGAGATGGAAGAAACGCCACCGAAAATGGGGATCGCGGAAAGAGCAACGATAACAATTCCGATAATCCAAGGATCGACATCAACGCCAGCAGAAGTGATGATGCCCGTCATAGAGCTTGCCTGAACCGCACAACCGATGCCAAGAGCAGCGAGCGCAGTGAAGAGGGCAAAGGCTGCAGCGCCAAGTTTAGCCCACCACGGAGTGGTACCGTCCTCACGGATGAAGGCGCGACGCCAGGCGTACATTGCGCCACCTACCATCTGACCGTTTTCATCTTTAACGCGATACTTCAGCGAAACGTAGACCTCGGAATACTTGGTGGCCATGCCGAAAATGCCCGTAAGCCACATCCAAAGGATTGCGCCAGGGCCGCCCATCAAGAGCGCCGTCGCAACACCCACGATAGAGCCGGTGCCGATGGTAGCAGCTAGCGCGGTGGCAAGGGCTCCGAAGCCCGAGATGTCGCCTTCACCCGAGCCGTTGCTCAAGGAAATCTTGATGGCCAAGGGAAGCTTACGCTGGATGAATCCGGTGCGGATGGTCAAAAAGATATGAGATCCGAGCAACAAGCAGATCATCGCAGGACCCCAAACAAAGGAGTCGATTTGGTTGATGATTTCTATAATGTCCATAGTTACCTCTCGTCGATGAACGCCCGAAGCCAAAGCCAAGCTTTAAGCGCCGAAAGTAACTATGACCAATACAAATGCATGAAAATGCCTAAAAATCGGCTAAATTTTCAATAAACGTCAGATTACAGGGTTTGCCTAATCTATCTAAAGAAAGACTTAAAAAGTTTTCCTTTAGATGTATGAAGTATTTCTTAAATGTTATAAGTTTGACAGATTGAATCAAATGTCCCGGTGCCAACTCAAGCGAAAATCGGCACCGGGACAAAATGGGGGATCGGCTAAGCCTATATGGCTAATCCTTGCTCACGCGAAGGGTACGCATGGCATTGAGGATGGCGATAACGCTCACCCCGACATCACCGAAAATCGCAAGCCACATAGTAGCGATTCCCGGTATTGCAAGAATCATGATGACGATTTTCACGGCTAGCGCGAACACGATGTTCTGCCAAACGATGCCCATGGTTTTTCGGGAAATCTTAATGGCGTCGACCAGGCGCGACGGTTTGTCGTCCATAAGCACAAGGTCAGCAGCCTCGATAGCGGCATCAGAGCCCATGGCACCCATGGCGATGCCAACGTCAGCTGCCATAAGGGCAGGCGCATCGTTTATGCCATCGCCGACGAAAGCAACCTTCTTGCACGCGGGATTGCCTAAATAAGATTTCAGATAGGCGATCTTGTCCTGAGGAAGCAAGCCTGCGTGGTAGTCGCTTAAATCGATCTGCGCGGCAACGGATGAAGCTACCTCCTCGCGATCACCGGTAAGCATGACACGCTGGGACACGCCTAAGTCCTTAAGCTGGCACAAAGTAGCAGCACTGTCTGGCTTCAGACCGTCCTTAATCTCGATGCAACCCAAATACGAACCTGCCATAGCAAGATAAAGCACAGTGCCCTTAAACGAAGACTCCTTGCAGTCAATGCCCTCCAAAGCCATCAGTCGAAGATTGCCCGCAAGCACTTCCTTGCCATCAAGCTTGCACTTGATACCGTGGCCGGCGATTTCCTGAATATCGCTCAAGCGTGCAAGATCAAGCTTTTCTCCCTGCGCTCCCCCGCGCTCAAGGTGCGCCTCACTCACGCTTAGCGCAATGGGATGATTGGAGTGAGCCTCGGCATAGGCAGCAACCTCAAGCAGTTCTTCCTCCGAACAGCCATATGCTTCTAGCGCGCTTACCTTGAAAACGCCTTGCGTAAGAGTACCCGTCTTATCGAAGAGCATGGTATCCACCTTGCTCATAAGCTCAAGGTAGTTGGAGCCCTTTATCATAATGCCCTTGCGAGATGCGCCACCAATGCCGCCGAAGAAGCTCAAGGGAACGCTGATAACCAGCGCGCACGGGCAGCTCACGACCAAGAACACCAAGCCACGTTGAATCCACTCGCCCCAATCCTGCGCAAATGCCAAAGGGGGAACTATGGCCACCAGGGCGGCCAGGGCGCAAACAACGGGCGTGTAATAACGAGCAAAGCGCGTGATGAAATTCTCGGTAGGAGCTTTTTCCTCGGCGGCATTTTCGACCAGCTCCAGAATCTTGCTAACCGTCGAATCCGAGAAGGGCTTGGTGGTGCGAAGTTTGATGCTGCGGCTCAAGTTTATGGACCCACTTGCAAGCTCGCTGCCTGGCTTTACCTCGCAAGGCAGGCTTTCTCCGGTGAGAGCACTCATATCTAGTTCGCTTTCGCCCTCAAGCACGACGCCGTCGATCGGAACACGCTCTCCAGGTTTGACGACGACGACACCGCCAACGGGCACCTCGCTAGGGTCGAGCTTCACGAGCGCTCCATCCAGCTCGACGTTAGCCGTTTCGGGACAAATGTCCATCATCTCGGCAATCGAGTTGCGGCTTTTATCTACCGCGTAATCCTCGAAAAGCTCACCGATCTGGAAGAAGCACATAACAGCTACGGCTTCCGGATACTCTCCTAAAATCAACGCTCCGATGGTCGCAATGCCCATCAAGAAATTCTCATCGAAAACATGACCAGATTTAATGTTTGAAAGCGCATGAAGAAGAACAGGGCCACCCAGAACCAGATAAGGCACCAGATAAAGCACCAACCGAGCGATGTCGGGAATGTCAAATACGG
>CAVAUO010000164.1:0-3041 GCA_963591685.1 Escherichia coli
AGCGACCTCACGCTTATCAGGCGTGCGCTCTAACCAACTGAGCTACGGGCCCTTGAAAAAGTGCTTGATTATTATAACCAGACGTTCCGATCTTGGTCAACAAGAAATTTCAAATTTTTTTAAAATTTGAAATTAAGCTCCTCACCTGCACTTTTAGCCAGAAGAATCCATTCAGGAATCGTCTTCTCGCCTATAATCAACTATGGATGCAAAGCTTATGACCGTTATCAGGCTCCTTTGCATTGCTACCCAAAGAGAGAATGCGAAAGGAGGATATCGTTGGTTCCTATCACCGTCAGCACTCTCATTATCTCTTCCGCGCCCGGACCTTCCATCCTGGTTTTACAGCCTATCGAGGATTCGACTCCCGAAGGAAAGCTCAGGGTAGTCCCTATATGGATGGGCGCCAACGAGGCAACTCAAATCAGCGTCGCTCTCAATAAGACGAAATTCAACCGTCCGATGACCCATGACCTCATGCTTGACGCCCTCACGAACCTTGATGCGCAAGTTGACCACGTCGTCATCAACGACGCCAAAGGAGCCATGTTCTTCGCTCGGCTCTCCTTGAGACAGCATGGTCGCCTGATTGATCTCGATGCTCGCCCGAGTGACGCCATCTCTCTTGCCCTCAGGCAACATGCACCGCTATTCATTGAAGACGACGTCCTCGATAAACTCTCGTTCCCATACATTAAGAAGGACACAATGGATCCATCCTCTATACAGCAAGAAATTTCCGAGTTTCATGCCTTTATCGAAAGCATCAACCCGGAAGACTTCTCGATGAGCTAACGTTTGCAAACGTTCGACTGGTCCGCTCTTAGGATAGCGTCATCTACAGCAACACTCTCGTCGGTCGCATACGAAGAGGAGCCGATGTTTCACGTGAAACATCGGCTCCTCAACTGTTTAGGAGACATCTAAGCTAGGCAAGACTATTTATCGGAATCGCTCGTTTCGGCATCGTTTGATCCCTTGCTTGCGTTTTCGTCCACATCCGCATCTTCTGGAACCTCGTCGGCATCCTCACCGTTACCCGATATGGCAACAGCGGTAACACGATCATCCTCGGCGACATTCATGACACGTACACCCTGAGTCGATCGACCAAGCTCGGAAATGCCATCGACGGGGGTCCTCACGACAACACCCTCTTCGGACATGATCATGATCTCATCATCCGAAGCGACAACCTTCATTGCAGCCAAAAGGCCTTTCTTCTCAGTCATCGTGATCGTGAACACGCCCTGCCCGCCGCGATGATGCGAAGGATACTCCTCGACCTTGGTACGCTTGCCATAACCCTTTTCGGTTATAACGAACAGGTCGGTCTCAGGACGCGCGATTTCCATCCCAAGAAGCTTTGCGGCAGCTGGGATGTTCATGCCCTTCACACCCATGGTTCCTCGACCGGTGGCGCGCACCTCATCCTCAGGCCAAAGTATCGCCTTGCCGGCACTTGAGACCATGATGACGTTTTCACCTTTCGCCACACGACGGACGCTGATTAAGCTGTCCCCATCTTTAAGGTTGATGGCGATAAGACCATCTCGTCGCGTGCGGTCGTACAGCTCCATCGAGGTTTTCTTTACCATGCCGTGCTCGGTTGCGAACATCAGGTACTCATCCTCGGGGAAATCCTTCGTCGCGATGACGGCGCTGATCGTCTCTCCCTGCTCGAGGGGAAGCAGATTCACGATAGCCGTGCCACGAGCCTGACGGGAAGCCTCGGGCAACTCGTAAACCTTCAGACGATAGACCTTGCCCTTCGTCGAGAAGAACAGCATGTAGGAATGCGTCGATGCCACAAACAGGTGCTCGACATAATCGTTATCCTTCAGATTAACGCCCTGCATACCCTTGCCGCCGCGTTTCTGCTGACGATATGTGGCAACGGGCAAGCGCTTCACATAACCGGTCTTGGTGACGGTAACCACCATCTGCTCTTCAGCGATAAGATCCTCGATGTCGATTTCCTTGGCATCCGCGGAAAGCTGGGTCTTGCGCGGGGTCCCAAACTTCTTCTTGATCTCCGCCAGCTCATCCTTGATGATCTCATGCACCAATTGCGGATCGGACAGGACACGCTTGTAGTAAGCGATCTTCTCGCGAAGTTCCGCAAGTTCTGCCTCGATCTTCTCGCGCTCCAAACCGGTAAGACGACGAAGACGCATCTCCAGGATTGCAGCGGTCTGCTTATCGGTCAGGCCGAACCGCTCGGTCAAACGAGAAGCGGCTTCCTTATCCGTCTGAGAAGAACGAATGATATGGATGACCTCATCGATATTGTCGAGGGCGACCACGTAACCTTCGAGGATATGCTCGCGTTCCTCCGCTTTCGTCAATTCATAGCGCGTACGACGGACGATAACGTCTTCCTGATGAGCGATGTAGTAGTGGAGCATCTCCTTGAGCGACAGAACGCGCGGAACGCCATCGACGAGCGCGAGCATGATAACGCCGAACCCAACCTCAAGCTGCGTATGCTTGAACAGCTTGTTCAAGACAACCTGGGGAATGGCATCCTTCTTTAGCTCGATGATGATATCGATACCGTGGCGATCGGCGCCGTCATGGATATTCGAGATTTCAGGGAGCTTCTTTTCGCGAACCAGCTCACCCAATTTCTCAAGCAGACGCTGACGATTCACCTGATAGGGAATCTCGGTAACGACAATCGAATTTTTACCGTTCTTCCCTTCTTCGATCTTCGTCTTCGCACGGATCTTCAAACTTCCTCGACCCGTTTCATACGCGTCGACGATCCCCTTCTTGCCCATAATGATGCCACCGGTCGGAAAATCGGGACCCGGCAAAGCCTCCATAAGCTCATCGGTGGTGATATCGGGGTTATCAAGCATCAAACAAGTTGCATCGATGGTCTCACCGAGATTATGCGGCGGAATGTTCGTCGCCATGCCGACGGCGATGCCGTTCGAGCCGTTTACCAGCAGATTCGGGAAACGAGCCGGCAGCACCTTCGGCTCTTCGAGACTCTCATCGTAGTTCGGCTGGAAATCAACCGTTTCCTTATCAAG
>CAVAUO010000165.1:0-3034 GCA_963591685.1 Escherichia coli
CGCATGCAGTTCACGCCTGACATCATGCCCTCCGACGTTGTGGGCTTTTCCATCTACAACCAGAAGACCAACGACTTCGAGTTCAGGCCCGGCGGCGTGATGAGCAACCTCGTGCTTGTCGACGAGATCAACCGCGCTAGCGCCAAGACCCAGTCCTCCCTGCTCGAGGCCATGGAGGAGCGCCAGGTCACCGTTGACTCGCATACCTATAAGCTTGAAGAGCCTTTCATGGTTTTGGCAACGCAGAACCCCATCGAGCAGTACGGCACCTATCCCTTGCCCGAGGCTCAGCTTGACCGCTTCATCATGAAGCTTTCCATGGGCTACCCCGGCATGGAGGAGGAGATCGACGTCGTGCTGAACACGCGTGCCGCCAAGGCGGCCATCGGCTCCGTTGCCAGCTCCGCCGACGTGCTGACGCTTCGCAAGCTGGCCTCCGAGGTGGAGGTTTCGCGCTCGGTTGCGCGTTATGCGGTGCAGGTGGTTTCGGCCACACGTACCGCCAAGGAATGCGCCTGCGGATCTTCGCCCCGTGGCTCCCTTGCGCTTATCGACCTGGCGCGCGCCAACGCCCTTATGCGCGGGCGTACCTACGTTATGCCCGACGACATCAAATACCTTGCGCCCTTCGCGCTTTCGCACCGCATTATCCTGACGCACGAAGCACGCGCCAACGGACGCGCGCCCGAGGCCATCATCAACGCTATCCTTGATTCGGTGGCGGTTCCCCTGGTGGCTGAAGCCGATCTGTCCGCTGCGGTCGTCGACGAGGGCAAGGACGCTGGGCTTTTCAGCGGCGCCAAGCATTCGGTTTCCACTACTAGTGAGGATTTTTCCTTGGGCGCCACAGACGCGGCTGGTGATGCGGGCGTTCCTACCGCCAGCGCGGATACCGCACGCACGCAGGACAAAGACGGTATTTTCTCCCGTGTGATCAACCGTAGGTAGGATACATCTTGGCACTTGGTTGGGACATACGGGAAAAACGTGCGCAGCGCCGCAAGATGCGCGTGCGCAAGCGCGCGCTTGGCCGTGAGGCGAAGTCGCAGCGCAGGCGTGTTGCGCTCAAAGCTGTGGCGACCGTCGTCACCTTGCTCTTGCTTTTGGCTTTGGCTTTTGTCGTCGGCGACAGCGACTATCATGCAACGGTCATCGGTTGGGCGCCCTTCGTTGCGGCGCTTTGCGCTCTTGCGCTGGCCTATGCCTACGTGCGCGTGCTCGAGGCGAACCTAAGCTATTCCGAGGAGATAAACCGCGCGGATTGCAAACGCGGCGCCTGCGTTCCCTTTAAGGTGAAGTTCAAGAACAAAGGCCCCTTGCTCTTCTTCAAAATTGAGGTGGAGTTTTTTATCTCCGACTTGTTCGGCAACGTTGCGCATGCGGCCACGACCACGCTGGCGTTAGGCCCGTTCGAGAGCTATGAACTGGCTTTGGACGCGCAGTTCGATCATATCGGCACCTACGAGGCAGGCGTGAAGCGCGTCGTCGTGAGCGATTTCCTCGGTCTGTTCGAGCGCGAGCTTGCACCGCGTGCCAAGCAGCGCGTCGAGGTTACCCCGCGGATTCAAAATCTTGAGCGCGTGAATTTCGACGATGCGGCGACGGCCGAGACCTCGAAGACGGCGAAGTCCGTTCTGGCGGATTCCTTGGATTACTCCCAGGTTCGCGAGTACGAGCCGGGCGACCCTTTGAAGACTATCCATTGGAAGCTCTCGGCGCATTCAGCGGGCTATCTGACGCGTCTTTACGAGGTGTATCGCGAGCCCGGCGTTGCCGTCATCCTGGATTTTCATGGCCAGGGCGATAATGCAAGCACCCTTATGGGCATGTTCGATGCCGTTGTGGAGTCTGGATTGTCCATTGCCACCTTCACGCGTGCACAGGGTATCGATACCGAGCTTCATTTTCGGGATCGCTTTGGCGAGGAGCGCACGGTTTTCGACTGGGGGGCCGACGCTTTGCCCAGGCTTGTATCCGACATGCCGGCAATGTCCAACGCCGATGAGGCTTCGGTGGCCGCGGTAGATATCGTCCAAGCTCAGATTGCCAACAGGCATGGCCAAAGCACCCTTGTGGTGTGCAGTGCGGGCATGGATCCGGTGCTTATTAGCGCGCTCGTCGATGCGAAGGCGCAACGTCGTGCGCCCTTGATGGTGGCGGTGGTGCCGCCCGAGCTCGACGGTCGTGCCTTGGACGCCTATTGCAAGCCCTTGGCGGTCCTTGATGCGGCCAATATCCCTTATGTGGTCATCGCCCGGTCCGAGGATTTGGCGGTGGTGCTCAGGTGAACGCGAAGCTTTTCTTGAGGGCCTCCGTCTTCGATTACCTGTTGGTGCTGGTGGCTGCAACGTCTTTGACGATGACCATATCCTTCGGCTTCGAGAGCGCTCCTGACCTGCGCGGCAACCCCGCCATCTGTGCAGGAATTGCCGCACCCTTGCTTCTTATGTTGTTTGCGGGGTCTTGGTCGAAGCGCGCCCTGGTGCCCGCCGGTATTGGTTCGATCGTGTACGTTGTTGCCGTCGTTGCTGGCCTAAGTTCGCTATCCACTGCCGCTATTTTCGATGGCGGCACGGTGAACGACGTAGCCGAAAGCACCTTCAGTTTCGCCGTAGTGGCCGTTGTGGTTCCCCTGCTTGCCTATTTGCTTTCGCGCCGTCGGGCGGGCGTGTTCGTGCTTCTTTTGGCGAGCATCGTGAGCTGCGAGTTCGTGCAATTCCTCTACCGCGACTGGATGAGCAACGGGGGAGCGGTGATTTCGCTTGTGGCAATAGCCTCGGTGATGGCGCTCTTCGTTTACCAGGCTTATCGTGCAAGCGTGTACGCTGCTCAGCGCGTGAAGGGGACAAGCTTTGCTCAGGCTGCAGCCTATTCCTGTGGCTTGTCGGCCCTTTGCGTGCTTGTGGGTTTGGCCTTCTTCTTCCTTGTCGTGTCGCCTTTGGGCGTGCAGACCCCGCAAATCAAGCCTTTCAAGGATTATTTCCAGCGTCCGGTGGTTGAGTACGCGGGCAATTACAAACGCAAACCCGTTGAC
>CAVAUO010000166.1:0-3024 GCA_963591685.1 Escherichia coli
AAGCCTGCATCATCCGCCTGGACGTTAGCGGCGATTACGAGATAACCGCGCAAGATGTGAAGAACTGGGAGGCGGAACACGGCGAGATCCAACAAGGCGATGCCGTGATGTTCGATACCAATCAAGACAAGCTCTGGGAAAGCGACCCACAAGGCTACATCAGCAACTACCCTCACCTTGCCGCCGAAACCGCAGAATACCTGGTACAGAAAGGCGCGCGCTTCGTGGGCTGCGAGGCTATTTCGCCCGATACCTCCGAGCCAACCTGCCACAAGATACTTCTTGACAGCAGCGTCGAGGTGGTAGAGAACCTGTGCAACCTCGACCAGGTCGAAGCCGATCGCTGCTACGTGATAGGCACCTTCGCCAATGTGCAGGGCAGCACCGGCGTCTGGACGCGGTTGCTTGCCTATTACTGATAGCCTTCAAGGCTGCACCATCGGCAAACGGCCTTCCACCTTGTTACCCTACATTGCGTCAATTTTAAAGAAATGTAGGGTAACTAACTTCCTCCCCCGCAAATCCACGCAGAGCCACACAAGAACTCGTTCACGATCTTGATTGCGGCCATTACTTCTTCTTTCCGTGGCAACAGGGATAAGCGGAGGTCAACTAATCACTACAGCCTCTGGACATATCTCGCCAAAAAGCTGGTCGATATCATCGTAGGTATCTGCCAGCTCTCCTTCAATCGCTTTGCGAACGAACCGGTCGCGCTCGGCCGGTTTCGTTATCGTGACCCACTTGAGCTGCTGGTAGGAGTACTTCGCGAACGCAACCCACTGTGGGTAGTTGATGGCCATCGGGTTCTCGGTGAAGATCACCTTGCCGGCGTTCACGGTCGTGGCTGCGCAATGGGCGGTGAAGAGCATCGTCGCGAGCTTGGGGTTCTTGCTACGGTCGGTTGAGAACGGGATGGCGTCCTTGACGGGCACGCCATCCTTTATCCGCCGGAGGGCGTAGCAAAGCCTGACCACGACCTCGACTATGGCGACGGGAACCGAGGTCGAGCAGAAGTGGATGAAGTCGTAGCCCTCGTAGTACATGCCCTGGACGATTTCCGCGACCGTCTGCTCCTCTTCGCCTATGCTGCCGAACTGCATGAGGTTGAACAGCCCCATGAGCGGTGCGGGCAGGCCCATGGAGGTCGTTATATCCGATTTGAAATGGATGATTTGCTTCGCGATGGCGGCGAAAATATCGACCTCCTTGCGCTCCGCGTAGCACTCCATCACCTGGGATACGATCTTGCCGTTCTTGTCGATGGTGGTCATCCTGCCCGTGAGGATGTCCGACACGCCGATGACGAAGCCGAGCAGCGGGTCGTGCCCGAGGGACAGAAGCCTGTGGTAGTAGGCCGATAGACCCTCCACCCGCGTGACGGTGTTTCTGTTGTCTTGGGCGTCGTAGGGAACCTTGCTCACCTTGGAGTTCGCAAGCTTCTCCATCTCGTCGGATGGGAAACGCCTGTCAAAGTAGTCGCGGATGTAATCGGAGAGCGGACCTGCCTTCAGGCCGCCGTGGGTCTTCTGCGGGATTCCGACGAGCAGGATATCCACGGCCGCGGCCAGAAGGCCGGCACTCGCAGCTACGGCCACGTCGATGGCATCCATGCGGTGAATCTGGTTGTACTGCTCGTTCAAGGCAAGGATCGCTTCATGGTTGGCCTGAAGTTCTTCTTCCGTGAAGAGGTCCTCGAGCTCGGCGGAGCCCTTGCCCGCTTGCAGGGCCTCGTCTACCATCTGGTCCCATGTGGGGACCATGAGCGGCTGGCCGGTACGGACGGGCTTTGCGCCCTTGTTTCGCTGTGGGAGGTCGTAGCCGAGAGATGCCAGCAGCTCCTCGCTGTTGGCAATGCGGTCCTCTGCCTCTTCGGCCGGCGGGAACGAGATCGACTTGATTTGGTCGGCTTGATGGGCAAGGACGGCGTTGATTTGCTTTTCGTCGTCTGAATACTTGTGCCTACTCATCTTGGATCGCCAGATCGCTCTTGAGGTCTCGCACCGCCCTTTCGAGCAGGATGTTGAGGGATTGCAGGTACTCGAGGCGCTCGGTGCTTGCGTCCGACTCGTCCTTGAGTGCTTGGATGATCGCCTGGTGCTTGGCGAGCGCTTCCTTGTACAGGCGCTCTTTCTCCTGGGTCAGCTGCTTGCTCTTGAGGTGGGATGCGACCGCGACGCCCGTACCAGCCGCAATGGCTACCGGAGCCGCGAGCACGAACACGCCCGCCACCATGCCGCCGCCCACAATGCCGCCTGCAGCCGCGAGGCCCGACGTTATGCCTGCGGCGGAAAGGCCGACAGAGCCGAGGCCGTACAGCGCCATGAAGGAGCCCACGCCTCCCACGCCTGCACCCAGGGCACCTGCCACGACTTCGGGGATCGCGCTTTCCCTGATCGTGCGGTTCTTGTCGTCGAGCGCCATCGCGGCGTCGTTGACCACGTTCACGATGGGCTGCAGCGACTCTATCGTCGTGAATTTCTTCGTGTGGCTCTCATGGTCTTCCTTGACCTGTTTGATCTGGCTTCCGGCGTTCTCCAATGCCGTCGACGCACCCTCTTGAATGTTCTTGGCGGCGTCGCCAGCCATCTGGCCGGCCTTTCCAGCGATGTCGACGGCTGCAGAGCCGGCTGCGTTGGCGGCGTCGCCGATGACCTTGCCGGCGGATCCGGCCGCATCCCCGATAGCCTTACCGGCAGAGTCGGCTGCTTTCTGGATTTCGCCCAATGGGTCGAAGCCTTTACCGAAGACACCCATAGACGTTCCTTCCTTATGGTTTTCGTTTGCGTTGCCTACGCTGCCGTTTTTCTTTCTCGCCATTCTACCGTGACATTTGAAACCGGGAGCCGAAAGATCAGCAGTTCACTAGGGTAGAATCAGAAGCCATGTGAACAAACAGTCGTTTCGTAGTCAAATGCCGAGAAAGCTTGAGGCATCTCGCGAAATTTGCACGCCTTATAACGACAGCCGAATCGTTAAGAAGGCAGAGCCCCGTGGTGGGCGCAGGCTTCGGCGCCCTGTTCG
>CAVAUO010000167.1:0-3013 GCA_963591685.1 Escherichia coli
TCCTTTGACCTTGTTGCCTGTGTACACACGCCTGTCCGACGCTGAAGAACACGAGCGCCAGCGCTTCGCCGACGCAGGCGAAAAGGATCTTTTCTCAGGCGTGCAAGGCGGGGCGGTGCGCTCTTTCAATGGTTCCGTCACGGCCGATTCCCACGATGTCGAGGAAAGCGTGTTCCTTCGCTATCAGCCCCTGGAGGCGCTATGGTGCAGCGAGGTTGCCCGCCTGGAGTCCGAGCTTATGGGCAGCGATGCCTGGAATGCTTCTCAGGTTGCCGACGAGCTCGGTCGTGCCGATCGGAGCTGGTGGGCGTGTTTCGCCGTGGCAGATCCCGACGCCCGTGCGGTTTCCGCCGACACGGCGCGCTTGGTGGGTTACGCCGGCGGCTGGATCATCGATGGCCAGCTTCAGATTTTGAAGATTGCCTCCGACCCCAGCATGCGCCGACAGGGTATAGCGCGCGAGCTCTTGGCTCGCCTTGCAAGCGACGCCCGCGATCTGGGCGCAACGGAGGCCACCTTGGAGGTGCGTGCCTCTAACGTGGGCGCTCATCACTTCTACGAGGCCTTGGGCCTTGCCAATATCGGCAAGCGTCCCCGTTACTACTCCGACCGTGAGGACGCCTTCATCTTCACCGGTCCTTTGCCTGTGGCCGAGCACGACGTTGCGGGTATGGGCCTGCTGGTGAACGAAGCTTCCTCGGCGCAGGATGAGCTGCGTCATGAGGCCGAGGGCCCTGAAGGGGTGTTGTCTCCTGCGGCAGCTTTGGCCGAGGCGGGCGTCTTCTCGGCCACTGTGTCCGGCGAGCTTCCCGATGCGCTCATCCTTGCCATCGAGAGCTCGTGCGACGAAACGGCGGTCGCCTTGGTGGACGGAGCGGGCACCATCGTCGCTGACGTGGTTGCAAGCCAGATCGACTTCCATTCTCGTTTCGGGGGAGTGGTCCCCGAAATCGCAAGCCGCAAGCACATCGAGGCCATCGGAGGCGTCGTCGAGGAGTGCATGTGTCAGGGTGCGCTGCGTCTAGGGCTGCCCTCCTTGGCTTTTGGCGACCTGTCGGCCATCGGCGTCACCTATGCGCCCGGTTTGCTTGGTGCCCTTGTTGTTGGCGTGGCCTACGCTAAAGCCTTGGCTTGGGGTGCTGGCGTGCCCTTGGTGGGCGTCAACCATCTGGAGGGGCATCTGTACGCCAACAAGATTGCCTGTCCGGACATCAAGCCACCTATGGTGGTGTCGCTGGTGAGCGGCGGGCATACCATGCTCGTCCACGTTAAGGATTGGGGTAGCTACCATACCTTGGGCGAGACCTTGGACGATGCAGTGGGCGAGGCCTTCGACAAGGTGGCCAAGGCCATGGGCTTGGGCTATCCTGGCGGCCCCTTGATCTCGGCGCTCGCGAAGGATGGCGATCCGCGCGCCATCCGTTTCCCGCGTGCCATGCTTCATTCGGGCGACTTCGCCTTCAGCTTGTCCGGTTTGAAAACCGCCGTCATGACCTATCTTCAAAAAGAGGAGAAGGCGGGTCGTGCAATCAACAAGGCCGACGTTGCGGCGAGCTTCGAGGCTGCTGTGGTTGATGTGCAGGTTGCCAAGGCCAAGCGTGCGCTTGAGCTTACGGGTGCGAAGGAATTCTGCTTGGGTGGCGGTGTTGCGGCCAATCCGGCCCTCCGTGCCGGCTACACCAAGATGTGCGCTGACATGGGGGTTCGTCTTACGATGCCGCCCATGAAAGCCTGCACCGACAATGCCTCCATGATTGGCCTTGTTGCGCTTGATCGTTATCGCCAGGGCAAGTTCATGGGCATCGACGCCGATGCTAAGGCGCATGTTTCCCTGGATGAGCCCTACTAGGCCGTACTTTCGCGCCTAGCGAACAGCCTGGCAAGCAGCTAATCGGCAGCGTCTGATCCGCTCACGATCTCGTTGATCTCGGTGGTGATGGCGCCTTGACGAATGCGGTTGTGCAGCTGGTTGAGCGAATCGAGCATATCGTCGGCGTTTTCGGTGGCGTTGCGCATGGCTGCGTAGCGGGCGCTCTGCTCGGCCGAGGCTGAATCGATGAGCGCGTAGAAAAAGTAACCGGAAAGATACTCGGGAAGAAGCGAATCGAGCACGGCGGTTTCGTCGGGCTCAAACTCGATCATGCCTTCGGAGTAGTTGGGGTCATCGTCGGTTTCGGTGATTGCCTTTTTCAAGCTTGGCCAGTATTCGTCGGGTACGAAGTTCTCAAGGTTGATGGGCACCACATGGTCTTCGGTGAGCACCTGCTCCGCCGCGTTCTTCACATGGTTGAACAGGCAGATAACCTCGTCGACCTCGCCTGCCAAAAAGCTTTCCTGGGCGTAATCGGCAAGCGCTTCGGCTTGCTCAGCACGTGGGTTGGCCGACAGGTCCCTGAAAGCCATAACGGGCTTGAATCCGCGGAACTGAAAATACGAAATGCCCTTCTTGCCGCAAACGGCCAGCTTGACCTCTTGCTCAAGCGCGCGACGCTCCTTGACGATCTTCTCGGCGCGATGTAGCACGTTTGAGTTGAAGGAGCCGGCCAGGCCGCGGTCTGAGACGATGCAGACGATGAGAACGCTTTTCACCTCATCGTGGGGGATGGTGAGCTTGGCGGTCGTCTTGCCCATGATGGACAAGTTGCCCAGCAGCTCCTCCATCGCATAGGCGTAGGGGGTTGCGGCGTCGACTTTTCGCTGCGCGCGGCGGATTTTGGTGCGCGACACCATTTCCATGGTGTGCGTGATCTGCCTGGTTGATGTAACCGATGCGATGCGTCGCTCGATATCGTGCAAAGTAGCCACGTGACATGCCCCTTTTCAAATCCCTCGATAAGTTGGCATTGTACTCTTAGCTGAGAAGCCGCCCGAATCCAGACGGGTTCTTTGCCCACAATTGGCCAAGCTGTTCAATTAATAGCTAGCGTAATGCGTGCGGGCAATGCGCGCTGAAGATTCACGTCGCGGGCATGTGCGGGATGACCGAGGACGGCCGAAGGCTTGTGCTCCGGGC
>CAVAUO010000168.1:0-2973 GCA_963591685.1 Escherichia coli
GCGCTGGTCGATGGCGGCCAGCGCCAGCTCCCGCGGAATGCCCACGTTGTCACGCGTACGAATGGGAGCCGCACCGGTGCCACCGCGGAAGCCGTCGACGACGATGATGTCGGCGCCGGCGCGCGCGCAACCGGAAGCGATGGCGGCAACGTTGTGAACCGCCGCGATCTTCACTGCGATGGGCTTGCTGTAGCGCGTGGCTTCCTTAAGCGAGAAGATGAGCTGACGCAGGTCCTCGATGGAGTAGATATCGTGATGCGGGGCGGGGCTGATGGCGTCCGTCCCCTCAGGGATCATGCGGGTGCGGGAAACCTCGGCGTTGATCTTGGCGCCGGGCAGGTGACCGCCGATGCCGGGCTTGGCGCCCTGGCCGATCTTGATTTCGATGCAGGAGCCGGCGTTGAGGTAGTGCGGATCGACGCCGAAGCGGCCGGAAGCCACCTGGGTGATGCAGTTGTCGCCGAACTGCTCGAGGTCGCGATGCAGGCCGCCCTCGCCCGTGTTGAAGTAGGTGCCCAGCTCGCGCGCGGCGATGGCAAGCGACTTCTGCGCGTTGAGCGAAATGGAGCCGAAGGACATGGCCGAGAACATCACGGGCACGTCAAGCTTCAGTTGCGGAGGCATCTTCGTCTCGACCGTCTTGGTTTTCTCGTTAACTTTGATGACGGTCGGGCGGCTGCCCAGGAACACGCGTGTCTCCATAGGCTCGCGCAGCGGGTCGATGGAGGGGTTGGTGACCTGGGAGGCGTTAAGAAGAAGCTGGTCGAAGTAGATGGGGTACGGTTTGGGGTTGCCCATGGAGCCCAGGCGCACCGAGCCGGTCTGCGACTGCTTGGCGATTTCCTGTTGGGCTTCCAGGTTCCAGTTGTTGGTGCCGTTGTCGACCTGCGGCCAATCGGTAATCGAAAGTGCGCCCGTGGGACACATGATCACGCAGCGCTGGCAGTTGACGCAGGCCTTGTGATCCTCGAAGCACTTGCCAAGCTCGGTATCGATCTCGTGCACCTCGTTTGCGCACTGGCGTTCGCATACGCCGCACTGAATGCACAGCTCCTCATCGCGAACGACTTTGTAACGGGGCAAAATGTAGTCCAACATCGGCTAAACACCCCTTTGATAGGTACGGGTTGCACCGACTTCGGTAATGCCGGCGCCGGGAACTTCAACAACGGGCGTGTTGACGCCGGCTTCCTCACGCTTACGCTCGGCAACCTCGTTCAGCTGAACGACGAAGGGCACGCCACCCTCGACGGAGCGCATGTTCTCGGCGTCAGGGCAGATAATCTCGATTGCCGCCTGCTCGGAAGCCAGGTACACCATGTCGCCCTTTTCGGCCACCATCAAAGCACGCAGCTTCAGGCGGTCGTTAAGCGCAAGCAGGCCTTCCTCGGAACCAAGAATGACTGAGAAGGGACCGTTGATGAGCGCGCTGGAGTACACCGTGCGCAAAGCGCTTTCGTAAGCGGCCAGGCCGGGCTCCATGCGATCGATGTCTTCCCAGGAGGGAGCCGTCATGATATGCGCGGCGGTTTCGGCGGAGAGGCCGTGACGACGGATAAGAAGGTCGAACAGATAGGTAATGACCTCGGTGTCGGTTTGCAGATCGCAGTTGTAGCCGAACTGCTCGACGTAGCGGCGGTTGGCGTCGTAAGACGAAATCTCGCCGTTGTGCACGATCGACCAATTAAGCAGCGTGAAGGGATGAGCGCCGCCCCACCAACCGGGGGTGTTGGTTGGGAAGCGGTTGTGCGCCGTCCACAGCCACGCCTTGTAATCTTGAATGCGGTAGAACTCGCCGATTTCCTCGGGGTAGCCGACACCCTTGAAGGCACCCATGTTCTTGCCGGAGCTGGCAACGAAAGCTCCGTCGATATGCGAGTTGATGTAGAAGACGCGCTGCATGGTGTACTCGGCCTCGTCAAGCTCGCTTTCGGCAAGCTTGATGGGGTGCGGCACCATGAAGTAACGCCAGATGTGCGGCGGGTTTTGAATGGTTCGAACGTAATCGGTGGGAATCTTCTCCTGCTTCTCGATTAGGAACCACTCGTCCAAGTAGGCCTCGGCCATAAGGCGGGCGTCCTTGGTTTCATACAGCATATGGAACGCGAACAAATCTTTGTAATCGGGGTAAATGCCATAGGCCGCAAAGCCGCCGCCCAAGCCGTTACCGCGGTCATGCATCAAAGAAATGGACTTCAGCACATCGGTGCCATCGTGCCTGGCCCCGCTGCGATCCATGATGCCCGAAATGGCGCATCCGGCGGGAATCCGGACGTCACCCTCACGAAGAAGGGTCATTTCGTACCTCTTTCATCTACCTAGGGGCCGGCTTCCCTGCAGTAAAGCCACTACCCCAAATTTGGATATTCCATAGTATGAAACCATTGTTTCGGCACCGTGTATCTAATGTTTCAGGAATGTTACGCGGCGCGAGCGGTATGAATGCCCGCGGAGTGCGAGGGCGCCTGGGCTGGCGGCATCACGGTCGCGAGGCGGACGGATCAAGGCAAGTTGCCCAAAGCTAGCCGAGATGGCACGCTGCAGGCTCTGGGCAACCATCCCAAAGGCGGACGGATCGAGCTTGGGCAAAAACCACGGAACCCAAGCTCGAACCCACGCAAAAACTCAAAAAGAGGGCTTACACGCAGAGGTCCTACATGCCAAAAAGCATGGTGCCCCACTTCTGCAGGACGGGCAGCCAGCCCATTACCAGCACGACCACGATCAAGAGCGGCAGCACATAGGACATGTAGCCGCGCATGATCTTGGATGCGGGGAACTTCAGACCCTTGCCCGCATCGGCTTCGGCCAGGAAATTATCGAAACCCCAGCCCTTCTTGCGGGTACAGAACAGCAGATAGCACAAGCCACCCAGAGGAAGCAGGTTGTTGGAAACGACGAAGTCCTCGAAGGTCTGGATGTCGCCGATGCCGGGCACGGTGACGCCCGAAAGCACGTTGTAGCCCAAAAGGC
>CAVAUO010000169.1:0-2962 GCA_963591685.1 Escherichia coli
GTAGGGGCAGGGCTCGGGAAGATGGTGTAGCTTCGGGCATCGAGCGCCTGTGCAACACGTTTAATGGATCCGCCCTTACCCGCAGCGTCCCATCCCTCGTACATGACGATTAAGGGCATGCGCTTGATGTACATCTCCTGCTCGAGCCTGAACAGACGCGCCTGCTCGGCCTTCAGCTGAACTTTGTAATCTTCCCGGGATAAAGTCAGGCTGTGATCCACGTCCTTCAATCTGGGATGATCGGGCAAGATGTAGAAACGGCTTTCCTTGGGTGCTTGGGCGGCCTGCTCAGCCGCCTGAGCCTCAGCTGCAGCTATGATCTGCGCATTTTCTTCAACGCTGCGAACACGCTCGTCGCGATACTCCTTCTCGGTGCCCTGAGACGCGGAATTCGCCGAAGCTGCCGCCTTGGCGGCCTCGGCATCGGCGTCGGGCTTAGCCTCAAGAGCCTCCTCAAGCTTTTCGACCAGAACTTGCGCAACCGCCAAGTTCACACGCCTGCGGTCAAGCGCATCCAGCAATATCCAAGGGCACTCGGCGAAGTCGGTCCTCTCCAGCAGTTCGTCGTATACGCGGTAGGTCGCTTTGTACAAGGCCAGCTCGTCGGAAGGATCATCCGGCACGCGCCAACGCGTCGCCGGATCGTCGTGAAGCTTGGTCAGGCGCTTTCTTTGGGTTTCCTCGTCGATATGAAGGAAGAACTTAACCACCAAATACCCATCAGCGGCAAGCTGAGTTTCCCAGGCACGGATGGACTCCACCGAACGCTCTATCGTTCGTGAGACGTATTTGCAGCCCTTCTTCTTTTTAAGCTTTTCCGGATGGTATTCGGCGACATGATCGATCAGGTACTGGGCCAAAAGCGAATACCAGCCGCGATCATAGAAGGTCATGCCGTTGCGGTTGCCCAACGCTTCCCAAAAGCGACTCATCGGCGGGTAGTAGCCAAGAGCGCGGAAATCATCGTTCTTGAGCGCCTGAGTGTCGGCGGGGCTTAAATCTTCGGTGACGTGAACCGTTGTGTCGCGCGCATCGAGGTTGTAAACGAGGTCGGAAATGCGGCTGCCCTTACCGGCGCCTTTCCAGCCCTCGAAGAGCACCACCATGCCGATTCCCTCTTCCTTGGCACGCTGCTGCAAAACGATAAGGCGCTTCACCAACGACTTGTAACGGGCGCGATATTCCGTCTTTGAAACACGGGGCGCGCCCATGTTGATGGTCTCGAGCATACTTGCTCACCCTCCCCCAAACTTACGGTTAGCAATTGCTTGGTCCCTATGGTACCCCCAAAGCAAAGGCCTGGGTAAAACCAGGTCAAAAGGCATCTTTCAAATAGCCCATTTATTAGACAGCCTGAGCCGCTTTGTCATAATCAGGCAAAATCGAGTGATATAACACGTTCATTATTCGAAAAAACAGGTAGAATGATTAATGCAAGTATGCGCAGGTTTACGCAGGTCGATGCCCCAGTTGGGCAATCCGCTCGCAAACCTGCTTTGAGGGGATTTGATTACACATAGGAGAGATTATGATGGTCGCCAAAAAGACCTCAAGCAACGTGACCGAAGCGCAGGGGGTTTCAACGCACAAAAAAGCCATGCCCTACATGCAGAACAGGGAGCTTTCCTGGCTCGAGTTCGATAAGCGCTGCCTCGATCAGGCGGAGGACGAAAACGTCCCCCTGCTCGAGCGTCCCACCTTCGCCGCCATCTTCCAAAGCAATCTGCAGGAGTTCTTCATGGTGCGCGTCGGCAGCCTTACCGACTTATCCCTGGTGAAAAAGGAGCTGCGCGATTCCAAGACGCTCATGACGCCCGACGAGCAGCTCGATGCCATCTACGCGCGCTGCCACGAACTTTATCCCGAGTACGAGCGTATCTACATGGAACTGCGCGACGAGCTCGCCGAAGAAGGCATCCATCAAGTAATGCCCGAGGAGCTTGACGCCGACCAAGAAAAGTACCTGCGTCTTTACCTCGACACCAACGTGGTTCCCTACCTCTCACCACAGGTCATCAACGCACGCCACCCGTTCCCCCACCTGGAGAACGGCAAGCTCTACGTGCTCATCCGCTTAGACGAAGAAGGTTCGCGCAACCGCAACAAGTCGGTCAGCAGCTCAAAAGACAAAAAGAAGCACAAGAACCTCGGCGCCGAAGATGCGACTTTCGGCCTTATCCCGATGCCGCACCAGGCAAAACGCGTTATCAAGCTGCCCGGCGAGGACACTCAGTTCATCCTGCTCGAGCAGGCGCTCAAGCTCATCGCGCCCGACGTCTTCAACATGTATAAAACCAAGCGCGCGAGCATCATCTGCGTAACGCGCAACGCCGACATCGACCCGAACTCGGACTACATCTCCGAGATCGACTACGATTACCGCGAGCACATGAAGCGCATCCTGAAGAAGCGCGCTCGCCTGGCACCGGTTCGCTTGGAATCCGACATCCCCCTGTCCAAAGTCACCGAGCAGTTCCTGCTCGAGAAGCTCGGGCTCAAACCCCATCAAGTGTTCATCACCAAGGTTCCCATGGATTTGAGCTATGCCTGGGGCCTGGGCTCCATGATCGACGAGGAAAACGCAGCTCGTCTGTCGAGCCCCCACTTCGAGCCCTCCTGGCCTGCCTGCATCGACCCGAACCGCTCGATCATCGAGCAGGTTGTCGAGGGCGACAAGCTTTTGAGCTACCCTTATGAATCGATGGACCCCTTCGTGGCGCTTCTGCAGGAGGCGGCGGTCGATCCTTCCGTTGGATCGATCAAGATCACGCTGTATCGCCTGGCCAGACAGTCGCATTTGGCGGAAGCGCTTATCGCCGCGGCGGAAAACGGCAAGCAGGTGACGGTGCTGGTGGAGCTTAAGGCACGCTTTGATGAGGAAAACAACATCCTGTGGGCGCGGCGCCTGGAAAAGGCAGGCTGTCACGTAATTTACGGCCTGGTGGGTCTTAAAACGCATGCC
>CAVAUO010000170.1:0-2911 GCA_963591685.1 Escherichia coli
ATCACGGCCTGAGCGGCGTCATGCAGACTTTTGCCAGCTTTGACCGCACGCGCACCCTCGATAACAGGAAAAGCCTCGTCGAAGCCGCAGGAGCGCGAATCGATCATGGCGTACTTGAAGTTCTGATGGCGCTCCTTCACCGAGCGCGCTGCACGCAAGATGCCCTCGTAGGCGCCGGAAAGCCCGGTGGAAATCCAAACGCCCAGCACTTCCTCTCCCTTGATGGCGCACTCCTCGAACAGCTGCTCAAGATGCGCGGGCGAAGGCTGGCTGGATTTGGGCGGGTTGCCCACCATGTTGGCGATGTCTTTGTAAAAATCATCGACGTCCATCGTGGTTTCCTCGTACTCCTTGCCGTCGTAGCGCAGGTACAGCGAAACCACCTCGACGTCCAAGGAATCGATGAGATCAGGGGGCAAGGAGGTAACCGAATCGGTCATAACCTTGATCATCGCACGTCATCTCCTAAAAAGGCTTCAAGCAAAAACACGCGCAGCCCACAACCGAGCTGCGCTGATGCGTATCACATACAGTTATATGAATTGTACGTGAAAACCAAGTGTTTGACGTGCCAAGTTGCAACGAAGGCGAAGGCGCACGAAAGCAAGCCCGAAAACGCAGAGCCTCGCGCGCTGGGGAGGACATAGAGGCCGGACGCATGCCGCGGTTCGGCGTGCTCGGGCGTAGCACGTTCGAGCGCAACGCGTTCGGCGCGTTCGGATGCAGCAAGTTCGACCGTCCGCCCTCAGCCGCGCGGCATTCACGCGAAGCTGCTCAAAACAAAGGAGCGCCTCTGCGGGCGCTCCTTGAATGAAAGCCTTAGTCGTCCAGGCCGCGCTGCTTGGCTGCCAGGTCGCGGCGGCGCTTGAAGAGGCTGCGCTCCAAGCCGACCGGATACGAATGCGGGTTGATCAGGCGTTTCTGAGAATCGTCAAGCAACCACAGTTGCTCGCGAGCGCGCGCCTGAGCAAGCATCGCATTCCTCCACTCAGGCTCCAACACCACCTTGCCCGCGCGGGCTAAAGGCGAAAGAAGCGTGATGTAGCTCATGCCCGAAAGATCCTTGCGGCGCAGGCTGTCGGCCGGATCGACGATCTGCTCCTGATCAACGGGATGATTGATGTCGAAGACCATGTCGCCTGCAACCTTGCCGTCCGCGTTGAAATAGCGGCGAACGTCCAAGACGCCGGGGAAGGTGAGCTTGCCCACGCTGCCGGTGACCTTAAGGCAATCCTGCCAGGTGCCGTCGGGCAGCTGCTTTGCGCCGAGCTTGTACACGGCGCCTAAGGAAGGCTGATCGAAGGCGGTGGCGAGCTTGGTGCCAATGCCCCAGCTGTTAACCGGCGCACCCGCGTCGCGGATGGATTTGACGGTGTATTCATCCAAATCGTTGGACAAGACGATACCCACTTCGGGCAATCCCGCCTCGTCGAGCGTCTTGCGTGCACGCTTTGCCTCCCAGGCAAGGTCGCCCGAGTCGATGCGCACGGCCATGAGTTTCTCGCCGCGCTCGCGCATTTCGTAAGCCACCGTGATAGCGTTTTGCAAGCCCTGCTGAATATCGTAAGTGTCAATGAGCAAAACGCAGTTGGTTGGGAACACGCGCGCGTACTCGCGGAAGGCGTCCAGCTCGGAATCGAAGGACATCACCCAAGAATGCGCATGGGTGCCCGAAACAGGCAGGCCGTAGAGCTTGCCCGCAAGCACGTTGGAGGTGCTGGCACAGCCGCCAACGATGGCGGCACGGCTGGCTTTGTTGCCGCCGGACTCGCCCTGAGCGCGCCTAAGACCGAACTCGGCCACGGGGGTCTTGGCCTCAAGGCACACGCGCGCGGCCTTGGTGGCCACCAAGGTCTCGAAGCTCACCAGGTTAAGCAGCGCCGTTTCCAACAGCTGGCATTGCATGATAGGACCAACCACGCGAACCATGGGGTCGTTGGGGAAGACGACCGTGCCCTCGTGCACGGCGTCAACGTCGACGGAAAGCTCCATCTGGCCCAGGTACTCAAGAAAGCCCGGATCGAAGAGCTTGCCGCCGCCAGGCGCGTCAAGCTCAGCCAGGTAGTCCAGGCTCTCGGCATCGAAGTGGAAGTTCTCAACCAGATCGGCCAGAGCATCCATGCCGCAGGCGATGGCGTAACCCCCCTTAAAGGGATTCTGGCGAAAGTACATGTGGAAGCATGCACGCTCGTCGACCTTTCCCGCGCGCCAATAGCCCTGCGCCATGGTGAGCTGGTACAGGTCGGTTAAAAGGGCGTACTCGTTAGCTTGCATTGCCATTACTTCCTTAAGTTGTCGGCTTTTTCAGCGTTTTAGTTTTCTGCGTTGCTGGAAGGTTTGCCTTCCGAACTACCGGAGCTGCGGCGTCGTGGACGACGATGTTCGCCGGATGCACGACGTGCTCCTTGAGGCTTGCCTGACTGACCGGAAGCACCCTGCTTGGGAGCCTGGCCGGATGCGCTGGCTTTGCCTGCCTGGCCGGAGCCACCCTTGGCCTGGCCCTGAGATCCTGCACCCTGCGCCTGTGCGGCACTCTTCCTATTGGAGCGGGAGCGGCTGGGGCGCCTGCGGGAGCTCTTCGAGCGCGAGGAGGACTTGCCTTGGGCGTCGCCTTCGGGCTTGCCAGCTGCGCTTGGCGCACTTGAAACACCCTCGCCGGCTGCCATTTGGCCATGCTCGGCTTTGCGTGCCTCGACATTCCTTAAGCCGGAAGACTTCTGACCAGGGCGCACCCCGCTCTTGCGGGGCTTGCGCTCACGCGTCTGCTCGGGCTTGCCAGCAGTTGCACTCTCAAGCTGCTCGGAAGAAGCTACGGCAGAATCATCCGAAGAACGGCGGCGACGCTTGCGATGCGTGCTGCGCTCAGGACGCGAAGCACCTTCGGCCTCGGCGCGGCCTGAGCGGGAACGAC
>CAVAUO010000171.1:0-2897 GCA_963591685.1 Escherichia coli
ACGCTGTATCGCCTTGCGTCCCAGTCGCGCCTGGCCGAAGCCCTGATCACCGCAGCTGAAAACGGCAAGGACGTCACCGCGCTCTTCGAGCTACGCGCTCGCTTCGACGAATCTAACAACATCGAATGGTCGCAACGCTTCGAGGAGGCTGGCGCAAAGGTCATCTACGGCTTCCATGACTTCAAGGTCCATTCCAAGATCTGCTCCATCACGCGCATCACCGACGAAGGGCTCCAGCACATCACCCAGCTCGGCACCGGCAACTACAACGAGAAGACAAGCCGTCTTTACACCGACTTCTCGTTCATGACCGCCGATCCCGACATCGGGCGCGATGCAGCCATCTTCTTCCGCAACATGAACCTTGAAAACACCTCGGACGCCTACCAGACGCTTGTGGTGGCACCGCTGCAGATCAAGCCTTTGATTCTTTCCAAGGTGGACGAGCAAATCGCGCTTGCCCAGGCCGGCAAAGCCTGCGGACTTCTTTTCAAGACGAACTCCGTCACCGACAAAGACATCATCGACAAACTTGTCGAGGCCTCCCAGGCGGGCGTGCCCACCACGCTTTTCGTGCGTGGCATCAGCTGCCTGATCCCCGGCCTCGAGGGCTACACCGAGAACATTCGCGTCGTCTCCATCGTCGGACGCATGCTCGAACATAGCCGCATCTACGCCTTCGGACCACGCGGTGAACGTGAGTACTACCTCTCCTCCGCCGACCTGATGACCCGCAACATGGACAAGCGCATCGAGATTGCCTGGCCGGTTCGCGGCGAATCCGAGAAGGCTCGTATCGACGAGTTCTTGGACGTTTGCCTTTCCGACACCGCGAAACTGCGCATGCTACAGCCTAATCTGCAGTACACGCCGCTCGAGTACTTTGCCGAAACCGATGAAAACGGACAGATCAAATCCTTCAACGCACAGGAATACCTAATCGAGAAAGCCCGCAACGACAACGATGACGCGATCGTGGCCCGCCAAGCGCAGGCTGACAGCGCAAACCTGCGAGCACAAACCAACAAGATCCTCGAGCAGGAAGTCGAGCCCTTGGTTGCCAAGCCGGCTGTCGCAGAATCCGACGCCACTACCGCTCCTGCAGAGGAAGAAGCTGTTGAAGCTAAAATAACGAGCGCGGAGCCTTCTGAGAATGAAGGAGCCTCCGCCCCCAAAGCCACCGACATGAAGGCAGCGGGCGCGGCGCTTCGTGCCGCATTCGCGAAGGCCGCACACAAAGATGAAGAGGCAAAGGTCGATGATTCTTTAAAAGCGGAAGAGGGCGAAGCAGATAGCACCGACACCCCTTCCTCGGAGCCCGCTTCAAGCAATATGGAAGAGGTGAACAAGGAGCCCAAGGTGGCGGCGAGCGAAGATGCGCCCTAGAGCACCGACAAGCAAGATAAGGCAGACGCCTCAAGCCAAACCTTTGACTCCCCTTCCCCTAGCAGCAACGCTGGCAACAACGAAGAGAGCGAAAATGAAGGATCCGCACAAGAGGAAGAGCCGCCTCGGAATTTCGGCTCCACTCATGATGCGACAGAAGAAGTGATCAGCAAGCTCAGCGAGCACCATGCGCCAGCAGAGCACAAAGACAATCCTGTTCCCACTCCGACGCCCATTATCGAGGAAGTTCAGGCAACCGTGATCGAAAGCCCCGAGTCCGAGCCCGCGCCCGCCGCAGAGGGGATCCAGGTTGCCCCCAAGGAAATGAAGCTGGGTTTCTTCAAACGATTGAAACTTCTGTTCTTCGGAAAGCTCTAGTTTCCAGGCAATACCAATAAACAAGGAAAGACCCGCACATGCGGGTCTTTCCTTTTCTTGCAACTGGTTTCGAATCCAAGCACCACGTCCGCCAAAAAGCAGATGACGCTAAATTCAGCGGGAACTATTCAGCGGGAGTGAGCAGTTGCGCAATCTGAACGGCGTTAAGCGCTGCGCCCTTGCGAATCTGATCGGCCACGTTCCAGAAGGCCAAACCATGCTCGACGGAATCGTCCTTGCGCAGACGACCGACGTAGGCGCCATCGGTACCTGCAAGCAGGCCAGGCATGGGATAGAGTTTCTCGTCGGGATTGTCCATTACGGTTACACCGGGAGCAGCTTCAAGGGCCGCACGTGCATCCTCAACGGAAACATCACCTTCAAACTCAACGTTGATGGATTCACCGTGGCAGCGAAGCACGCCGATGCGCACGCAAGTGGCAGCAACCTGAAGGTCGGAATCATGCATGATCTTCTTGGTTTCGGCAATCATCTTCCACTCTTCTTTAGTGGTGCCATCTTCCAGAAAGACATCAATATGGGGGATGCAGTTGAAAGCGATCTGATGCGCGAAAGCCTCGATAGTCAAATCCTCACCGTTGAGGAACTGCTGAGTTTGCGCGTAAAGCTCCTCCATGGCTTTGGCACCGGCGCCCGATGCCGCCTGATAGGTGGAAACAACGACGCGCTTGATACGTGAAAGGTCGTACAGAGGCTTCAAGGCGACCACCATCTGAATGGTGGAGCAGTTGGGGTTGGCAATTACGCCGTTGTGCCACTTCACATCCTCAGGATTTACCTCAGGAACAACCAGAGGCACGTCCTCTTCCATCCTGAATGCGCTGGAATTATCGATCATGACGGCGCCCGCATCGACGACAGCCTGACGGAACTGCTTGGATACGCCGGCACCAGCGCTGAACAAAGCGATGTCAACGCCCTCGAAGGCCTCGGGGGTCATCTCCTGCACCGTAAGCTCGCCTGCAGGAACCAAGCCGCAACCCTCGAAGGGGAGCTTCTTCCCAGCGGAGCGAGCAGAGGCAAGCGCGCGCACCTCGGATGCAGGAAAGTCAAGATCGTGCAGCACCTTCAGGAATTCATTGCCCACAGCACCCGTGGCTCCAGCTACGGCA
>CAVAUO010000172.1:0-2849 GCA_963591685.1 Escherichia coli
GGCGCGTCGTGCCATCGCACAACATATGCCCAAAATGACGCATCACCACTCCGCCGAAGATAACGCTCTCGTCCCTAAACTCAAGATCGTCCTCAGCTACCTCATACGAACTTGTGCAATTTCTATTCACATCGGATTTACCGGCAGATCGCCGAAGGCCGGCGATAAAATTAAAATCGGAATCGCTGACACCGCCGGCAAAGAGCCCGTCACCGTATTTAAGCTTGCTTCCCTCGATTTCCCGCAGGGGAAGAGCGACGGCGTTTTCAACGGTGTCAAGAGCGGCCGGGGCTTCGAGCAGATATTCATCTCGAAAGGCCTTATCCCACTTTTTCTTCTCATATACAAAAGCATCAGGGTGGAAAACAGCAGAGTCCACACGATCACCAATCTTCAAACGCCAGCTGCGATCAAACCTTTTTCGTCACTTCATTATATCTTCGATCCCTCCGTCGCACGTAAACAAGCAGTCACACTTCGGCTCGCAAAGTCAGGCAAGCACCTGGCGCGTGTCTTTATCCCATCCAGACTACAGGTATAATCCAAAATATTGAAAATCCGATATCCAACCCGCTTCTACGTTAGGAAATCTATGAAGGGCATCATCCTTGCAGGCGGCTCTGGCACCCGTTTGTATCCGCTTACACTCGTCACATCAAAACAGCTTTTGCCCGTTTACGACAAACCCATGGTTTACTACCCTCTTTCCACGCTCATGCTTGCCGGCATTCGCGACATCCTGATTATTTCCACCCCTGTCGACCTGCCCAACTTCAAGCGCCTGCTTGGCGATGGCTCCCGCTACGGCGTCAATCTCTCCTATGCCGAGCAACCTTCGCCCGACGGACTGGCTCAAGCATTCCTCATCGGCAAAGAATTCGTTGACGAAGAGCCTTGCGCGCTGGTTCTTGGGGACAACATCTTTTACGGCAACGGCCTATCCGATCATCTGCGCCGCGCAGTTGAAAACGCACAAAAAGGTCAAGCTACAGTGTTCGGCTATCATGTCGACGACCCGGAACGGTTCGGGGTCGTCGAATTCGACGCCAACAACAATGCCGTCTCCATCGAGGAGAAGCCTGAGCAACCCAAGAGCTCTTATGCCGTTACCGGTCTTTACTTCTACCCTGGCGATGTTTCCGCACGCGCTGCCCTGGTCAAGCCCAGCCAACGCGGCGAGCTCGAAATCACCGACCTCAACCAGATGTACCTGAACGACGGGAAGCTTTCGGTGGTTACCCTAGGACGCGGGTATGCCTGGCTCGACACGGGCACGATGGAAAGCCTCTACGAAGCCTCCGAATTCGTCCGCGTAGTTGAACGAGCTCAGGACCTTCCCGTTTCAGTGCCGGAAGAAATCGCCTTCGCAAACGGCTGGATCAGCAAAGAAGCGCTCGAGAAATCGGCTTCAGACTACGGCAAAAGCGTCTATGGCCAGCACCTGAAAGCCGTAGCCGCAGGCCTCGTCAATTCCAAGGCGGATTAACATGCCGGAATTCAAGCCCACCAACATCATCGTTACCGGAGGCTGCGGGTTCATCGGCAGCAACTTTGTCCACTATGTCGTACGCGAGCATCCCGAAGTTCATGTGACCGTACTCGACAAACTCACCTATGCCGGCAATCGCAAAAACATCGCCGGCCTGCCAGCAGACCGCGTAGAGCTCGTCATCGGCGATATCTGCGACGCAGAACTGCTCGATGCGATCGTGCCGGGTCACGATGCCATCGTTCACTATGCAGCCGAAAGCCACAACGACAACTCGATTGCCAATCCCGAGCCCTTCTTGCGGACCAACGTTGAAGGCACCTATCGCTTGTTGGAAGCAGCTCGCAAATATGACATTCGTTATCATCACGTATCCACCGATGAAGTCTATGGCGACCTTGCGCTCGACGACCCATCGAAGTTCACTGAGGAAACCCCATACAATCCAAGTTCGCCTTACAGCTCGACGAAAGCATCTTCCGATCTGCTGGTGCGCGCTTGGACTCGCACCTACGGGCTCCATACCACCATTTCGAATTGCTCAAACAACTACGGCCCTTACCAACACGTGGAGAAATTCATTCCTCGACAGATCACGAACATCATCGACGGAATCAAGCCCAAGCTTTACGGAGACGGCCGGAACGTACGCGACTGGATTCATACCGAAGACCATTCGTCTGCCGTGTGGACCATTCTGACCAAGGGCGCATATGGGCAAACCTATCTTATCGGCGCAAATGGGGAGCGAAGCAACATCACCGTAATGAGGGACATCCTCAAAGCCTTCGGCAAAGATGAAAACGATTTCGAATGGGTAAAAGACCGCCCTGGGCATGATCGTCGTTACGCAATCGACAGCACCAAACTGCAAAAAGAGCTGGGATGGCAACCTCAGCACATCAACTTCGCGCAAGGACTCGCAGAAACCATCCAGTGGTACCAAGCCAACGAGTCCTGGTGGCGACCAGCAAAGGCTGAAACCGAGAGAAAATACAAAGACCAGGGGCAATAACGACATTGCATTTGCCCATTCACCATAATCCCAAGGAATGAATATGCCCGACGTTGAATTCGAAAAGACCCTTTCCGTCAAAGAGACAGGTATCGCCGGCCTTAAAATCCTCGACCTTGCCGTCCACGGCGATACGCGCGGCTGGTTCAAGGAAAACTGGCAACGAGCGAAAATGACCGACCTTGGGATACCTGATTTCAAAGTCGTTCAAAACAATATCAGTTTCAATGCGGAACGAGGCGTCACCCGGGGTATCCATGCCGAGCCTTGGAATAAATTCATTTCCATCGCGAATGGCTCGGTTTTTGGCGCATGGGTTGATTTACGCGCTGGCAGCCCTACCTA
>CAVAUO010000173.1:0-2824 GCA_963591685.1 Escherichia coli
CCATGCATCCGCTATCCTTCCGCGAGTTCTGCGACTTCCAGGGCATCGTTGTGCCCAACGCAGCCGACCTTCGCCTTGCAGGCGAGGTTTCTCCTCAGCTTCGCACGCAGCTCGAGGGCGCTTTTGATCACTACCTGATTCGTGGCGGGTTCCCGGGCGTCCAAAGTTTGCCGGCCCCAGACGCCATAGCAATGCTGCAAGCGTATATGCGCGACGTCGTTGCCCGCGACGTCGTAGAGCGCCAAAGCCGCCTGGATATCTCGCTGGCCAACCAAGTGGCCCTCTTTGGCCTGCGCAACACCGCATGCGACCTATCGATAAATAACCTGGTAGAAAGTCTGCGAAGCGTGGGTTATAAGACCTCCTGGGAGACCATCAACGAAGTCGTTCGGCTCTTTTGCCAGGCCCATCTGTTCAGCATGCTGCCCGAGTACTCGGTGTCCCTCTCGCCGGACTCAACCCAGGTTCAAAAGGTCTACGCAGTCGATGCCGGAATGGCTTACGCAACCGCACGCGCGAACCAGCAGGATATTGGAAAACGGCTTGAGACGGCCATCCATATGGAGCTCATGCGACGACTGGCAGGCAGCCGTGTGGAGGCCGTGACGTCCTACACCGTGCCATCAAGCAAAAAGGAGAAGGTCGATTTTCTTGTAGGCGACGCCTTGGCCCTCGAGCCCTATGCCCTTTACCAGGTAACGGTCGATATGACGGCCGAGAAGACACGACGGCGCGAAATCGGCTCGCTTACCGCCGCGATGGCTCGAACGGGCATCATTCACGGCACCGTGATCACGCTGCGCGAAGAAGGTGCTGAGAAGACCGACGCCGGCAGCATCGATATCATCCCGGCTTGGAAGTGGGCTTTGCTGGAGTAATGAAGGTCAAGAGATTCTTCTATCCCGCGGCCGACACTCGCAGATGAGCCAGCGCATGGCTGTCAGAATCCCGCTTCGATTCGTACCTGCGTTTATGTGGCGGCGACTCCGACCTTGCCCTTCAACTCCACGAATGGAACCTGAAGCTCGGACAATCGCTCATGGGCGATATCGCGCACTTCGAGCCTGCGCTCCGCAACTCATACAACCGTGTGCTCCGCGAGTACTTCGACGGCAACGGCCACTGGCTCTATGACAAAAGCTCTCCCGTAATTCGACCCATCATGCGCAAGATCAAGGCGAAGATCATGCGAGACGTGAAGAATGGGCGTAATCGGTTCGGCGCTTTTGTTGAACGAGCACGCCGTCCGAGGCCACTGCGGCGCCCTAATTCGCGCCATGGGAGCGGTTCCCGTATACAAAGTCGACCGAGTGAGCATCTTAATTCGAGACCGGCAAGTAGCCCGGGTAATTTCCGCGATTGCCAAGTGCGAAAACACCCCGATCTGCACCTCGGATACCCGACCAACCCAAAACAAGATGCACACTCGACCGACTTTGTCATGCGGATGGATCCGGGAAGGCCATCCGGAGTGTAAAGGAACTATGCAAGCGCCCGGCAACCCTGCCATCAGGTCGCCGGGCGCCATCCACGTACAGTCCTTTAATTACTTGCAGGAGCCCCGACCCAAAGCGGGCCAGCAACTATCCCCTAGAACTCAATGCCATCAAAACAGAACGCCCTCAGCGCGCTCTCCACGAGCTTAGCCGTCCTCGCCTCGATCTGATCCTTAGTCCACTTGTCCGTGTTCACAAGGTCCTCGTTCAGGTTCAGCCCGCTCCGGTAGCCTACGTACGTCCCGCTCGAGTCCTTGCGGTCGCGCTTCTCGGCAAAAGGCAGGTTGCCCAGGTTCGAGTTATAGCCCGTTAAGGTGAGGTTCCCCAGCGTGTGCACGCATGCCGTCTGGATCTCCCGCGCCTTGTCTTTGTCGCCATCGCCGATCATCTCGACCCAGCTCGGCGGGATGTTCACCCCTTGCGGGAAGACGTGCTCGATCGTCCAGACGTAGTTGCCTGACGAGTTGCGCTCCCAGAGGCCCTTCATCTGCTTGGTCACGCTCGGTTCCGCTAAGGTGGCAAGAATGAACCTTGTCATATCGGGGTTCACGTCATAGACCGGCCCCTCGAGCCTCTCCCTGAACGCGGCGTCGCTCGCGGAGACGTCCACGAGCCTGACCTTGATGTATTGAGCAACCCCCAGACCTTCCAGCTGCCCATCCTCGATGCCTTCGCAGATGCTTATGAACAGGCGCTCGAGGTCTCTGGTCGGCGGGGTGTCGGTCAGGTTGCGCCGCACAAAGAACCTCGTGAGCAGCGCCGCTATCCTCTCGATGAGGGAATCGTCGATCCCGAAGTCGGACTTGCGCTTCATGAGGTTCAGGAGCAGCAGGTAGGACGACACGCCTTGGGCCCGCTCGAGTTCCGTGAGCCGGGCTTTCAAGCCTTCGCCGATGCCTTCCTGGCTCACGCCGATGATCTGCGAGTATATGGCGGAGTTCTCGATAAGCTCGTTCAGCACCCCGAGGGCGCCAGGCTCCTGCTCGATGCGCCTCTCGTAGATTTTCAAGAGGTTCGAACGGGTCGCCACCGACCCAAGCGGCAGCTGAGCGCCGCCTTCTTGCACGAAAGGCTTGTTAGCGTCGCGGCGGAACGCGTCGTAGTTCTGGCGGAAGAAGCGCTCCTGCACGGTGTACTCGTCGCCGAGGTTCCGCAGCACTTCTTGCCACTGTTCGAAGTGGTAATCGAGCTCGTCTTCCCCGGCGTCCGCGAGCTTTGCGAGAAGGGCGTTCTTGATGAGGTCGACCGCGCTTAGGGGGACGCCGCGGTTGTTCAGCGACGCGAACAGCGTGTAAGCGTCCGCATGGCTGTCGACATTGATCTGCACA
>CAVAUO010000174.1:0-2782 GCA_963591685.1 Escherichia coli
CTCGGTCGCAGAAGCCAAATACTTCTGATAGCTTGCGTCGTCGTAATACCGCAGAAAAGGGTCCTTGATTGCCTGGGCGTAAGCCTGAAGAACCTCGGACGTCATGTCGTCAAGGTCGTACTCGTAGGAAGAATCGCTGTCGATCAGCTTATCCACCTCGGCAATGCGCGTGGATAAAGAGGTCCCCTCGGAATCCTTGGAAGCCTTGAAGCTGGAGCTGCTCTGAACCGTAAGGCTGCTGAAGCCCAGGGAAGAAAGGAGGTCGACGTTGCCCCTCAGAAGAAAGCCCAGGGCAAAGACCAGGCACAAGACAATGCAAGCACCGAGGATGCGCACGATGCTTGCATTGCGTTTGTAGCTCTGAGCTAGTTTTTTGTTGAACCTATCGTTCAAACAAATCCCCTTTTACACCTTAAGGTAACGACGCATCGAGAAGCTCGAACCAAGCAGACCGATAAGCAAGCCCGCAACGACGAGCAGAAGGTATACCAGGATGAAGGTACTGTCGGTAACGTTGATGGGAAGCCAGGGCAGCGCACTGGAGATACGCGGCAGAGCCACGCGATGGAAAACCTCGAGCACGGCGATGGCGAAGCCAGCACCGATGACGGCATGCAGAGCACCCTCCATCAGGAAGGGCCCGCGGATGAAGCCGTTGGAAGCACCTACCAAGCGCATGATCTCGATCTCGCGCTTACGAGCCAGAATAGCCAGGCGGACGGAGTTGCTGATGAAGATGAAGGCAACCACGACAAGCAAGACGATCAGGCCGATGCCGATGTAGCGAATCGAGTTGGTGAGCGTGAAGAGCTTATCAACCGTTTTCTGACCATATTGCAAAGAGGAGCTGGGGTCGCTTGGCTCATCGCAGATCTTCTTGAAGGTATCGTTGGAGGCGATGGCATCCGCGATGGTCGAAACCTCCTGAGCCTCGCTCAGGTTGACATCGATGGACGCGGGCAGTGGATTCTCGCCATCAAGCTGACCGATGATGTCGGTGTTGGAGCTCATGGATTTGGAGAAGTTCTCCATGGCCTCGTCCTTGGTGGTGAAGGACACGGACTCAACGCCATCAAGGCTGGAAATGTAGTCCTCAACTGTTTTAATATCGGCGTCCGTTGCATCGTCGGCGACATAACAGGTGATGGACACCTGGTCCTCAACGGAGGCAACGACGTTGTTGACCACGAAGCCAAGTACGCAGAAAAGACCGATGATCAGCAACGACAAGAAAATGGTAATAATGGAGCCGAGCGTAGTGGACAGGTTTCGGCTGAAGCCCGTCAAAGACTCTCGGAAAAAGTAAAACAAACTAGACATGACGACCGTACACACCCCTGTCCTGGTCACGCATTAGGCGGCCACCTTCAAGCTCGATAACGCGGCGACGCATGTTGTCGACCATCTCACGGTCATGCGTTGCCACGAGCACCGTGGTGCCCGTGCGGTTGATTCGCTCAAGAAGGTCCATGATGCCGCGGGAGTTCTGAGGGTCAAGGTTGCCGGTAGGCTCGTCGCACACGAGCAAGGGAGGACGGTTAACGATGGCGCGCGCAATGGAAACGCGCTGCTGCTCGCCGCCGGAAAGCTGATCAGGGAGCTTGTTGGCCTTGTCCTCCAGGCCAACCAGACGAAGAACCTCGGGCACCTGGGTACGAATGACATGACGCGACTTGCCGATAACCTCAAGTGCGAATGCGACGTTCTCAAAGACGGTCTTGTTGGGAAGAAGCTTGAAGTCCTGAAAAACGCAGCCGATATTGCGGCGCAGGTAAGGCACACGCCAATTACGCATGCTCTTCAAGTCCTCGTTGGCGATGTAGATGCTACCGTGGCTCGGTTTGAGCTGACGGATGATCAGGTTGATGAAGGTCGATTTGCCGGAACCGGAATGACCGACCAAAAAGATGAATTCACCTGGGAAGATCTTCAGTGACACATCGTCAAGCGCGGGTTTTTTAGGCTGCGCATCGTAAATCTTCGAGACATGCTCGAAGGAGATGACGGGATTGCCGAGGTTCTTGGTTGTTTCCTCAACGTCGACCACAGGAAGGGACGCCGTCAAATTGGAAACGACCTCAGCATGGGAGGCATGATGCCCGGTGGGCACTTGCTCCTCACTCAGTTCGTTTGTCACGATTTGCTCCATTCAAGTTGTTCATTTCGATGACAGTTGTAAAAGTATATCAGCCTATTTACGCGCAATGGCCTTCTTCACAGCCTCCACAATTGCGAAAGCGTCCAGTTTGAAATAGGCAAGCAGTTCGTCAAACTCGCCCGACTTGCCGAAGGTGTCGCGTACGGCAACGAACTCAAGCGGTGCAGGCGCATTCTGAGCAAGGAGCTCGGCAACAGCAGAGCACAGGCCGCCATAGACTGCATGCTCCTCGGCAACTACCGCACAGCCTGTCTTTCCAACGGACGCAAGGATCGTCTCGGAATCAAGGGGCTTCACGCAGAAGGCATCGATAACCTCGACGCTGATCCCCTCGTCAGCAAGGATCTTGGCAGCCTTGTTGGCCTCGGCGATTTCAACGCCGTTGGCGATGATGGTGGCATCGGTGCCCTCTTTGAGGACATAGGCACGACCAAGCTCAAGCTCCACATCCGGCGCGTAAACCGCAGGAACGCTTGCGCGACCCATACGAACATAGGCGGGGCCGGGGGTCTTGGCGGCAAGACGAAGCGCAGCCTTGGCTGCTGCGAAATCAGCAGGGACGAAAACGTTCATGCCAGGCAAGCCGCGCATCAGTGAAACATCCTCGAGCATCTGATGCGAACC
>CAVAUO010000175.1:0-2771 GCA_963591685.1 Escherichia coli
TGACGACCGCAGCGAGCTTGTCCTTGTCGGCCTCGTCCATGCCGCTGAGCTCGACTTTCGCCTCTTTAGCCGTGCCATCGTAGACCGGGCTCTCGGGCACGATGATGGTTGCGGTCACGCACTTTGCGAGCGTGGCGCCGTCATGCGCACCGACGAAAGCCTCGGCCTCGGAAGCGTCCTCGAAATAGATCTTTGCGTCGGAGTACTCCACTGCGGCCGCGATGACGGAAAGGTCGATGTCTTTAGCGTCTATGACCTTGAAGTACCCCTTTTCCTCGCCGGAGTCAGCCTCTTTGAGAAGAGCCTTGCCTTCGGCAAGCGTTCCGTTAGCGGGGAAGATGTTGAAGGAGCCGCCGTTCAGAACGGTTTTGCCCTCGCCCTCCACCTGGGTGATCAAAGCCATGCCATCGGCTGCAGTGTAGGTGCCGCCGTTGATGTCGACACCAACGGCGGACTTGACGTAGATGAGCGAGTTGGCTTTCTCATTGGTGCTCATCACCACATCGTCAAGTTCGACGGACCCTACGATCACCTGAAGGCATTCGGTGCTGACGGTCTCAATCGCAATCCCATCGAGCTTCAGTACGGGATACCCCTCATCAAGGCGGACGGCGCCCGCATCCGTGCATTCCTGGACTATCGCGCCTTTCTTCCCGTCGGCTCCCGAATCCTTGATCGTCAAATACTGAGCCGCCGAGCTTGATCTATCCAAAACGACCGCTTCGCCGCTTTTGCTGTTCTTGATGGTGTGCCCGTTGAGGTCGAGCGTCAGCGGGTGCGTGTGCGTCAAGCTAACCTGGCCTTGGATATTCTGGATGAGCTTCACAGTATCGTTGGCGGAAGACTCGCTGATGGCCCCTTCGACACTGGTGAACTTCCTCTCCCCTATCTGCGCCACGTAAAGCGACCAATCCGCAGCCAAAGTAAGGTCGGCTGTGACCTTGGTGGTGGAGAATTCGTAATCGCTGTCACCGTTTTTCCAGCCGCGGAACTCGCCATCATCCGAGCTGGGCTTCTCCTCGGGCTCGGTAGCGCAAAGCCCGTCGGCAATATATTGAGCAGGGACGTCGACGCTGGGCTCGCCAGTCTTGGCGGTGAATCCGACCTTATGGATGCTCACGCCGCCAGCCTCGGACGACTCGGCAAACGATTTCGCCTCGTCCTCGGAGGTGAACCAGAGCTCTTTCGTTTCCGAGAGTTTAACCAAGTATTTGCACTCACTGGGCTTGTCCGCAGCGTCGCCGATGGTGAAGCTCCCGTCGATCTTCCATATGATCTTCCCGTCGCCAGGATCCGCAGAGACAGGGGCCCTGTTGTACGTGCCTCCATTCAAGGTGAGGGATGGATAATCCCCCCAATCAGAGCTATCAAACTTGAATAAATCGTTTGCATCACTAGCGACGAGGAAGGTGCCGCTCTTTAATACGATAGAGTTGGTGCAGTAAACATACGATTTTTTGGCATAAATAAGTTCAGCCGCCGTGCCTTTTTCCGTATGAAGCGTCGCTCCGTCGATAGTTAAATTACCGCCTAAAATCGCAATGCACTGACCACCAGAAGCATATGAGACAACCTTAATATCTCCCAAAGTTACAGTAGGAGGAAGATATCCTGTATCGATCCTAATAGCAGTATCTTCAGTACCTTCGCCCTGGATAATGGCGCCCTTATCTCCACTATCCACAATCTTTAAATTCATGTGTATGCCCTCAGGAGGACAAATCGACAACGCCGGCGTTTTGCTGCTGGACTTATTAGTTAAAGTGCAGCCGTTTAAATCGAGGATGATTTCATCTCCGTTGTCATTGCCATAAACATTAATATGGCCGTCTTCGATGTCCTTACCAAGCTTGTAAGTGCCGCCGTTGGTGATGGTGTAAACCTTATCCTTGAAATCGTCTGGGTTAATTATCGTCGCATCGTCGCCCGACGCATCAACGTCGTTGTCCGGGATCGAATCGGACGAAGCTGAGGCAGCGTAGGCATTTCCGGCAAAGAACATGACGGCAATCAAAGCCGCGAACATCAATGCAAACGCCTTAAGCGCAAAGGACGTGGCGCCCTCGAGAGCCAAACCGGAAAGCGTCTCAGCGTCTCCCGAGGTCGCCCCCCCCGAAGCGCAGGCACATGCCTCCGGCGATTTCGTTTTCACAATCTTTCCCATAACGCATCCTCCATCTGCGAGTCTTGCGTGACACAAATTTTCCTATCCGCCCATTCTAGCGAATGATGAACGTGATATTCCGAGCAATGCGCTCATAAAGTAGCGGCAGACGAGCTCTTGCGAACATCGATGCCCAGCGGCGGACGGAACTTTGCGAGTGCTGGCCGCCGCCTCGAGGCAGCCGTCGGGGCAAGAGCCCGCCCGGAATGGGTCTGGGGTTCGTAATTTGGGCCAGAGTTCGCAATCAGGCGGCGCTTGGTCAAAACCCTTACCCTGGGGTAGGAGTTTTGACCAATCAACTCGTTTTCCAGGTTTCATCCTTGGAGCAAAATGTAAAAGCCCAGTTCAGAGAAGAGCAAGGATCACGAAGCAAAACGCAGGGCGCCTTTCGGCGCCGTTAAGGCCTGAAAATTTACCCTCGGAAAGGACCTTTGACCAAAAGAGGCTCATTTTGCGGATCTGGCCTCCCTCGGAGGCGACTATTGACCATTTCGAGGGGAAACATGGCGAATGAGGCAGCGGAAGAAACATGCGGAAAGAGTCGTCCACGAAGCGGCGGACGGGGTCCCTGGAGGGTGCCGCTCTGAAAACCAAAAAGAGGATTCCG
>CAVAUO010000176.1:0-2741 GCA_963591685.1 Escherichia coli
TGCGCCGTCCTTCCGGACGGCGCTTTTTCGTTTGAGACGCTATGACGCTGCGCGGCTATCTGGCGGCACGAGAAACCTTCAATCGTTCGTCGCGGCCCTTAGGCCAGCGACTCGCTCTTTCAGGCTTCTCGCACTCGCCAGCTAGTCGCTCGCTGTTTTACTACGCCAACCTGGGACTTTTAAAACGAACCAATGGGATGGAAACTTGCTGGCTGAATTTCTCTGGCGGTAGTCGTTGATTTAATGCGCCAACCTAAGACTTTTAGAAATCTAGCCGACGGGATTCAAATCCTCCAGCCGTACTTGTCGGGGCTGTGCTGATTGGATTCTTCTGGTCGGTGGTCATTGGCTTACTGCGCCGCCCTAGAACGTTTGGGACTACCTTGATCGTTGTCCGTAGTCGTTTGCTTCTGTCTACGAGCAGGGAATCGAGCCGATGAGGTGGAGGCTCGCTGGCTGGATTCCTCTGTCGGCAGTCGCTGGTCTACTACGCCAACCTAGAATTTTTAATCATCGAACCAATGGGATGGAAACTCGCTAGCAGAATTACTCGGTCGTTATGCGCCGGATTTCTACGTCAACCTAGGACTTCTAGAAATCTAGCCGATGCGGTCTTCTTTACTTCGCGCGGGGGATGTCTATGGTGAACTCGCTGCCTTCGTCAGGCACGCTGTTCACGGTTATTTTTCCGTTGCCGCGCTCTACGGCGTGGCGAACAAGCGAAAGCCCTAGGCCGGTGCCGCCCACTTCGCGGCTTCTTGCTTTGCTCACGCGATAGAACCGCTCGAAGATTCGTGCTTGGTCGGCTTGGGGTATGCCGATGCCGGTATCCTTCACGGATACTGTGATGGTATGGGGGTAGGGCGAAAACGTAACAAGGATGCTGCCCTCGTCGGTGTACATGATGGCGTTCTCTATCAGGTTGTCGAAGATGAGCGAAGCATCGGATGGCTCGATGTTGGCATAGCAGCGGTCGCCCGGGTTCGACCGGTCGTCAAGCGCCAGTTCGATGCCTTTGTCCTCGGCTTCCGCCTTATGCTGGACGAAGCTGGTGGTGAGCGTGCTGTGAAGGTCGGTTCTTGCATCTTGCCGTGCATTGGGGTTTTCCTCAAGTCGGGAAAGATCCAGCAGGTCTATTACCAAGCGCTGAAGTCGCTCCGCCTCGTTGTCCAGTCGGTCCAAGAATAGACGCAGGCTCTTTTTGTCGTTGATCTCTGCCGCATCGTTGATGGCCTCGGAAAGCAAGCGTATTCCCGCTACGGGCGTTTTCAGCTCATGGCTTGCGTTGGCGACGAAGTCGGATCGCACCTGGTCAAGCTTTTTCAGCGGTGCTTTGGATTCACGGTAGGAAAACCCGGCAACCATGACGATGATCACGATGCCCATCACAACGATGATGGCGGCGGTGGTTTGGGTTGTTTGCGTGATTGATTCGACCACGGTGGAAGGTTCGCTTAGGCGTAGTGCCATGGTTTGGCCTTCGTATCGCACGGGGACCGCAACATAGATCCGGTTGGTGTCATCGCTTTCACTGGTCCGCTGTGCGCTGCCCGCCGTACCGGAAAGCGCTGCATCAACCTCTTCGCGCCCCAAATGGTTCGCAAGGGTGGATGGAGACATCTCGGAATCGGCCACAACGGTTCCGTCTTGCGCGATAAGCGTTTCACGGAGGTCGGTTCCCTGCACGGCGGCTTCAACGAATGCTTGCGCGTCGGCGCTTGAGCCCAGAGTGTTGGCCTGGGCTTGAGCGGTTGTAGTGAGGTTCGCTATCTGGCGGGCCTCAACCTGTTCGTTGATGGGGGTGTACACAAAGGCCAGGAAGCAGCCAACGAAAAACACGGCTATGACAAGATAGCCCAGAAGGAACCTGCGTTCCCATTTCCGGGCAGTGCTTGCGCCTTCCTGCGAAAAGCTATCCCTAGATGAAAAGCCCCCCATCCCTTACTCGTCTTTCGCACTGCGTGCTATGGGCTCGAAACGATAGCCCATGCCGTGCACGGTGTGGATAAAGGTGTAGTCGCTTACCTCGTCGAGCACTGAGCGAAGACGGCGTATGTGCACGTCGATGGTGCGGGAGGTGCTGAGGTAGTCTTCTTTCCATACCTTCTGGGTAAGCCAGGTGCGCCGACACAGCATGCCCTCACGTTCGGCCAGCGCAAATAGCAGCTGGAGCTCCTTGCTGCGCAGTTTCAGGGGTTTGTCCTTTACGCTGGCAGTGTAGTTCTGCGCGTCAAGGGTAAGGTCTCCATAGGTTTGAGGGGATGTTGTGTTCACTCCGTCCATTTCTGACCTGCGAAGATTTGCGCGAATACGCGCCAAAAGAACATCGGTGCTGAAAGGCTTGGTTATGTAGTCGTCGGCACCTGCATCGAGACCTTTTATGTTGTCCTCGTCGGAATCAAGTGCGGTGAGCATCAAGATGGGGGAGTTGAACCCTTCGTTCCTTAGACGCCTTGCAACTTCGAACCCATCCATGGCAGGAAGCATCACATCCAGCAAGATCAAGTCGGGCTCAATGGTGAGGGCTGTCTCGTAACCGGTTGCGCCGTCTTCGCAGGAGCTTACCGCGTAGCCGTGCTTTGTGAGCGAGAACTCAGTGGCAAGACGGATGGTGGGGTCGTCTTCGATCAGCAGGATGGTAGTCACGGCTGTTCCTTTCCCTTGTTACCTAAATTATGCGATATCTGGATGCTTATATGCTGCGTTTAACAACTTTCTAATAATCGGGTGCCGTGTTTACC
>CAVAUO010000177.1:0-2726 GCA_963591685.1 Escherichia coli
CGTCATCAACGATGATTTCAACGGCACGGACATCAATGTCGAGTGCGGCTCAACCCATCTCGAGCCCTTGAAGCAGCTTGTCGCAGCAACGGGCGCGCAGGTAGGCATCGCCCACGACGGCGATGCGGATCGCGTTATGCTTGTCGATGCCGACGGTAACGAGATCGACGGCGATGTGGTCGAGGCTGTGTGTGCGCTCGACCTTAAACGCCGCGGGTTGCTTGAGGGCAACACCGTCGTATCGACGGTGATGTGCAACCTGGGCTTCACCAAATGCATGGAGGAAGCCGGGATTGACGTCGTCCAAACCAACGTGGGCGATAAGTATGTTTTGGCACAGCTGTGCGAGGGCGGCTATTCCATCGGTGGCGAGCAAAGCGGCCACATGATTTTCCTGGAGCACAACTCCACAGGCGACGGCCTCATCACTGCGCTTCAGTTCTTGGCTGCGGTTTTGCGCCAGGGTGTTAGCGTGGCTGAGGCAGCTTCGGTTATGAAGCATTTCCCGCAGGAGCTCATCAACGTTCGCGTGACGGATAAGCATTCCGTCACGAAGAATCCCGCGGTTGCAAGCATCATCGCCGCCAAGAATGAGGAAATGGCTGGCTCCGGCAGGATCCTCGTTAGGCCTTCGGGCACCGAGCCCTTGGTTCGCGTTATGGTCGAGGCTCCGACCCATGAAGTTGCTCATGCGGTCGCTCAGGCTATCGCTGATGTCGTCGAACGTGAAATGGGTTTGAGCGAGTAGGCATTCCTGCAGATTTCCATCGCATCGCTACCTCATAAGAAGAAAACGAGCGCCTTCCTTTTATGCTAGGGGAGGTGCTCGTTTTTTGCTGCGTCCGAATGGAGTGCCTGGCGTCCCCGTGCGAGTTGCTTGAGGTCGTGCCCGGAGACGCGGACGCGGATGGCCCGTAGGTGGCCTTTAGCTTGTCTTCCCACTTCGCGGCTTTGAAAGACGGACGAATGCTCGTTAATTTAATGTATGGTATACGTGTTTCATTCAACAAAAGCGCACTTGAGAATAGGAATCATTGCATGGTGTACACAAGGAATCGCTGGGCCGTCTGGTTAACAGCTTTGGTAATTACGGCAATCGCATTTTTCGGGGGGGGGTGCGTAGTCTGCGCCCAACCCGCGTGGGCGGATGACGATTCGAGCAACGAGACCTACAATGTGACCGTGACCGGCACCTACTGCCAGAGCGAGGCGTACTCCATGCTCGCGATGATCAACCAGTTCAGGACGGCGGAGGTCGACGAAAACGACGCCTCGACCCCCTGGGCGTGGGGCGGATCCAACGGCGACGAGAAGGTCCATTACGACAACCTCGGGAAGTTAAAATGGAGCACGAAGCTTGAGAAAATTGCCATGCAAAGGGCGGCGGAATGCGCGCTTCGCGGAGATCACCTCAGGCCAAACGGTAAGATCTGCTTTACCGTGGACGAGGACCTCGGGCTGGACTGGGGCATAGGTTGCGGTGAGAACCTGTCGGGGCATCTCGGCGGCCTTTCCTCCGGCAACGGTACGGCCGAGAACGCCTTCGTCGAATTGAGGGAGGACGACAACGAGTACGGCTACCAGGGGCATCGTCTGAACATGCTCGGCAACTGGACGTCCGTCGGCATCGCATGCTTTGAAGCCGGCGGCGACAGGTACTGGGTCCAGGCGTTCGGCAACGACGACGAGACGACAACCTCCCCGTTGGCTGACGGCACCAAGACGGTCCAGGTGAAGGTGAGTCCCCGCTACGTCGCCGAGTTCAGCCTGACCTCGCCTCTCTCCTTCTCCCTTTCGATGAGCTCCAACCGCACGTCGGCGCTGCCCGCCTCGGTCAAGGAGGAATTCGATTCCACCGGGGTCGAGTTCACCGTCCCGTTGCCCGCGAACGGTTGGACCGTGGAATCAGGCTCCGACGTGGTCAAGATTGAAAACGGTTCGATAACCGCATTGAAGTTGGGCAATGCGGTTGTAAGCAACACCGTCCTTGGGTCTAAGGTCTCTTGGACCGTTTCCGTCACCGACCGAGAAACGCCGACGGTGACCAACTTCCCCAACAGCAAGACGGCAAGCCTCTCGTCGAAGACAATCGCGTTCTCCCCTGAATGCAACTCGACGGGGGCAAGGAGCTTCAAGTCTTCCGACGAGTCCGTCGCGACCGTGTCCTCCGCCGGCGTCGTGACGCTAAAGAAGGCGGGCAATACGGAAATCACCGTGAGCTACGACGCCACGGACGACTACGAGGCCGCATCCGCAACCTGCGCGCTCACCGTCACGAACAGCAACGTGAACACCGATTCGTGGACCAAAGACCCCGACAAGGAGAACACCTGGACCACTCCCGACGGGAATCAGGTCATCATAACCCCAAGCAACAACTCCGCCACCGCAACCACGACCGTGTCAGCCCCCGCCAAGACCGCGATTTCCAAGGTCTCGAAGGCAAAGAAGGCGTTCACCGTGAAGTGGAAGAAGAAGTCGGGCGTCACGGGATACCAAATCCGTTACTCCCTTAAGTCCTCCATGAAGGGATCGAAGACTGTAACGGTTAAGTCTGCCAAGACCACCTCGAAGAAGGTCTCCAAGCTTAAGAAAAAGAAGAAGTACTACGTGCAGGTGAGGACCTACAAGGTCGTGAACGGCAAGACCTACTGGTCGGGCTGGTCGGCTAAGAAGTCGGTCAAGACCAAGTAGCCTGCGCTCATAGACGCGGACATGAAAAAGGC
>CAVAUO010000178.1:0-2594 GCA_963591685.1 Escherichia coli
ATTATGGAGTGTCGCGCGCGCGACAACGGAGCCTGCCACCAATACAGGCTCAAGTTCCGCGACAGGCGTGCAGGCACCCGTTCTACCGACTTGAACCGTGATATCGCGAAGAAGGGTGGTCTTTTCCTCGGGAGGGAACTTATAAGCAATGGCCCACCGAGGAGCACGGGCGGTGAATCCAAGCTCTTCCTGCAAGGCAAATGAATCCACCTTAACGACGACGCCATCGATGTCGTAAGGAAGATCCATGCGCATATCAAGGCACTTCTTGCAAAATGCACGTACTTCATCGCGGTTCACGCAACGGCGAACATCGGGGTTCACATGGAAACCTGCCTGCTTGAGCCACTGGAGCAAATCCCACTGACCTTCGGCAGAAATAGCCCGTTCGTCAGCGATAGCGTACATAAAAGTGGACAGGTCGCGACTTTTGGTGATCTTTGGGTCCTTTTGCCTCAAGCTGCCAGCTGCTGCGTTACGCGGGTTTGCAAATGAGGCTTTGCCCATTGCATGATTTTGCTCATTAAGCGCTTCGAAGCTCTTTTTAGGCATATAGATTTCGCCTCGGAGCTCAAGCTTGGACCTTGTAGTACCCACCAAGCCATCAGCTCGCATGCGCAAGGGAACATCGTTGACGGTTCGGACGTTGACGGTAACGTCTTCGCCCGTCGTGCCATCGCCTCGAGTGGCAGCACGCACAAGCCTGCCGTTCTCGTAGCTCAAAGCAATGGAGGAACCGTCGATTTTGAGCTCGGCGACCAGAGAAGGCAAGTACCCAAGAGCCGTCTCAACGCGGTCCATCCATGAATCCAGCTCCTCCAAAGACATCGCATTGTCAAGCGAGTACATGCGCTGCTCGTGAACAACAGCGCTGAACTGAGAGGCATCCACGGCTCCGCCTACCCTTTGGGTAGGACTCGCGGGGTCAAGAAACTCAGGGTGCGCACGCTCGAGCTCTTGAAGCTCACGCATTAAAGAATCGAAGGCCGCATCCGAAATGGTTGGAGCATCAAGCACGTAATAGTTATATGTATGCTTCTCGATTTCCTTGCGAAGGCGCTCGATGCGTTCTGCGATGCCTGGATCGTCATCGAATAGAGCGCTCACGCTAGCCAAATGCGCCTGATCGTTATCGCTCATTAACGTCTACCTCGTTCAATTTTTCAGCAAGCTCCATAACCGCAGTGGGAAACATATCAAGAAGATCATCGGCGCACACGCAGATAGGACCAATGCGATCGGCAGCGATCAAGCCTGCGCGCGCATGAAGAACAACGCCCAGAAGGCTTGCCTTGAAAGGATCAAGGCGCTGAGCCAAAAAACCACCGATAAAGCCCGCAAGCACGTCACCCGTGCCAGCCTTGGCCAAGGCGGACGTCCCCTCAGTCACGGTGACGTAGCCCTCGCTTGTTGCAATGGTGGTATCTGGTCCTTTCAAAACAACGATGGCTTTATAGCAGTCAGCAAGATCCATGGCCATGCGTTCGAAATCATCATGCGGGTCGATGCCCATGGGAACGCCCAAACGAGTGGCTTCGCCGGGATGAGGCGTTAGGACGGTTGGTAAGCCCTTTTCACCGCGAATGCGCATAGCCCGATGGAATTCTTCGGTTGGAAGATGGTCGAAGCCGCCGCCATCGATGAGCAAGGGCGTAGGACAGTAATCGATAAGATTCTTGAGCAGGGATTTTGCCGTAGCGTCACCAGCTTCGATGCCCGGGCCGAAGACAATCGCTCCGTTGCGATGGTAGTTAGGCAAAGAACCCCAATCAAGCTTCTTGAACGAACGAACCACCAAAGAGGGTCGCGCCGTTTGAATCAAAGGCACGTTGCGCTTCGCGGTGAAGACCTCGGTGTAACCGGCTCCTGAAAGCTGGGTTCCTTTGGAGCACATAACAGCCGCGCCGGGATAGGAAGACGAGCCAGCAACGACGATCACCTTGCCGCGGGAATACTTATTCGACTCCTGCGCAGGAAAAGGAAGCCAAGATGCAAGATCTTGGTCGGTATAGGACTTTACGTATTTTGAAAATCTATCGTAGAAATACATTTCTCAACCTTCCCTAACGCACGCCTGGAAGCTTTGCTTGCTCGAAAATCGGCTCGGTTCCAGGAAGCTCATCAAGCACTGAGCGAGCTTCGCGAAAGCGCTTGGCAAGCTCCTGTTTTTGATCGACACGCTCTTTCGCTTTGCTTACGGAGTCCTTCGTAATTGCCATTGCGCACGCTACAGCTTCAGAGTGTGTATAGGAGAAACTCAAAGGGATCTCAAGGACCCCTAAACGATCGGCGACGGAAGCGACGCGGCCAGACAACTTGGCGCTCGGCTTGCCTTTAGCACTTTGGCTAATTTCAATGAACCGAGGACGAATATAGTTGGCACCATCAATCTCCAGCGCCTTGCAAACAGCGATTTTCGCTGCAAAACGAGTCGCATAACCCATCTGGGGCGAAGGCATGGCCTTGCACGCAAGCTGCTCGGCCTCGGTGAAGCAATGCTCGATGAACCTAGGGCTGCACTCAAGAGCACGGTTTAACCGGGCAAGATCGACGACGTTGACGCCAACCAAAACCCTTCCATCGCACAAAGTGTC
>CAVAUO010000179.1:0-2522 GCA_963591685.1 Escherichia coli
CCCCGCACGGCATGTGCCCCGTACGGAGCGACGGCAAGCTAGCTGTTGATCTCGGCGAGGAATTCCTTGCCGTAGCGCTCGAGCTTCTTTTGGCCTACGCCGGACACCTCGAGCATCTGGCTCTCATTCTTGGGGCGACGCTGAGCCAGGCTGCGCAGAGTGGCGTCGCTGAACACCACATAGGGAGGCACGCCCGCCTCGGCCGCTAAGCCTTTACGCAGCTCGCGCAGGCGCTCAAACAGCTCGGCATCCATTTCATCCAAACCGATAGCGCCCTTCGGCTTGTCCTTGCTGCCCATGCCGGCGAACTTAGGCGTGCGATCAGGGCGCACCACCACGTGCGCACGCATGCGCAAGGAGAAATCAGGGCTTGCCACCTCGCGGAAGCGCGGTCCAAATCCCACCAGCGGAAAGCGCCCCTCGGTTATAAGCAGGTAATCGCCGCAGGCTAGAAGCTCGATGACTTCTTTAAGCAGGGAGGCCGGAGCATCAAGCGTGTTGTAGGTGGCGCATTTGTCCAGCTCGAAGCGGCGAACATTGTCGTTCTTGGCGCCGCGCAACACATCCACCACCACGCCCTTGCCATAGCGCCCACGCAGCTCCTGCACGCAACGCATGACGGCTCGCGCCTCCTGCGTGACATCCACAGCGTCGATATCGCCCTCGCAATTGGAGCAATTGTTGCAAGAGCACGGTTGATCGCCGACGTCGCTAGAGCCACTAGCTGCCAACCCCAGCGCGCCACCAGCTGCCAAGCCCAAGGCACTGCCAGCATCTTCACCGAAGTAAGACAGGATATGCGCGCGAAGGCACTCGGTGGTAAGGCAGTAGCCGATCATCGCACCAAGCAGCCTGCGACGGCTGGCGCGCACGGCCTCAGCCTCCTCAGCGCTCAAACGCTCGTTCTCGGTTTCCTGCTCGATGAAGAAGCGGCAGGTGCCGATGTCCTTGTCGTTCCACAAAAGAACGCACTCGGAAGGCTCGCCGTCGCGACCGGCGCGCCCCGCCTCCTGATAGTAGGCTTCGATCGAGCCCGGCATATTGTGATGGATGACGTAGCGCACGTTCGACTTGTCTATGCCCATGCCGAAGGCGTTGGTGGCTACAAGTACCGCAAGCTCGTCGTTGACGAAGTCGGCCTGAGCCTGGGAGCGCTCAGCCATGGGCAAGCCGGCATGGTAGCGGCCGGCTCGCATGCCCGCGTCAAGAAGAATCTGATGCACGCGCTCGACTTCCTTGCGCGTGGAACAGTAGACGATACCGCTTTGATTTTCGTGCTCGCGCACGTAATCGAGCACGAACTGCGACTTTTTCTTTTGGGTTGCCTGGGAAACGGTGAAATGCAGGTTGGGACGGTCGAAGCCCGTGACCACAACCTCGGGATCGCGCAGACCAAGCAAGCGCACGATGTCGTCACGCACATGCTCGGTTGCCGTTGCGGTGAAGGCGGCGAGCACTGGGCGGCGCTTCAGCCGAGCGATGAACTCCCCCACTGCCAGGTAGGCTGGCCGAAAGTCCTGCCCCCATTGCGACACGCAATGCGCCTCGTCCACGGCGATAAGCGGGACCCGCGCATTCTCGAAGAAATCAAGAATGCGCGGGTCGGAAAGCCTCTCGGGCGCGATGTAGAGCAAGTCGCACTCGCCGCGCGAAGCACGATAGAGCACCTGCCCCTGCTGGCTCGGCGTAAGCGACGAGTTTATGAAGTCGGCGCGCACCCCTGCGTCAAGAAGAGCGCGCACCTGGTCGCCCATAAGCGACACCAAGGGCGACACGACCACAGAGCAGCCCGGCATCATGATACCCGGCACCTGATAGCAAACCGACTTGCCCGCGCCCGTGGGCATGACACCCAGGCAATCACGCCCCTCTAGGATGGCCTCAACCAAAGGCACCTGACCAGGGCGAAAGGCGTCATACCCAAAATATTGGCGCAGTACAGTCGCGGCGTCCGACAGCTCCAAGCCGCCCCCCTCTTAGGAATTGAGCTTCTTGGTCAAAGTCTGGTTGATGAGCTTGGGGTTGCCCTGGCCCTTCATCTCCTTCATGCACTGGCCGACGAAGAAGCCGATGATCTTGGTGTTGCCGCTCTTGTAGGAAGCGACCTCGTCGGGATTGGCGGCGATGATGGCGTCGACCACAGCCTCGATGGCGCCGGTGTCGGACACCTGCTTCATACCGCGCTCCTCGACGATGGACGAAGGATCCTTGTCCTCCTCCATGACAGCCGCGAAAACCTCTTTGCCCTGCTTAGAGCTGATGGCGTCCTCGGCCAAAAGCTTGACCAGCTCGACCGCGCGCTCGGGCGTAAAGGGGCACTCGTCCAGCGACACATCGTTGGCGTTAAGGTAAGCATACAGGTCATTGATAACCAGGTTGGCCAGAGGCTTTGCGAGTTTGGCTGTAGCACCCTGGGCCATGCAATCCTCGAAGAACTGAGCGGTCTCGCGATGATCGACCAGATGACGAGCGTCATAGGACGAAAGCCCGAAGTCGGCGGCGAAACGCTTAGCCTTTTGATC
>CAVAUO010000180.1:0-2490 GCA_963591685.1 Escherichia coli
GCCTGAGCGGGAACGACGGCTCTTGGAGCTGGTCTCGGCGCGGTTTGCCTCGGAGGCATCCGATCCGCGACGGCGCGGCTTGCGACCCGATCCTTTGCCCTGACCGCGACCGGACTCGGCGCCATCCGACTTGCGGGACCTCGACGGACGCTTGGGGTCGGCAAGCGCATCCTCGCTGGTAAACGAAGTGGCAGAGCCCGAGAAAAGCGAGGAATCCAGCTTGTCCAAGGGGCCCTCGGAGGTATAGCGCTCGTAGGTTTCCTCGGAAAGAACATGCGGGCGACGGCCGGGCTCCGGCTCCTCGAACTCCTCCAAGGGGACGCGGATAGTTTTGCCGTCATCCAAGCGCAGCGCAATGGTTTCGGTAGGCATGGACACGTCGGTGACCTTGGCAATGCCATCGGGCACATCGACCTTGGCGCCCAGCTTAGGGGCGCGGGAGTTGAATTCCTTGTAGGTTTCGAACTCATAGCGCAGGCAGCACATAAGCCTGCCGCAGCAGCCCGAGATCTTCTGCGGGTTCAAAGAAAGCCCCTGCTCCTTGGCCATACGGATGGTCACGGGGTTGAATTCGCCGCCCATCCTACGGCAGCAAAGCTCCTGGCCGCAGTGACCCAGGCCGCCGATCATCCGAGCAGCATCGCGCACGCCGATCTGACGCATGTCCACGCGCACGTGGAACTCGCTGGCAAGACGACGGACGAGCTCGCGGAAGTCGACGCGTTCCTCAGCCTCGAAGAAGAAGACGGCCTTCTCGCCGTCGAAGAGGAATTCCACCTCCACAGGATGCATGTCGGTATGGGTTTCCTGCACCAGGCGGCGGAAGGCGATAAGCGCCTCGTCGGCACGAGCTTTAAACTCGGCGTTCTTTTCCTCGTCGGCTTCGGTGGCGATGCGCAGCACGGGCTTTAAAGGCGAATTGAGCTTGGCGATGAGTTCGTCGGACACGTCCATGATGTCCGAGGTGCACTCGCCGAACTCGTGCCCGCGTTCAGTGCGCACGACCACATGGTCGCCCGCGCGCAGCTCGACGCCAGCCGGGTCGAACCACAAGACCTTGGGGCCGACGTTCAATTTAATAGGAGCAACCTGAACCATAGATTGCCTTTCTTATCGTAAACAACAGCACATCGATGCATGTTTCGGGGGATACATTATAACGAATGGCCTCATCGGCCTTTTGGGTCTGGCGCAGCGCGTCCATCAGCAATGCCGGCGTGGCATTTTGGGCAACGAGCCTGATGGAGTCGATTTCGTCGACGTTTACCACGCGCTCGGGCGCGCCCGAAACCACCATCAAAACATCACGCAGCCAAGAGCGGATGATCGAGGTCATCTGACCCAAGGACTGCACCGTGGCAGCCGAAAGAGCCCGCTTGTTGCGCGCCTCGAGCTGCTTGAGCGCGGATGCCGCCAAAAAGTCCTGCGAGTCGGCCAGTTCCTCGGCCTGGGCGGTGCGCACCTCGTCAAGCGGGGCCTTTGCGCGCTCCAGCAGGTCCTGCGCGTATTCAAGAACGTCGCGCTCGTCGGATTGTGGAAGCAGGCGCAGCACCTCCATGATGCGCGACCTGAAAGACATGCGCTCGGAAGAGGAAGCGAAGGCGATGGCCTTGGTAAGCGAGCCGTCGCAGGCCTCGATGGCGATGCGTGCGCGCTCGGCCGAAACGCCGGTGTTCTGAGACAAGATGCCCGCCGCCTCGCTTGCAGGGATGTGCCTAAAGGGCACTACCTGGCAACGCGATACCAGCGTGGGCAGCACGCCTTCGCGGGTACGCCCCAGCAGGATGAAGATGATGGGGCCTTCGGGCTCCTCAAGCGTTTTAAGGAAGGCGTTGGCGGCCTGAACCCCCAGCTGATCCACGCGATCGAGGATGTAGACCTTATGCTTGGCACGGATGGGCGCCATGCTTGCGTCCGCCACGATCTCGCGCACCTGCTCAACCAGGTAGCCATGAGCACCAGCGGGTGCGTAGTAACGCACGTCCGGATGGTTGCGACGCTTCACGCGCCTGCATTCATCGCAGGTGCCGCAGCCCCTCTTCGCACAGATGACGGCCTGGGCAAAAGCGTAAGCCGCCGCCGTCTTGTTGGATCCGGCCGGACCGGTGAACAAGTAGGCGTGGCTTACGCGATCGTGCTCGATGGTGGAGCGCAGGAATTCCCTGACCTGCGGCTGACCTAAAATCCCCTCGAAAACATCGGCCATGAAAAGCCTTAGCCTTCCAGCGAGATGGAGGCCTTGACGTCGGTGTTGCGAAGCAAGATGGGCTCGAAGAAATCGGGAGCCCAGACGTTTGAATCCTCGCCCCAACCGAAGATGTCCTTCAGCTCGAAGAAAATCAGGCGGGCGGTTTCGTCCTTAGGACCGGCCGAGGAAACAACGCGGATACGCTCAGGGTTCTCGGCGGCAATGCGCGCGAAGCCGTTGTTGACGCGCGCGTGGAAATCGGCGCCCGCCTGCTCCAGCCTGTCGGCGTTGCCATGATGGGT
>CAVAUO010000181.1:0-2459 GCA_963591685.1 Escherichia coli
CGCTCGCGACGCTTGCGGTGTAGTCGGCGCCGGCGACCAAGGTCTTGCCGTTAAGAACCACGGACTTAACGCTCGGCTTCTGGGCCTTGCCGTTATAGGTGAAGCTGGTCTTTGAGAGCATCACCTCGGCGGCGGAGAGGTCGGCAGACACGGGTGTGGCCTTGACAGTCAGCTGCAGATCCTTGGTTGCGGACTCATGATTGCTGTCGCCAGGAGTGCCTACCGTGATGATAGCCGTGCCGGCAGCGAGGGCTTTCACTGTGCCGTCCTTGGAAACGGAGGCCACTTTAGAATCGGAGCTAACGTAGAAGAACTTAGCGCCATCAAAGGCGGAGGGATTGAACTTGAACTCGTTACCAGCCGTCATATCGCCAGGCTCGGCAACATCAATAGCAGTTTCCGCCTTCTTGATTTCAAAGGTAACTATCTGGCTTCCCTTGAAGCTACCGGTACCCGTGATCTTAACGATGCCCGTATCCTTGCCAGCATTAACGTTTTCGCCGTAGCTGACCGTGTAGTCTACGTCCTTTGTCAGCGTCTTGCCATCCAGGACGACGGACTTAACGTCGGGATTGTGGGCCGCGCCATCATAGGTGAAAGAGTTCTGAGAAAGCTCCACCTCGGCAGCAAGGCTTTTAGCCTTCACGGAAATAGTCACCGTCTTGGTTCCAGGCTCGTGGTTGCTGTCGCCAGGGGAACTTACCGTAATAGAGGCCGTGCCAACAGCAAGAGCCTTCACCCTGCCGTCACTAGTGACCGTCGCCACTTCGGGATTTTTACTCTCATAGGTAAAAGTGACGCCTTCAAAAGCGGTTGCTTCAAGATCACAGGATTCGCCGACGGTCATCTTCTCGGGAGACGTTACCTGAATATCGGTTGAGGCCTTCGCGATCTCGAACTCGCGGCTGGTCTCGCCGGTCAAAATATAATCGTCTTTCTTTTCGTCTACAACGCTTACCTCAAGCTTGTATTTGCCAGCGTTTTTGACTTTATCTTCGGAGACTTCCGTTTCATAGGAATCGCCATAGTAGTATTTCTCGACAACATCCGTAGCTTTTATATTGCCGCATGACACAATGATCGTTTTTGTTTTACCGTCATAGACCAAGCCATCGGTCTTCTGGATAGAGATGCCTGCATAGGTGACGAGCTTCCCGCCCGACTCGTCAGCGTACGTTTTCGCCTCATCGCGGTCATAGAAATAAACAACTCTGCCATCATCAAATTTAACCTTGGCGCCCGCTTTATCCTTGACGCCCGCACCCGAGGTGGGAATGGAAGATTCTTCTTTAATCGTATAGAGCGCATCCGCGCCCTCAGGTTTGTAGACAGCCATGCCTTCGCCTAATTTCGCACCGCTAAGGCTGTCATCGACGGAGCCGTCCTTATCCTTTGCCTCATCACCGGGAACCCTGTTGTAGGAGCCGCCCTGAAGCGTTACTTCGACACCATTCTCTATCTCAAACATCCGCTTGGTGCTGCTAGCCGCCGTGAATGTTCCACTATTCACAGTGATTTTTGGAATATTGGACTCTCCATATGCGCAATAAATAAGCGAATTAGCTGCGCCCTTTGTTTCCATCTCAACGTTTTCAAACGTGAACCTATTCTTCAACATCTGAATGCATTCAGTGTTTTGCGACTCGATCCTCACGTTTTCGATAGAGCCAGTCTGAACTTCAATCAAACGCGAATCAATCCGAAGGGCGCTATGACCATCGCTCGACTCAGAAGCCTGGATAATCCCCCCTATTGCCATCCGCAGATGCGCCATTGATGCAAAACTTATCGACATTTTTTGTATAGATCGCATAGTGGCTAGAGTCGTTGTTGGTAAGGGTGTGCCCATTCAGGTTAATCGTTACGTCACCTTGAGTCTCTACGACAATGTGGCCCGTCACATTTTGAGAGAGATTGTAGGTGCCACCTTCTTTCGCAGTGATGCTGTATTCACCATTACTATCAAAATCGCCCTGGCCAATAGTGGTGGCTGCAAAGGCCAAACCAGGCGCCAGGCAAAGCACGGTTGCCATGGCGAACGCGCCCAGCATTATGGTTTTCTTTATAGATCCCATAAACCGATCCCCTCTCTCTTCAAATAAAACCCATAGGGCTTCAAACCTTAAGCTTGCACAACTTACGTGCTGACGTGCAATCGCAAAACCTGCACCCAACACGCATTTTCCAATTGCCTTAGATTCTACCCACTTATCCTCGGAGCTGACGTATGGATGCCGTAAGAATTGAAGCCCTACCGAACAGCGCGCATAGCTTGGCAAAGCCGAGCAGGCAGCCGCAAGCGGCGGCGGGCGGGACTCTGCGAGTGCCGGCCTCCGCCTCGGGGCAGCCGTCGAGGCAAGGGCCCGCCCGGAATGGGTCCGGGGTTCGCAATTTGGGCCAGAGTTCGAAATCAGGCGGCGCTTGGTCAAAACCCTTACCCCGGGGTAGGAGTTTTGACC
>CAVAUO010000182.1:0-2444 GCA_963591685.1 Escherichia coli
GTAAACGTACTCGAAGATGCAGCTGGCGCGCTTGCCGGGCTTGGTGCCCATGGTGGAGGTAACGCCCTCATCATCGATACGGATAATCTCGCCGGGCTCGACCTCGCGCACGTATTCGGCACCGACGATGTCCAAGCCGCAAGTCTCGGAAGAAACAACCCAGCCGCGATTGTTCGGAAGCTGCCCCAAAACCAAGGGGCGAATACCGTTCGGGTCGCGGAAGGCGTACAGGCGCTCGGGGCTTGCCAGAACCATGGCGTAAGCGCCGTCGATCATACGCATGGCCGCCTTGATGCCGGCGGTCATGTGATGGGTGTCCTGCGTCACTCCGCCGATGATCTTGGCAGCCATCTCGGAGTCAGTGCCGGCGCGCAGATGGATGCCTGCCTCAACGATACGGGAGCGGAGGTAGGCGGTATTGACCAGCGTTCCGTTATGGGCAAGCGCGATAAGCACCTCATCGATGTTGGAGATATGAGGCTGCGCCGCCTCCCATGACGCTCCCCCACTGGTGGAATAGCGCACATGCCCAACAGCCAGATCGCCCTTCAGGGCGGAAAGGGAGGACTCATCGAACACCTGGGTCACCAGACCTAGATCTTTATAGGCCATGATCGTCTCGCCATCACCGACGGCGATGCCAGCGGACTCCTGACCGCGATGCTGCAGGGCTTGAAGCCCGAAGCATGTCATGCGCGCAACGTCCTCGCCGGGAGCATAGACGCCGAATACCGCGCACTCCTCCTCCATACGGTCCGGACGGTCGCCAGGAAAAATCGAGGTGCTCATCTGTTCTCCTAAGGTTTATTCAACTCGCTGTTACATAGTACGTGATTTAACGGCCGAATGACCGTGATTTAGCGGGAAGAAAAAGCCCATCAAGAAGATCCGAGGTCCGCCACGTCATCGGCGGTAAGCCCCAAGGGCTTCGTCCCGTCTGCCTTGGCGTACGGGTCGTTTTGCACTGTGGTGTCGACTACGGCAGCGCAGGTTACCGCGCGCCCATTATCCTGAGTGTATTCACAGGTGGAGAGCATGATCATCTGATTGATGTCCGAAAGCTGCACATCGCTTGCGCTCACCATGCTACGGCTGATCTTGTCGGAAACGTAAGAAGTGAAAGCATCCTGGCTGCTAAAGCTGGTCTGCACGATAGCGTCGCTGCCGACGGTGTTCAGGTGTGCGAAGGTGCGCAGCCAGTAATTTCCGGACGGAGTGAGCACGAAGATGTTGCGATGCTTGTCGAATTCGGATTGATCCTTCCAATCATCCGTGCACGCGAACATCGAGCCATCCCTCATATGATGCCCGTAGAAAACCATGTTCTGGTCGGTCATGTCGGAAGAGTTGTCGGCATCGACGAAAATGGTGCCTTTGGAGGCAAGGAAGCCCGTCGAACCATCGAAGGCCTTATGCAGGTACTCGTCGTTATCCGTGCCCTTGACCACCGGGTAATTGATGGACGTGCCGGGAACGTAGATCCAAGCAACGACATCGGGGTTGGTGGCCTTCAGGCTATCCCAATCGACGCTTAGATCGGCCAGAGTCAGCTGCTCGGGGGCAGATGTGTCCGACACCGATAAGGCGCTGCTCAGCTTGTTGTAAGAATCGGACTGGTACCAATACTGGAAAGCAAAGGCGCCAAGCACGATCAGGCATACGACGAAAACGATACCGGCAACCCATTGCACGACGCCAGCAACGGAAAAGCGCGACCGGGATTGCGATCGAGGGGCAGCGTGAGCCGCATGTTTGGCCATAAAGGAAACCCTTCCACCATGAAACGAATAGCAAAAACCTATGCTAGCAAAGCCTGCGCCTTACATAAGCTATTTCTTGGCAACGACATGTTTCGAAAGACCTCCGTGTAAGCACTCCTCGAGTTTCTCGTTGATGATACGCAAGGCCTTGATGCGCGCGTGAAGCTTGTCGTCGGATTCGAGGATTATCCACGGCGCAAAATCCGTCGAGGTCAAGCGAAACATATCCTCCACCGCCTGGCGGTACTGAGGATACTTGTCGCGGTTGCGCCAATCCTCCGAAGTGAGCTTCCACGATTTATCAGGGTTCTCCTCGCGGGCAATGAAGCGAGCCAGCTGGTTTTCGGGGCTGATATCGACCCAGAACTTGATCAAAAGCGCACCCCAACCCACCAGGTCGTATTCGAACTCGTTGATCTCGTCGTAGGCGCGCGACCACTGCTCGGTCGAGGCGAAGCCCTCGATGCGCTCGACGAGGACGCGCCCGTACCAGCTACGGTCGTAAATGCCGACGTGTCCCGCCTTGGGCAGGCGCGTCCAATAGCGCCACAGATGCGGATGGGCCAGGTCCTGCTTGGTGGGAGCCGGGCTCGGGAAGATGGTGTAGCTTCGGGCATCGAGCGCCTGCGCAACACGCTTGATGGATCCGCCCTTGCCCGCAGCGTCCCATCCCTCGTACATGAC
>CAVAUO010000183.1:0-2385 GCA_963591685.1 Escherichia coli
CCTTGGGCGACCTGGATGCGCTGGTGGTAGACCCGCCCCGCGCCGGCCTTGGCAAAGGGGTGCCTGAGAGCATCGCCGCCTCGCGGGCAAAGCGCGTAGCCTACGTGAGCTGCGACCCCGCCACCTTGGCACGGGACATCGCCCGCTTCGCACAGGTGGGATACGAATTGGTAAGCGCAACGCCCGTAGATCTTTTCCCCCAGACCTACCACATAGAAACCGTCAGCGTCCTACAGCGCAAAAAAGGCAAGTAGAGCGCCTGGCCATCCTCGGGCTGGGGAATGGAAGGCGCAACAGCTTACCGCCATGGCTTCTGCAGGACGGGCATGGCAGCGGCGTCCCCGCGAAACAAATACTGTGAACTCTTAAAATTCTCGCAAAAAACCAGTGCCTGAAAAAAGGTAAACTAGACGAAATGCAGCTTAAAAGCACCAGTCAGAAAGGAGAAATGTAAGATGGCTAAGAGTATAAGGGGGGGGGTCGCAGCCGCACTGTTCGCAGTGATGCTTGCGCTGTTTTGCGCCGCACCGATATCGGCATTCGCAGCTGAAACCTCAAGCGATGCAACGACTTGGGATACAAGCTGGGATATCTCCAAGTCGAAGGAAGCCACCAACCTCGACGAGAACTTCGTTTCCAACGTCACCCTGTCGCTGCCCGCGGCAGACTACAAGGGCGACCTGGATGTGGTCTTCGTCCTTGACGGATCCACAAGCACCGATAAAAGCGACCTTGCTGGAGAGGCCGCAAGCCTGCTGAAGGCGCTGGCCGAGTACCAGAACCTGAATGTCAAGGCCGGCGTCATCGTTTTCGGAGGAAGCGTGCCCATCCTCTACACCAGCGATGATCTGTTGGCTCTTTCCGAGAGCGCAAACCTCGACGAGCTTGTCCAGGTGATAACGGACAAGAAGTGGGACGGCGAGCCAGGCCGCAGCGGCAGCAACCTCCAGGCGGGCGTGAAGTCCGCGCAGAAGATGCTCGATGCCGATACCTCGGTGGCGAGCTCGGACAAGTACCTGATCATCCTCTCCGACGGCGGCGCCCGCACGTGGATGAATAGTGACGATGAGCCCATGTCGCAGGTCTTTAGGCAGAACAACGCAAATTACGCCGACTGGGGCATGAACCAAGATTATGCCAGTCGCTATGTTGATTCGGGAAAAGATATCCGTACGTTCAAGGAAGTGTGGCAGGCCGGAAATACCTACTCTGAATTTGCTAAATATGCCATGCCCTTGCTGACTGAAGAGCAGAAGAAAGATCCCGATGTGATTGCCAAGGCCGCGAATTGGGAAACCGTGTGCCAGGATCAGGACAGCGTGTACTATCCGTCGCTTGAGGTCGCTACCTACAACGCCGCCACATCCATCATCGAGGCTTCCCAGAACTCTCAGGTGCTCTGGATCGATTACGCCTATCACGAAGGCGCATACGCGACCTACACCGACTCCTTCAAGTCCTGGCTCGCCAGTAACGGCTACGTTAGCCGCTACAACAGTGAGGAAGCCTCGAAGGAGGAGATCTTCTCTGGCGTGAAGGACCAGCTCACCTATCTCCTGGATGCCGGCTCCACCGTGGTTGACTACATGGGCTACGTTGAGGGCGACTATAACCTCGACTTCATCAACGACGCGGACACCCTGACTCTCACCGTAGGTGGCCAGCAGAAGACCACCGTCAAGCTGGGCGAGAACCAGTACGGCTTCGGCGAACTGCTCGATGACGGCAAGTACGAGTTCGAGCTGACTTACTACCCCGCCGACAACGGTGATGAGCGCTTCCAGCTGGACATCAACGTGCCCGTAACCAAGGACGCACCGGTCAAGCTTGCTTACCAGGTTAAACTCGTCAATCCGAAGACCGCGGCCGGCACCTATGGCGTCTACGACCGGTTCGGCGAGAACAACGATGGCTCCTCTAGCTACGACCTCTACACCAACAACAAGGCTACCCTGAACCCTGTCGATTCCAACGGCAAGAAGGGTGCGCCGGAGGACTTCAAGAAGCCTACCGTGTCCTACACGGTGCCCGAGAGCCCCGTACCCACGACGCCGGAGCCCAAGGAAGAGACAGCCGATAAGACGTCTCTCGCACGCACGGGCGACGCCTTCAATGGCGCTAGCCTGCTTGCACTGCTGGCTATGGGCGCCGCAGGCGTTGGCGCAGGAGCATACCTGCGTAAGAAACAGCACTAACGGCTTTTCGAACAACGCAGCGAAAAAGGGGAGCGCCCTTGAGGGTGCTCCCCTTTTGCGTGCATACCGCATAAGCACGTCGGGCCCCGCAACGCGGAGCCCGAACGATTCAACCATGCCGGCTTTGACGCTTAACCCTCGATGGTCTTGATGAGGTTCACCATCTCGATGGCGCTGGTTGCGCAGTCGA
>CAVAUO010000184.1:0-2376 GCA_963591685.1 Escherichia coli
TCGTCTAGCCGTACCCGCGTTGGTTGATGAGCCTGGCGAAACCGTTGCTCCCGCAAAGCTTTTAACCGATATCGTCAAAACGCTGCCAGACCAGGCGGTGACCATGGAAACAACCGATTCAGGCATGAACGTTTTCTGTGGTTCGACCACCTTTGCGCTGAAGACCCTCAATCCCACTGATTTTCCGTCCTTCCCAGACGTTCAAGCAGAGCAAGAAGCGAGTTTTCCCTTCAATGTGTTCGGGGGCATGGTTAAATCTGTTGCGAAAGACGTCTCCAAAGACGAGACGAGGGCAATCCTTACCGGTGTTCTTATCAGCCAGTCGGGCAATGAGTTGAAGATGGTGGCAACCGACTCCTATCGCTTGGCTGTTGCTTCCACCACTCTTGAGGAGTCTGGTAGCGATTTCGAGGCCGTTGTAGCCGGTCCTTTCTTGAGCGAAATCGCTTCGCTGCCGAATTCGTCCGATCCTATCCATATCGCGTTGAGCGAAAACCAGGTGATCGTCAGCTATCGCGGCACCACCTTTATCAACCGTCGTATCGAGGGAACTTTCCCAAATTACCGTCAGCTGATTGGAGGGGAGCGTACCACCAGGGTTAAGGTCGATGTTCAGTCCCTTATGGCTGCCGTTAAGCGCGTTGCGCTTTTAAGCAACAAAGTTTCTCCCGTTCAGCTGAGCGTTGATGCAGATGCTGGAGTTATCACTTGCATGACCAGCTCGCAGGATGTGGGTAACGCTCAGGAGGCTCTTGAGGGCAGCGTCGAGGGTGAATCGGTCTCGATTGCCTTCAATCATCAGTTCCTGCTCGATGGTCTGGCTTCCGTCAAAAGCGACAAGGTTTACATTGATTTGGCGGGAAGCATGAAGCCCGGCATCCTTCGTTCAACCGAGGAAGACTTCCTTTATTTGATTATGCCCGTTCGCGTATAGGCGAATCATGGGTTTGACCGTCAGGGAGCTAAGGCTTCGTAATTTCAGAAGCTACCAAGAGGTTGAGCTATCGGGGTTGGGACTCACAACTATCTTCGTGGGGCCTAATGCCATCGGCAAAACAAACCTGGTTGAGGCCGTACAGCTCTGCACCGCTTGCACAAGTTTCAGGAACCCCCGACCGGCGCATCTTGTGAGGTTTGGCGAGGAGCAGGCGAGCTTGAGCGCTCTTTTGAGTGATGATTCACGCCGTTTGGAGCTCGAAATGCGGGCGAACAAGCTTGGTCGCGCCTACTTTCTTAATGGAAAGAAGAAAACAGCCAGTTCTTTAAAGGGAATTCTGCCCGCCATTTTGTTCTGCCCCGATGATCTGAATCTTGTCAAAGGGTCCTCTTCTATCAGAAGAAACCAGCTCGATCAGCTTGGTTCCCAGGTTTCATCGAGCTATAACTCTGTTTTGCGTGATTACACGAAAATCGTTCAACAGAAAAACCGTTACCTTAAAGAAGAGGTAACGCAAGGCTATCTTATGGCGATTAATGAGGTTCTTGCGCGCGTTGGCGCCCAGCTGTTCATGCTTCGAGTTCGTCTGGTGAACGAGCTGATACCGTACGTAAATGAATGCTATCGAGGTATTTCGTCGAGTAAGGACGAGATAATGCTTTCCTATATCCCTTCGTGGGAGCAAGACGAATCCACCGCCAGCTTTGCCGTTGATTTCGAGCGGGCTTTCGTTGAGGAACGCTTGCTTGAAGTTCTTGCGAGCCGTTTCGATGAAGAACATCGCCGTCATCGTTCTTTGTTTGGCCCTCATGCTGACAAAGTGCTCTTCTTCATTAATGGCAAAGATGCATCCTTGTTCGCAAGCCAAGGGCAACAGCGTTCTATTGTTTTGGCTTTGAAGACTGCTGAAGTGTTGCTAGTGTGCGATAGGCTGAATCAGAATCCGGTGCTTTTGTTGGACGATGTTATGAGCGAGTTGGATGAAAATCGCAGGTACGCTTTCATGAAGAGCATACCTACCGAAGTTCAAACCTTCATAACGGCAACAACCAAGGATTATTTTGATCCAGCGAGCTTATCCAAGGCAGACGTTGTTGATTTGGGCTCTATCTTGGCCGAGCGCAACGGATCGGATAGTGGAACTCTGGTGACTTCCGTGCCCGAGTTTAGTACCACATTGTCCAGATTCGGATGGTCGAGCGTTGACGTGGGGGGCTTGTAAGATGTCCTACCAAAATCAAAATCATCGTCGTTCGCTGAGTTCGTTTTCTTCATTTTTTAAGGAGTGGCAGGATCAACTCCCCGATGGGGTGCGGGCAAAGTTATCACATGAGAAAGCTATAGAGCGTATTTACGATCAGTTTTCCCAGCTGGTTAATGATTTTATTCTTGAACATGTGAATGCTGTCTATCTTCTGAATCCTCAAGATCCCAACGAG
>CAVAUO010000185.1:0-2357 GCA_963591685.1 Escherichia coli
CATCGTATGTGGGGTTTGAATCCTTCTTAACCGTAGCGTAGCTAAGGCTCTTCTGGCTATCGGTAACCTTAATCGAGGTAATCATGAAAGCCATTTTCCAAGTACCGGAGTCCTCGGAGTTGGTCAGCAGGCTATCCTTCTTGACGAACAATGCAGGACAGTAGTCCTTGTTATTGACAGCCCATTTATCGAACTTCTTCTGAGCCAGCAGCTTAGCGTTATCCTCGGAATCCGCTTCGTTGTCACCAGTGCCATAATGAATACCAGCGAAAGAAGAAGCGATGTAAGTCTCAGCCTCTTTCCACTGCTTCAAAGTGTACTTGTAGGTATGCGAGATATGTTCCGGATCGCCAGTGGCCTTCTTGTCGTAGCTCACTTTGTCCTGGTTCAACAGATAACCCGTAATCTCAACCTGGTCGTTTTCGTTGGCGAAATCGCTAAACAAGCTCGAAATAGGTGCAGCTTGCTTGGTGACGTGCCACACTTTGTTAGTAGGATCGCTAGATTTACCCTGATATTGATTTACCAAGGAAATGCTTTCGGTTTTCGTGTTCAGGTCGGACACGGAATAAGTCGACTCCACTTCCTTAGCACCTTGCACAGCCGAATTAGGGGCCTTGATAAGCTTGAACCCATCATCCGCGAAAGCCTGGGTGGCCGTGGCGCATGCCAGCGTGAAGAGCAGGGCAAACACAAAGGCACCAAGGGCGAAAGCCTTACCTGTTAAACGTGCAGAAGAAGTCATGAAATGTCCTTTCGGCATATGCCAAGACCAACAATTTCTTACGATTGCTTCAAGTAACTTTCAGATTATACCGCGAACGCCTGCAGCTTAACAGCTAAAAAAGCGCCGAAGCCAAGCGCGCCCTAGCCCCTGGCTTCCTGCGCCATGACGGCTTCGGTTGCCGCGATTGCGCACTCGAGCATGCCTTCGTCGGGCTCGTTGGTGGTAAGGCGCTGCATTTGCATGCCCGGCCACAACACAACTTTGACCAGGGGTTTTTCAGGATTGGACCCCGCCCATTTGACGGTGACCTCGTAAGTGATGCCGGCGATAAGGGGCATGAACACGATGCGAACGATAACCACCAGGATGAACTTGAGGACGGAGTCGCTTATCCCCCAGACCACGATGAGCTTGTCCACCGGGATGATCGTATACACCAAAATGGCCAAGATCATCACCATCACCAAAAACGCGGTGCCGCAACGCACATGCAAACGCGGGAAGCTGCGCGCGTTTGCAGGGGTAAGTTCCAAGCCGTGCTCCAGGCAATGGATCGTTTTGTGCTCGGCTCCGTGATAAGCGAACATGCGCTTGATGTCGGGCATCAAGCTGATAAGCCAGATGTAGGCCACGAACACCGCTACGCGCAGCACACCGTCAAGGATGTTCCATGCAAGGGGGTTGCTATCGTAGTCCCCCACCAGCAAGTTGGAAATAAAGGCGGGCAGCAAAATGAACAGGGCAACGCCCAAAGCCACGCCGAGCACCATCGAGATGCCCATCTCGGCTTTACCGAAAAAGCCCTCTTCTTCGGGCTTGGTGGGCAAGGGCGCCGTGGCTTTGGCCTTTCCGTGCCAGGCTCCTTCGCACTCGGTCTTTTCGCGCCCGGCATTTTCGGCGGCGGTTTCGGACGCACCTTCAACTGTGGCTACGGCGGCGTCTTCGGTGTCGGCTGCTGCGGCTACGTCAGCACCCTCCTTAGTGGACTCCGCTACCGAGGAATCTGTTTTCAAGGCACGCTTCTGCAGCTCGGCGTAGGTGTAGCCCTCTTGGTCGTAGGCGTTGTTGGCAGCCACCTCAAGCGCCCTGAAGCCCAAAACAAGCGAGTCGACGAAAGCCACGCAACCACGCACCAAAGGCCAGGACATCCAGGAAGGACGCTCCTTCTTGGACAGAGGGTTTTCCTCAACGTAAATAGAACCATCGGGCTTGCGAATAGCGGCGGCCCACCCTAGCTTTCCGCGCATCATCACGCCCTCGATCAGGGCCTGACCGCCAATATGGGTTTTATTCTCACCGTCTTCCGCGAAAGCGCGGCGCGTTTCGGAAGGCATTAATCCAACTTCACCTTCGGATAGGGCTTGCCGCAGCTCATCTTCCCCTCGGGGCAAGGGCCGCTCATGCAGGGGGCACCGGCGTTAGCAAAGATATAAGGCGCGGTGGGACGCACCAGCTCGAGCATGCGCCAGGCAAGCTCACGGATCTCCCACTGCGCGCGGTTGCAACAACGATGGTTGAAGAAATGACGCAGTTCGCGCGCGTTCATGGTCACGCAGATGCGCGTCTCGCAGCCGCCCGGGATGGCATAGCGCGCATCCTCGGCGGGAATCCCCAGGTCAAGGAGCTTCTG
>CAVAUO010000186.1:0-2353 GCA_963591685.1 Escherichia coli
ATAGCTTAAATGATGTAGATTAGATTCATGAAAGAGGGAACTAAAGCGCAAATCTATTAGCAGGGATGCGGTAGTTACGCCCAATAAATCTAACGCGAAAAGCCGCTCATCAAGGCGTTTGATTGCAACGATTTTTCTTCTTGTATGCAGGAAGAATATGGCGTTAGCCATGCGGATATCAAGCTTTAGGTAGTGCTCTAGCGAGGATAAATCGTGTGGTTGTTAGAGCGCCTTTGACTGGTACAGGCCGCTATCTGCGAACCCGAGCTTTCGGTAGTATTCGCGCGTGCCCACGGCGCTGATCACGAAGATGCGCGTGCGTCCATGTTCGCGCGCTATCTCGCAAGCGCGCGCGACAAGCTTGCGTCCCAAACCTAGGTGCTGCGTGCCTTCTTGCGCTTCGTGGAGACGCTCCACTTTGCCGTAAACATGTACCTCACGGATCATGGCGTCGTCTGCCTCAGTAGGTAAAAGTTTTGCGCCGGCTGATTCATAGCCACCACGGTATCGCGCAATTACTTCTTTCTTTGGCAAGGAAAGACGCAAGAAACCCACGATTCGATTTTCTGGTGTAATCCATTGAAGGAAGAATTCCATGGTGGCCGTGGTGTCGTATTCGATGACATCGAGTGTAAGTTCTTCGGGATCGAAGCTGCTGCCGCCGACTTCGCGATGGCGAATTTCTTGGATACTGCCGTTTTCGCGTGCAACCTGCGCCTCGATGAGCTGGCGCAGGTTGGCGGTGCGGTTGCCTTGGATGATGTCCTGCGCGCTGAAGTCGCGGATCATGCGGCTCACGCGGGTGTAGGGTTGAGTCGCCATCAGGTTTTGAGTCATGAGCCATTGCAGCTGCTCGGGTGAATAAGCGCTCCATTCCCTTTGCTTGTGTAGTTCTTCAAGTTTGGTGCCACCTAAAAGCACGCAAGGGTAGAGCTTTACCTCGTCGGGTTTGAAACGCGGGTCATTCGAGAAAACGCGATAATCTGCAGCGTCGTCTTCGGGCGTGGTGCCTACCAAGTTTGCCATGAAGTGCGTGTGCGTCTTAAAGCCGAACAGACGCAAAAGCTCAAAGGCCTGGGTGAGTTGTGAGGCGGACATGCTGCGCCCATTGCGTGCAAGCGTTTCCTCGCAGGTGCTCTGCACGCCGATTTGGATTTTGGTGCAACCCAGGCGGCGAGCGTCGTTTAGCGATTGGGCGCTGATGGCGTCGGGTCTCGTTTCGACGACGAGCCCCACACAGCGATGCGCCGCGGATTCGTTGATGCGCTGCTGCTCTTCCAACTCCTCCCAGCTAGCATCTTGCTCTTGGGCAAGCGCCTGCCAACGAGGGTCGGCATCGTAGAGCGCATGGAAGGCCTGGTTGTATGAGGAGTCGCCGCGCAAGATTTTCTGCTGCTCTTTCTGGACGAAGGAGTCGAGCTCCTTGTTGTCGGTGGTAAATCCGGCGTTCGCATAACGTTGGCGCAAGGTGGCGGCTTTTTGCTCGGCAAGGTTTGCAGCTGAATTGCCCTCCGTTGCCCGCAGGCTTGGTTGCCCGGCATCGTTGAGCGCCTTGAACAGGCGGCTTATGTACCAGCGCTGGTAAGCATCGGGGTAGGTGGTCCAGCTTCCGCCCAAAACGATGAGTTCCACTTTGTCGGTGATGTGCCCCATTTGAGTGAGCGCCCGTAAGCGCGAAGTAACCTGCAAATACGGGTCGAAGAAGTTGCGCTCGGCGCGCTGGCAGGCGGGTTCGTTATGAACGTAACTTTTGGGCATGCGCAGGTCGTTGGGGCAGAAGACGCAGTTGCCCTCGCAGGACCAGGGCTTGGTGATGACGGTGATGGTCGCCACGCCCGAAGCGGTTCGGCGTGGTTTTGCGCGCAGGCAGCGAAGAAATTTTGCTTCAAGCGCGTCGTCGATGTCCCAGCTGCGCCAAAGCTCGGGGCGTGAGTTTTTGGTTTCGAAATAGTGCCGTAAAAGCTTCTTTTTGCTCGCTCGTTGTGCGTTGCCACGGATGCCGGCGTTGTGCGAGCGGATGATCTTCGCGACTTCGTCGGGCGAGAGTTCGTTTGCGCCGCGAAGTTGGTCGAGTATGTCCACAAGAGCTTTGTCCATGGCTGCCATTATACGGGTGTTGATTTAGAATCTGGCACATGGAACGCAGGGTCGCCGACATACTCAACGCCGCTACCAGTCGCTTTTACGCGCAGCAGGCGCTCTCTTTTTCGCAGACGCGTCAATCTGCTTGGCCGGGCTGGGAGAGGTGCCTGTCTTATCTGGATGAACTTGCCGCGGCGAGGTCTCTCTCCTTGGTGGACATAGGTTGCGGGAACTTAAGGTTTGAGGCGTTTCTTAAGGCTGCGCGTCCTTA
>CAVAUO010000187.1:0-2344 GCA_963591685.1 Escherichia coli
CTGGCCATTTGGGTCGGCGCCGTTCCTTCCGATCGCCTGATCTTCGTCTTGCAGCACTACCAGCCCACCGTCATCTGGACCTCGCCTTCCTACGCTTGGACGCTTGGCCAGAAGATCAAGGAAAAGGGCTTGGACCCCAAGAAGGACTTCAGCATCAAGACCATCATCGTCGCTGGCGAGCCTGGCGGCTCCATCAAGTCCACCCGTGAGTCCATCGAAGAGTTGTGGGGCGCCGACGTTCGCGACTTCTTCGGTCTGTCCGACATCTACGGTGCTTGCGCTGCAATGTGCGAGGTCAAGGACGGCCTGCACATCGTTGAGGATCAGATCCTGGTTGAGACCGTCGATCCCACCACGGGTGAGGTGCTTGAGCCCGGCTCTACCGGTGAGCTCACTTACACCACCTTGTGCAAGAAGGCCCGCCCCATGATCCGCTTCCGCTCCGGCGACATCGGATACGTTTCCACTGAGAAGTGCGAATGCGGTCGCACCCACGCTCGTATCCACGTTACCGGCCGTAAGGACGAGATGTTCATCGTCGGCGCCGTCAACGTGTTCCCCTCCGACGTCGAGTACGTCGTGCGCGGCGAGGAAGGCGTCACCGGCGAGTACCTGATCCGCGTCTACGACGAGAACTACTCCACCCGTTACGAGGTTTCCGTCGAGCGCGCTTGGGCATCGAGCGAATCCTTCGAGTCCATCGCTGCACGCGTTGAGGCAGCGCTCAAGGCTCACACGGGCGTTCGTCCCGCCAAGGTCCACGTTTTCGAGACCGGCGAGCTGGGCACCGAGTCCGAGCACAAGGCCTCCCGTTTCATCGACGAGCGCGAGAGCGCCAAGTAGGAGGCTCTCCGGCGCAGCTTGCGCCTTCGGGCGTGCGCCTGAACGTGCGTCCGCGTCTTCGGGCGAGCGGGCGGTTGCTCGGTTGACCGGGCGGTAGTTTGGCTTGCTTCGGGCGCCCCTGCCCGAAGCGCGACCGAGCGGGTCGCGACGGGTTAGCGCTTCGGGTGAACAGTATTCAGTGCGATCAGGCGTTTTGTAAGGCTTGATCGCTGGCAAGGCCAGGCAGGGCAACCTGTCTGGCTTTGCCCGTATAAAGAAATGGCTTCTTTTTGCACAAAAAGGAGCTCGCTTACAGCGCGATGCGCAAGGGCTTTGGGCGGCGCGCTGTAGGCCTTGGGAGTAAGGATTCCCTAAGGCTTTCCGGACGAGGGCAGCACCTTCGTCAAACGAAGAAGAGGAAGAAGCATGAAAGAGATTTTGTGGCACGGCCGCGGCGGCCAAGGTGCTTTTACCGCGGCTCGCCTGCTGGGGGCTGCGGGCGCCTTCCCCGAGGGGCGCTATTCCTTGGCGTTCCCATCTTTCGGGCCCGAGCGCCGCGGTGCGCCCATGCGCGCTTTCACCAAGGTTGACACGCGCCCGGTAGGTGATCGCAGTGCGGTGGCCAAGGCCGATTATGTGGTGTACCTGGACGACACCTTGGTGGGCGAGGATTGGGCAAGCGAGCTCAAGCCTGGCGGAAAAGTGCTGGTCAACAGCTTCCATGGTTTTGCCGACGAGCGCATCATCTCCATCGACGCCGATGGCATCTCGCGCGAGATCTTGGGGCGCCCCATCCCCAACACGGTTTTCGTGGCGGCCATACTGGCGCTGGATCCGCTGTTCGCGCATGACGACGTTGTACGTTCGGTGCATGAGTACATGCCCGCCAAGCTTCATGCTAAGAATCTGGCTATCATCGAGGCGGTGCTGGCCGAGTTCAAGCAGTTCCAGGAAACGGGAGCATCCGCGCACATCATCGGCGCTTAAGCATTGCCAACGACGCGCAGTGCACGCTGCGCGATTTGAGAGGAAACGAACGTGAGCACGATCGAGAAACCGAAGCTTGCGGTTGGGTATCGTACCCCCGATGCTCAAAGCAGCAACGAGCTTAGGCAGGGCTATGCCGGACGTCGCCCGGCGCGCATCCCCATTTTGCAAACCGATAAGCTTGACCCCACCGAATACGCCCGCAGCACCTGTTTTGCCGCCGGTTACCTTACGGTGAAGAATGCCGGCTGGCGAAACGAGCGCCCGGTGTTCGATCCCGCCAAGTGCAATGGCTGCCTGAAGTGCTACATGCACTGTCCCGATGGGGCCGTGTTCAAGGTCGCCAACGATTTGGAGACTTGCCCCTCCAATCGTACTGATACGTCGATTGGCCTTGACCTGGATTTTTGCAAGGGTTGCGGCATCTGCGCCAAGAGCTGCTCCACCGGTGCGCTTACGATGATTCCTGAAGGCGAGGCTCGCAAGGCCGAGGAAGCCGCCGCCGCTGACACGGACGCCGGGACGGCTGCTACCG
>CAVAUO010000188.1:0-2283 GCA_963591685.1 Escherichia coli
CCACGCTGCCGATCTCTTCCTTGTCTACCAGCACGCACACCGCCGTCTTCTTCGGTGCGGTTACCGCCAGATGAGCCTCCAGGGAAGTGTAGGCGCACACGCGGTCGTCCTGGCCGTAGCCCAAGACCATGCTGCGATCAAAGCCCAGCTCACGAGCAGGGCCGGCGGGAACGATCTCAAGCTCGGCGGACAGGAAGTCCTCTTCCTCGATGTCGTATTTTTGGGAAAGAACGCTTAAAAGCTGAGCCTTCACCGCTTCCTTCGCGGCCATGTCCTCGATTTTCTCGGCGTAGGTTTTCTCGTCCTCGGGCTTGTCGGCGGAGGCGGCGTTGGTAGCAGAGTCTTCCGCGGAAGCCGCCTCGTCCTTCTTGATGACGAGCGGACGGCTGCCCACCAACAGGTCGAGCGCCTCGCCCTCGACGACGTTGTTGCCCTTCTTGGCCATCTGCTCGCCGCCCAGGTGAGGAAGCAAGTCGGTCACGCAGAAAACAGGATCGCCCGCATCCTCGCCGACGTTGACGTCGACGACCGAGCCGTCTTTCTTCGCAATCACGCCATGCAGGGCCAAGGGCGTGGTCACCCACTGGTACGACTTGATGCCGCCATAGTAGTGCGTGTCCAAAAAGGCCAGCTCATTGGCCTCGTACACGGGGTTCTGCTTGACGTCCAGACGCGGGCTGTCGATGTGCGCGCCCAAAATGTTCAGGCCTTGCTCCAAGGGCTTGGTGCCCAGCTGAAGCAAGATGACCGACTTGCCGTAGATGTCGGCCCACACCTTGTCGCCGGCCTTCAGCTTGGTGCCCGCGGCAACGAGCTCGGACAAAGGCTTGTAGCCCGCCTCCTCGGCCAGCTGGATGCACTTGGCCGCAGCGCGACGCTCGGTTTTGCATTCGCTCAAAAAGTCGATGTAGCCGGCGTTCACGGTTTCAAGCTCGGTCAACTGTTCTTCATTCAGTTTCTTCCATGCGTTAGGGCGCTCCATATCGTTTCCTTCCTGATGCTTAGTTTTGTCGAAATTTACTTGTAGTCCTCGCCCAGGACTTGGGCCTTGAAGCCCTCGAGCGCCGACTCGCCGAGCATGCGCACGCGCGTGAGCTGCATCGGATCGTCGCCCTTCTTAACGCGACCGTTGTGGATGGTGAAGGCGCACAGGTAGCCCGCCTTCTTCAGGGCCGAAGGGGCCACATCCGACACGTCGCCATAGGGGTAGGCAAAGGCCTCGTTGGTGCCCAAGAGCTCGGTTGCCTTCTTTTCCTCTTTGATCAGCTGCGATTCGCTTTTATCGTAAATCGCGCCGCCGCGTCCGATGTTGGTATGTCCGTCCTGGTGGCACGCGTAGGAATGCGATTGGAAGCTCACGTACTCGCTCGCGTAATCCGAGATTTTCTGCGCGGCCTTCTTCTGATTGCAGATGATGAAGGAGGTGGCGGGCACCTGATACTTCTCGAGCAGCGGGATGCCGTACTTCAAAAAGCCCTCCTGTCCGTCATCGAAGGTGAGGATGACCGACTTGCGCGGCAGGGAATGCTTGCCGTCGATGTAGGCGGCGAGCTCCTGATACGAAGGATAGTAGTACCTGTTTTTGGTGAGCCATTTCAGCTGAGCCTCGAGCTTGGTGTCCAGCAGGTAGTTGGCATCCTTCTTTTTGGGCGGGTCGTCCTTGGTGTAGACGTAGTGGTACATCAGCACGGGGATGCCGTCTTTATCTTTGTCCATGTTGTCGACCACATGCACGGTACGCTCCTTGCTGGCGCTCGTGCCCTGCGAGTCCGTCACCGAGTACGTGACCTTGTAGTCCCCCACCGTCGAGGCGTCCACCGAGCCCTCGGTTTTCACCTGACTGGTGATGTTGCCGTCGGTTTTGTCGAAGGCATGGCAGCCGGATTCGATGTATTCCTCGCCCTTTGCCACGTAAGTGTCGGCGCTGCCGCCCAGAGTAAGGATGATCTGCCCTTTGTCTGCGGCGTCAGTCGAGCTTGCGCCGGTGGCGCTTGAAGAAGAGGCGGCCTGGCTCGTTTGCGGGGTATCGCTAACCGTAAGCGGCTCGCTGCTTGAAGAAGGAGTGCCGCTGCCCGTGAGCTGCGTGATGCCGAAGGTGCCGATGCCCGCAATCAAAAGGACGCCAAGCGCAAGGCCAACAAGGGGGAGTTTGCTTTTCTTGGGAGCACGCCTAACAACGACCTGGCTGTTAGCTGCGCGGCTGCTTGCGCCGCGGCCACTGACGGCACGCCCGTCCTGCGACGCGTAGGCCCGCCCGTCCTGCGAGCGCGAGTAGGTCTGGCC
>CAVAUO010000189.1:0-2269 GCA_963591685.1 Escherichia coli
CCGTGCCGCCTTCAGGCGTGTAGCGCACCGCGTTGGAAATAAGGTTGGCCGTTGCCTGGCGAATCATGTCAGCATTGCCAAGAACCCACACATGGGGGTCACGCCGGAACTCGAAGTTGAGCCCCGAATCGACCACGAAAGCCTTGTGCGTGTCGACCACCTGCTCCAGTAGCTCGGATAAATCAAGACGCGTCATCTCTACGGGGTTGGCGCGATTTTCAAGACGCGAGAGCTTAAGAAGGGCATCGACCAAACGCGACAAGCGGCGCACCTCGGAGTTAAGGGTTTCCAGGCGCTCGGGGCTTGGCTCGTACACGCCGTCAATGATGGCCTCAACCGTTGCCTGGATAGCCATCAAGGGCGTGCGCAACTCGTGCGCGACATCGGTGACCAAGCGACGCTCGAGGTTGCGGTTGGCCTCGATGGAGTCGGCCATGCGGTCGAAGGTCTCGCCCAAGCGCGAAATCTCATCGTTGCCTGTTAAGCCCGAGCGCGCCGAGTAATCGCCATCTTTAATGCGATTGACCGCATGGGTGATCTCGTTGATGGGCCTAACCAGCGCGCGGCTGAAGAAAAATCCACCGACCAGGGCTACAACCAGGGCCACCAAACCGGCAAGCAAAATAGCCTGGTAGGAGCGCAGCTGGAACTCGCGATCGAGCGAGCTGGACAAATCGGACGAACCGAAGACGCGGACATAGACCGTGCCCACCTGCTTGCCATCGGAATAAATGGCCGAAGTGGCAACGTCGGCGCCGGCCTTCTGAGGCCCGAGCAAAGACTTCGACGAACTCTTGTCGTTGTCGTAGACAACCATGCCCTTGCTGTTTTCAACCCTAATGTTCCAGGTGTCGAACAGATCGCTTGCCACCTTAACCGATGACAAAACCTCCATCGACCATTCTTCTTCGCCGTCGGCATTCTTGCCTTCGTAGGAGTAACCGATGGACTCGGACAGCGAATTGGCCACCTTCTGCATGTTCTCGTGGGTGTAATCGCTGAAGTGGGTGTTCCAAACCAGGTACAGCACCACGGTAATCACCAGGACGGTCATGCAGGCGATGGCGAAGAAGGCCGCCATAACGCGCTTGGTGTAGGAACCGGGCTTGCGGCGGGTGCGAGGTTGGCCGGTTTCGGGATCCAAGCCCTCGGTGGTATCGATCAGAGGCTCGTTTGCCATCAGCCGACCTTTCAACAAAGGTACCGGGCGGCGCAACACGCAAGGTGTCGGGGCCGCCCGGGTTCGTACGGATATCATGCGCTAGGCCAAAGCCACCTTAAGGGAGGCGCTTGCCTAGCAGGCGAAGAAGCTCTGGCTTAGTCGCCGTTCTTGGTGGGATCCTCGAAACGATAGCCGACGCCATGAACGGTGTGCAACCAGGTTGGGTTGCGAGGGTTGTCGCCGAGCTTGGCGCGCAAGTTCTTGACGTGGGAGTCGATGGTGCGCTCGTAGCCTTCGAAGTCGTAGCCCAGAACCTTCTCGACAAGCTCCATACGGCTGTACACGCGACCAGGGTAGCGGCAAAGCGTGGTGAGAAGCTTGAACTCGGAAGCCGTAAGGTCGACCTCCTTGCCCTTGACGAGCACCTTATGACCGGACATGTCGATAACCAGATCGCCGAACTCCAGAACCTCGCGCTGCAGCTCGCCGGAACTGGTGCGGCGAAGAAGGGCACGCACGCGGGCAACAAGCTCGCGCGGGCTGAAGGGCTTGACCAGGTAGTCGTCGGCGCCAAGCTCAAGACCGATGATGCGATCTTCAACCTCGCCCTTGGCGGTAAGCATGATGATGGGGCAATCCGAGCTATCGCGGATGGCACGGCAAACGCGCTCGCCGGGAACGCGGGGAAGCATCAGGTCGAGGATCACCAGGTCGAAATGATGCTTGGAAAATTCTTCAAGGGCCTCCTGGCCATCGGCGGCCAAGGTGAGCCAATATCCCTCGCGCTCGAGGTAGGCGGCCACGGCATCGCGGATGGCCTTTTCATCCTCAACAAGAAGAATGCGAGGGGTTTCTGCGTTGTTCATGATCTATCTCCTTTTACGCAACGTGCGCGGGGTTTAACACCTGGCGGGCATACGATCTTGCTTGCTTGCCTGAAACGCGCTTTACCTGCTGAATGCCCAGATGCCGACCCCCAAGACAATGCGATTAGCCGCATTGCGGATGTGTTTGAGAATATTGTAGCAATTTGGCTTAAATCTCTTTTAAAGGGATTATTGATGCCACAATGTTTTCTCGTATTTCCCATAAAGAATGCATAGATTC
>CAVAUO010000190.1:0-2236 GCA_963591685.1 Escherichia coli
CGGGCGAGTCGATGGCGGCATCGTAGGTACCCATGATGAAGTGCAGGGTAGTTTGGGAGCGCTCCACATAGCGCCCTAGCCACAGAAGATGATCGATCTTATCAAGAGAAAGGGAGCCCATTAGTCCTCCTGGCAATCGTTTTCGGCAACTTCGCTCGCGGCGCGCACCGCATCGGCTTCTTCCTTGGAGCCCGCCAAATCGGCGCCCAAGACCCAAGTGTCCTTAAAGCCCCCGCCCTGAGACGAGTTGACCACGGCGGAGCCCTCCTCGCGCGAATAGCGCGTAAGCCCGCTTGGCCACACCTTGGTGCTTGCCCCCGACAAAACGAAGGCGCGCAGATCGGCCTTGCGCATAAGTTCCTCGCCGTCCACGTAGGTGGGCAGGCACAGGAAATCGATGATCTCCTGCGCGATGAAGCGGCGCGGCTCGGCCTTCACCTTGGCAAGAAGCTCGGCTAGATCCCCGTCGCTCAAATCGCTGCCGAAGACCACACCGTAGCCGCCCGCCTCGGCAACGTCCTTGATCACGAGCGTTCGGGCGTTCTCGAGCACATAGCTCAGGTCGTCAGGGTAATAGGGCAAGTAGGTAGGCGCGTTATGCAGGATGGGCTCCTCACCCAGGTAATACTCGATCATCTTGGGAACGAAGTAATAAATGCCCTTATCGTCGGCGGCGCCATTGCCCGGCGCGTTGACGATGGCCACGTTACCGGCACGATAGGCGCTCATCAAGTTGGGGATGCCGATCAAGCTGTCCGGCACGAAGCACAAGGGATCCAGATACTCGTCGGAGGTGCGTCGATACACCGCGCCCACCAGCTTGTCCTCGTTAGCATCACGGTAATAAAGCTTCAGATCCTTAACGAAAAGCTCGCTCGGCTCGGCCAGAACTGCGCCCGCCTTCTCGGCAAGGTAAGAGTGCTCGAAGTAGGCCGCGTTGTAGCGCCCCGGGGTGAGGACCACGTTGATGCCACCGCAGTTAACGTAGTCCAGAGTCTCGCGCAAGAGCTCGCCGTAGTTGCGATTGTCCTGAATGGAGAGGGTGCGGAAGGTCTCGGCATCGCAACGACGACACAAATTGCGCGCCACCAAAGGATAGGAAGCACCGGAAGGAATACGTAAGTTGTCCTCGAGCACATACCAAACGCCGTCGTCACCCTCGACCAAGTCGATGCCCGAAATATGCGAGTAGATGCCCTTCGGAGGCATGATCTGCTCGCATTGCGGAAGGTAGCCCGAAGAGGCGAAGGCAAAGGTCTCGGGAATCACACCGTCTTTGATAATGCGCTTCTCGCCGTAAAGATCGCGCAGATAGGCGTTCAAGGCATCGACGCGCTGCACCAAACCACGCTCAAGATAGCTCCACTGCGATGCCGTGATAATGCGCGGGATGGCATCGAAAGGAAACAAGCGCTCGTGGAACTCGCCTTGTTTGTACAGGCCGAACTTAACGCCGTAACGGGCAAGCTGAGCATTGATCTTCGGAGTTTGCTGAACGAGCTTTGAGTACATGCCCGACCTCCTACCTGGCTTGGATGTTCACCTAAGCCTAGGTTTGCGAGGTTTCAGAGCTGTGACACATTGGTTTCGGTATTGCTGCCAGCAAGCGCCTAATGACAATAGTTTGCGCACGAAGGACAGGCCGCCATACCGCCCAGTGCCGTCTCGCGAAGTTCGTAAGGAAGGCTGCGGCCAACCTTGTACATGGCGTCAACCACTTCATCAAAGGGGATCTTGCCCTCGATACCCGCTAAAGCCAGCTGCGCTGCGGAAAGCGCATTGACCGCACCGGCCGCGTTGCGCTTTTGGCAGGGCGCTTCAACCAGGCCGCCGATGGGATCGCATACCAAGCCGAGCATGTTGGCCAAGGCAAAGCCTGCAGCCGCAAGACACATGCGCGGCGTGCCGTCCAGAAGCTCGCAGGCCGCACTCGCCGCCATCGCAGCGGCCGAGCCAATCTCTGCCTGACAGCCGCCCTCGGCTCCGGCAACGGTGGCATTGCGCGCAATGATGGAACCGACGATCGCCGCGTTCTCAAGCGCGCAGATAAGCTGCTCGTCGCTGAATCCGTGCTCTGCTTGCAGCGAAAGAAGCACCGAAGGGATCACGCCCGCGGAACCCGCCGTGGGCGCTGCGACGATCAAACCCATCGCGGCATTGGTCTCGAGCACGGCGACGGCGTTGCGCGTGGCATTGGCCACAAGGGTGCCGCCAATACCTGTACCCGCCGCCTCGC
>CAVAUO010000191.1:0-2209 GCA_963591685.1 Escherichia coli
GAAGTGCCGACCTTTGCAGCGAACGGGGTTTTCGCCGTCCTTGATCTTCACGGGCACATGACCGCATACCAGGTAGGACTGCGCGGGATCCATGCCGAAATCCTTGAAGATGGCATCGTGTGCCGTTTCGTCGTCCTGCAACTTGTAGAAGGCGTTCTTATGCTCCGCCTGTGCTTCCTTGCTTTCCACCAGGTAGCGCTCGAAGGTTGCCATTTTGTCTTTGCCGAACAGGGGGCTGCCCGCGCCAAGCCACAGGTACCACAGCAGGTCCTGGCCGAGCTTCGCCTGCGCGGCGTCGTTTGCCTCGAAGGCATTGCGCACGTGCTGGTCGATTTCATCGAAGAGCGCTTTGCCCTTGAGCGTCTTGCCGAAGAGCTCTACTTCCATCAGGCTGCCGTCGGCGTTGAGGGGCACGCAGGCATGGAACATGAGCGCGTTGCCGCTGATGGCGTACAGGCCGCCGTGATCGAGGAAAAGCTTGATGTGGCGCTGAAGCTGCTCGCATTCGCGGAAAGTCTTCTGTAGGTAGGCGAGGATTTCGGCTTCCTCGTCGGTGAGCTTGTAGGGGTCAGCCGGGTTGACGGTGGGGAAGACTTTATCCAAAAGCTCGTGTTCGACCCCATCGATGACGACGGTTCCGCGTTCGTAGTCGATATGATGCAAAAGCTTGCGATCGGCGAGTCCGAAGCCGGGGTTTTCGTCGATCAACTGCCCTTCGACCTTGAATTGGATCATGGTCATGGCTTTTTGGATTTTGACGTTGACCTGCCTTTGCTCGGGCGTAACCACGGCATTTCCCTTAAGCCCGAAGGCTGCGCAGGGGTCGTCGGCGTAAACGCGGCAGGCAAATTCCTCAACGGGTCCAAGATCCATGTGATAGCGCTCGGTGAGGATGGGCAGGTTGGAATAGCGCGAGCAAATGCGCATCACGTGAGCGATGCAGCCGGGCTGCCCAAGGGCGGCGCCCATCCAGACGATGTCGTGGTTGCCCCACTGGATGTCGTAGTCGACCACGCGAGCAAGCTCGTCCATGATGAGGTCGGGCGCAGGCCCGCGATCGTAGATGTCGCCTACCAGGTGCACCTTCTCTACCGACATGTTGCGGATGGCGTGAGCCAGAAGAGCGATGCGCGTTTCCTGGTCGATGTCGGCCAGCTCGTCGTGGCGCGTGGTCTCGGGCAGTTTCTCTTGGTCAAGGGCATGGCGGAAGGCCGCCGCCGATGATTCCTCCTTTGCGCGTGACATGAGCATTCCGAGCATCGCGTGCAGGGCCATCTCGGCTTTATCGAGTGCGTAGCCGTTGCGCAGGTGGCGCTCGGTCATGGTTCGGGGGTAGCAGACGAACATCAGAAGCGTCGTTTTGTCTTCTTCCGAGAACTCGGGGAAGGTTTCCTTGATCGTGCGTTCGACCGCACCGCAACCGCTGCGCAGCACGTGCGCGAAGGATTCGTATTCGCCGTGGATGTCCGACATGAAAAGCTCTGCTGCCATGAGCGCTCCTTGCAAAGTTTCCTGCTTTTTACTTTTATTCTAGCAAGCTTCTTGTTTCGGGACGGCGACAGCCTTTTCCTGGAAGATGTCACCCTATCGGCTGGGACATTGGCTGCCTACGCCGGGTGAACGGTTTTCGCCTGTGAATCTAAAACGTAAGAAAACCCCTGATAAACATCATATTTTTATGGATTTTGAGCGCGTTCGTTAAAGTCGAACGGCTTGCAAGATGCTAAATGGCACCAAAGCGGTAATATTTTGCACAGTCTCTAAATTTCCAAACGAAAGGGGAGGAAAATGGGTCTTCTAGATGGAAAAGCCGTTCTTATCACGGGCGGCGGCAAGGGCGTCGGCTTCGGCATCGCAAGCAAGATGGCTGAAAATGGCGCAAATCTGTTCATCACCGGTCGTACCGAAAGTCGCTTGGCTGAAGCGGCTGAAAAGCTTAAGAGCGCCTACGGATGCGATTGCGCCTATCTGGTGGCCGAGGGCTCCAACGAGGACGACGTGAAGGCTGCCATCAAGGCCTGCGTCGACCACTACGGCAAGCTCGATTGCGTGGTCAACAACGCTCAGGCCTCCAAGTCCGGCGTCAACCTGGTCGATCACTCGATCGAGGACTTCGATCTGGCAATCGACACCGGCGTTCATGCAACCTTCTATTACATGAAGAACGCCTTCCCCGAGCTCAAGAAGACCAAGGGCTGCGTCATCAACC
>CAVAUO010000192.1:0-2204 GCA_963591685.1 Escherichia coli
CCTCAAGGGCACCACTGTCGACGATCTTGGTCGTTTATGCGCGCAATGTTTTGCACGGAGGGATGTGTTCCTGCTTGAGTCTGAGCATATTGCGCGTAAGGTCATATCGCTTGAGGGACGCGTGAGCGATATTCGTGATTTCGTGGCAAGTTGTAAGTCAACGAGTTTTTCCGAGCTTATCGCGCGTTCTGGCAGTGATTCTGCGACCATCGTCGTCACGTTCTTGGCGCTTTTGGAACTTTTCAAGCGTCGTCAGGTCAACTTGATTCAAGATGAGCTGTTCGGCGATATCGGCGTTACGTTCATCGAAGACGATGGTTTGCCTGCTCGGACAGCGGATGCCGGCTCGGAAGCCTGATCGTGGATAAGCAAGGAGAGCGCTATGTTTGAAACTTACAGCGACAAGGAGCTTCAGGCTGCCATTGAAGCAATGCTTTTCGTTTCCGAGGAACCGGTGAGCCTTCTTTCCTTGGCGGATGTTTTGCAATGCGAGCCCGCTCGGGTGAGGTCGGCCTGTTCGGAATTGCAGCAGCGTTTGGTGATGGAGGATCGGGGCATCCAGCTGAGCGAGACGGCCGGAGGCTTTCGCTTGGTCACCCATCCTCGCTATCACGAGCTCATTGAGCGCTATGTTGTTTCCTGGGATACGCGAAAGCTCACGCAAGCGGCGCTGGAGACCTTGGCGATAGTTGCCTACTGCCAGCCGGTTACGCGCAACGGAATCGCCAGCGTGCGAGGCGTGAACTCGGACAGCTCGGTTAACTCGCTCATGGAGAAGGGCTATCTTAGGGAAGTGGGCGTTCAGGATGCGCCTGGAAATCCCGTTCTTTACGGAACGACGAAGGCCTTCCTCGATCGTTTCGGCTTGAACTCCGTAGCCGATCTGCCTGCGCTCGAGAGCTTTGCTCCCGATGAAGAAACCCGTTCCTTCATCGCCGAGCGCCTAAGTGTTACCGCAGCGGATTCTGTTCTGGAAATTCCCGTTGAACTTTCCAATGAAGAAGAGGGGGCTCCTGCCTTGTCTGAAACGATGCAGGATGCGATGCAGGCCATGCTCGACGAAGCGCTCGCGCAAGCTTCCGGTGCGGTTGAGAAAATCGATTTCGATACCCTTGTTTTTGAGGAAGACTAGCATGGGTGCCAATGATGAAGCCATGATCGATGGCCCAAGAGCCGTTGAGCCCCAGGCTAGTGCGCCTGTCGAAAACTCCGTTCCTCTGCAGAAGTACCTTGCGCGCGCCGGTATCGACTCACGCCGTAAGTGCGAGAACCATATCCGTGAGGGGAGGGTCGGCGTTAACGGCGTCGTGGTTACCGAGATGGGCGTTCGCGTCGTTCCCGGCACCGATAAGGTTTATTTCGATGGGCGCGAGGTGGAACCGAAGGGCGCGTCCGTTGTCTTTATGCTTAACAAACCGGCGGGATACGTTACCACCATGTCAGATGAGTGGGGGCGCCCTATCGCGGCTGAGCTTGTTCCCGTTGATGAATATCCGGGCTTGTTTCCCGTTGGCAGGCTCGATCAGGATACGACGGGCCTGCTTCTTTTCACCAACGATGGTGAGCTGGGACAAGGCTTGCTGCATCCGACGCATCATGTCGATAAAACTTACGAAGCATTGGTACATGGGATACCAAGCAATAAGCAACTGGATGTTTTGCGTCGTGGCGGGCTCGTGATAGCCAATCGGCCGATTGCTCCCGCCAGGGTTGAGCTGCTTTCAAGCGATCCTGTGGCCAATACGGCCATGCTCTCGATCACCATTCACGAGGGTCGTAAGCGTCAGGTGAGGAAGATGTGCAAGGCGATTCATCACCCCGTACTTCAACTGCATCGTCGGAGCTTAGGCCCGCTAGAGCTTGGCGATCTGGATCAAGGTCGATATCGCATGCTCTCCGATTCGGAGATTAGCGCACTTCGTGCGGTACTATAGATCCAGAACAAACAATTTATTCAATGAAACGGCAGTGGTTTAATGCAGACGTCCTTTAGACAAGTCGCCATCATCGGCATGGGATTGATCGGTGCCTCCTTGGCAGGTGCGCTTGCACGCTCTTGTCCCGAGCTTAAGCTCATCGGTGTCGATGTTGATTCCGCCGCGCTGGAAGTCGCGCGTTCGCGTTCCTGGGTTGATGAGGCTTATTCTCCGGACGACCCTGCCTTCGTTGAATGCCTGAAAGCCTGCGATCTGGTGGTCATAGCG
>CAVAUO010000193.1:0-2163 GCA_963591685.1 Escherichia coli
CATCGATGACCTGCTGGTAACGCTCGCCGTCGGACATAAGGCCCATCTCGTACTCTTCGTCGATGACGGCAACTTGCTCGTCGGCAGCGGCCAGGATAGCGGGCTTTTGCGGAGGAATAGTTGCGTCATAGACGGAAACGGTGACGCCTGCACGGGTTGCGTAATGGAAGCCGGCAGCCTTAAGACCGTCCAGGATCGGCTCCATGCGCGAGGTCGTGTAGCGGTTGCAGCAATCCTCGACAAGCCAGCTGATCTCGGACTTGTTCATCTCGTAGTTAAGGAAGGGATAGTCCTCGGGCAGCACGTTGTTAAAGGTGATGCGACCGATCGTGGTCTCGATGCGCTCGCCGGCCTTGTGCTCGGTGTACTTCTCGCGGGCGTCGGCAACCAGAGTGGTCTTGTTCAGGCGAACCCAGACCTTGGCCTGCAGGTCGACATCGGCACGAGCATCATAGGCGCGCAAAGCATCGTCGAAATCGATGAACGCACGGCCCTCGCCCGGGAATCCGTCACGAGCAGCCGTCAGGTAGTACAGACCGATGATCATGTCCTGGGTAGGAACGGTCAGAGGACGGCCATGAGCCGGGCTCTTGATGTTGTTGGCGGAAAGCATGAGGACACGTGCCTCGGCCTGAGCTTCGTTGCCCAGGGGCACGTGAACAGCCATCTGGTCGCCGTCGAAGTCGGCGTTGAAGGCCGTGCAAACCAGCGGATGCAGCTTGATGGCCTTGCCTTCGACCAGGACGGGCTCGAAAGCCTGAATGCCCAGACGATGCAGGGTTGGTGCACGGTTCAAGAGCACGGGGTGCTCGGTGATGACTTCCTCGAGGACGTCCCAAACATAAGTGGCGCCACGGTCGACAGCACGCTTGGCCGCCTTAATGTTAGCGGCATACTCAAGCTCGACCAGGCGTTTCATCACGAAGGGCTTGAAAAGCTCAAGTGCCATCTGGGAAGGAAGACCGCACTGATGCAGCTTCAGGTTAGGGCCGACAACGATAACGGAACGACCGGAGTAGTCGACGCGCTTACCCAAGAGATTCTGGCGGAAACGACCCTGCTTGCCCTTCAGGTTGTCGGAGAGGGACTTCAGGGGGCGGTTGCCAGGACCGGTGACGGGGCGACCGCGACGGCCGTTGTCGAACAGGGAGTCAACGGCTTCCTGGAGCATGCGCTTCTCGTTGTTGACGATAATCTCGGGAGCACCGAGATCAAGCAGACGCTTCAGGCGGTTGTTGCGGTTGATGACACGACGATACAGGTCATTCAGGTCGGACGTTGCGAAACGACCGCCGTCGAGCTGAACCATGGGGCGCAGATCGGGAGGAATGACGGGGATGACGTCGAGGATCATGTCGGAAGGCTTGTTGTCGGAGTGCAGGAACGCGTCGACGACCTTCATGCGCTTGATGGCCTTGGTGCGCTTCTGACCCTTGCCGGTCGAGACGATCTCGCGAAGCTCCTCGGCAACCTCTTCAAGATCGAGAGCATCAAGAAGGTCGCGAACAGCCTCGGCGCCCATGCCACCCTTGAAGTAATCGGAGTAGTTCAGGCGCATCTCACGATAGAGAGCCTCGTCGGAAACGAGCTGCTTGGGCTCGATCTTCAGGAACTCGTCGAGTGCCCTAGAGCGAAGCTCCTTGCGCTCGTTGAACTCCTCATAGATGTCGGAAACCTCGTCCTCAACTTCTTCGGGGCTCAGGCGCTCCTCGTCCTCGAACTCGTCGACGAACTCATCCTCGGCGGGAACGTAGTCGACGGACATGCGACGAACAGACTCGATCAAGCGATCGCGCTCGGCGTCCATTTCCTCAAGGTCGGCGGCAAGCTCGTCGCGCAGGTCCTCGACGTCCTCGTCGCGAGCCTCTTTATCGACCGAAGTAATGATGGAAGATGCGAAGTAAAGAACTTTCTCAAGCTCTTTGGGAGGAATGTCAAGCAGGTAGCCCAGACGAGAAGGCGAACCCTTGAAATACCAAATATGGGAAACGGGCGTAGCCAGCTCGATGTGACCCATGCGCTCACGACGAACCTTGGAGCGGGTCACCTCGACGCCGCAACGCTCGCAGACGATGTTCTTGAAGCGAATGCGCTTGTACTTGCCGCAGGCGCACTCCCAGTCCTTGGTGGGACCGAAGATCTTCTCGCAGAACAGGCCGTCCT
>CAVAUO010000194.1:0-2137 GCA_963591685.1 Escherichia coli
ATGTGGGGGCAAGCACCAGCCACCGCTGGTTGTCGGGCTCAAGCTCGTCGAAGCGGGGGTTGCTGCAAGGGATAATCTGCTCGGGCGTGTATTCGTTTGCGGGGCTTCCGTACAGCTGGCGCTCGTACTCCGAGCACACCACCACGCCCGAGTAGTTTTGGTAGGTCTGATTGTAGGTTTGGTTGCGGTTGTTGGGGAAACCGTGGAACAAACGAATGCAGGTCGGGTTGAAGAAGGTCTTTACGTAGTTTTCCTCTTTAACTTTGAAGCCCGGACGGTTGAGCGCCGGATTGTGCGTCACGTAGATAAGCTCGGCGTTCATGGTGTACAAGTCGCCCTTTAGGGTCTTGGGCAACAACAACTTGTAGCCCGCCTTTTCCAGGCGGCCCCAGTCGGCGCAACGGTTGTCCAGGAAGTAATACTTCTCAATGCCATCGTTCTGCTTCATGGCATAGGCGTAAGCGAAATCGGCGTTGTCGCCCGCTTTGAATACCTTGTCGTAGTAAATCCAAATGCGCTTGTGCTTGAAATAGGGACGCGTAAGCCAGTAAGCCTTGCGCAGTTTAACGAAGCGCTCGGGCGCCTTGGTTTGCTTAAGCCACTTCCAATAGCTTAGCTCCTGCTTAATTTTTTGAAGGGCGCCGGCCGGCTCGAAATCGATAACGCCTGCCTTGTCGCGCACGATATAACCAGGCACGCTCCAGTAAGGCGCTTCGGAATCAGAAGTTTGCAGGCGGGCATTCCACAGGTCCAGATACTTGAAGGGCATAGGGAATTCCTGCCCGCAGGCCACAAGCACCAGACTTACCGTTTGGTGGGGCCGGCCCTCATAAAGGGGCACCTTGGCCACAAGGCTTGTTAAATCCAAAACCTCCTGGCAGAAGTAGATCATGGAGCCGCTGAAACGCTTGGTCGCTCTGAACTCTGAGTCCTGATGCTGAGAGCCGTTGCTCACGCGCGCCAGGAATTTGTACTGGCTGGGCTTTGCGTGCGTCTTAAAACGCATGTCGATCTTTAAGAATTTCTTGCCCTGCTCGGTGATGATGTTGAGGTTTTGCACCTGCACGTTGTGCTCTTTGTTGTTGTACACGTCAACGGGAGGCTCGGTATTGGCGAAAACCAAGGCCGCCTTGCCGTCGCTTACAACAACGTCCAAATCCACCGGCTTGCCATCGTTGCGCAAGCCTGCGAAATAGCAACGGTCGTAGCGGATGAAGCCGCCCAGGGGGACGCGTGCCATCAGCACCTCGTCGCACACCAGCTTAAGAATCTGACTCACCTGCGCGATGTAGCGCTGACTGTCCTCGGGGCCCTCGAAGCAGCTCTTAGACGCAGAACCGGAATTCGCGCGGAATCTTACCGCGGCCAAATACATAAGCGCATGCTGGCTTGCCTTGGAAAGACTGCCATCCTCTTCCCGCAGAAGAGCAAGCAAAGGCTCGGTAGATTCCCAGTACCAACCCGCCTGCCAAGTACGCGGCCCGTTGGGCGCAAACTCGTCCAGCTTGTCCTTGGCCGTATAGGTGCAGTTGCCGTCAAACCAACGACGCGGGAACTTTGCGCACAGCTGCAAAGCAAACAGGTGGTCTCGCACGAACTCGAATTCAGGGTTAAAACGAACGCCGGAGTTTTTAAGATCCTCAGCACGCACCAGCACGCCATGGGGATACAGCAAGGCCTGGCTGAAGTCGGCCGCAACGTCGAATTCCAAAGATTGTCCCTTATAGGGCCCCAGCACGGAAAGGGGCTTTTTGCCGACCTTGAGCAAGCCTTGCGCTACAGCAAGAGCCGGAGACTCATCCAACTTGGCAGCAAGCTTTTCCGCATAATCGGCGGAAAGCTTTGCCTCGCCCTCGGCGAACAGAAGATACGTTGCATCCGATTGCTCGATTTGAGTGTTGAGCTCTTCCGCGCCGAGGCCAAGATCGAGCGTCTGCACCATGCTTTTACCCATATAAGCTCCCTAAAAAGTGAGGCTCGCATTACGCGAGCCCCGCCATGCTCTGTGTTCGTTCCTACTAACCAGCTTTTACTTGTTGAGGTTGAGGTTTTCCTTAACCTTGGTGGTGGAGATACCGGGAGTGCGATCAAGGTAGACAACCTCGCAAACGTCCTTCAGGTACTCGAAGCGGTCGCT
>CAVAUO010000195.1:0-2084 GCA_963591685.1 Escherichia coli
TCACCAGAACGATACCAACTACGGTCTTTCCGAATCCCTCGGTCCTGGTTGCGTGCATTTGGGTGTCGAGAACATTGATCATGTCGGTGCTATTGGTGTTCCTGGCTGGGGCTGGGAGGCAAAAATCATCGACGAACACGGGGTCGAGGTTGCCCAAGGCGAGGTGGGCGAGTTATGCGTCAAGGGTCCAGCCCTAATGACCTGCTACTACAAAAACCCCGAAGCCACAGCCGACACTCTTGTCGACGGTTGGCTTCTTACCGGTGATATGGCGAAGCTTGACGACGATGGTTTCTATTGGCTCGTCGATCGCAAAAAGGACGTCATCATCATGGGTGGTGAGAATATCTACCCTGTTCAGATTGAAGATTTCTTGTCTGCTCATCCTGCTATCAAGGACGTTGCGGTCATTGGTTTGCCCGACGCGCGTTTAGGCGAGATCAGCGCTGCTGTCGTTTCCCTTAAGCCTGGCTTCGAGGACACAACCGAGGAAGACATCAACGAGTTCTGTATGGCTCTGCCTCGCTACAAGCGTCCCCGTAAGGTGATTTTCGCTGAGGTGCCTCGTAACCCAACGGGCAAGATCGAAAAGCCGGTGCTCAGGAAGCGCTACGGTGCTGATAACCTGGTCAGCATGGAGAACAACGCCTAAGCCCGCCATGAAGAGTCTGAAGGATACTCAAGGTATCGGTGTTCTTCTTGTTAACAGCGGAACGCCGGATGCTCCTGAAGAGGAGGCGATTCGTACCTGGCTCGAGCAGATGCTCACCGATCCCGTGCTCATCGCCTGTCCTATGCCTATTTGGCGTCGGGTCTTGGATTACGTGATCTTGCCGCGCAGGCCCAAGAAGAACGTTCCTCGCTATAAGAGGTTTTGGACTCCCGAGGGCTCTCCTTTCATACTTGATAGCTTGGCGCAGGGACGTGCTTTGGAAAAGAGGCTTGTTGCCTGCGATGTCGATGCCAAGGTTGAGGTGGCCATGCGCTACGGCAACCCCTCCATCGCTTCCAAGCTTGAGCTTTTTAAGCAGGCTGGCGTAAGTAAGCTTATCGTGATTCCGATGTATCCTCAGGAGTGCAAATCCTGCACGGGCACGATTTTGCCCGAGGTCAAACGCCTTTTTGACGTTTTGGTTGACAGCGAGTGGAATCCGGAGCTGCTCGAAATTCCTCATTATTACGATAATCCCTTGTACCTTAAGGCTTTGTCTGAGAGCGTGAGTAGGGTTTGGAGTCCGCAGCTCAACGCGCGCTTGGCTATTTCCTTTCATTCCGAGCCCGTCAAGTTCATCGAGGACGGCGACCCCTACCAGGATCAAATCAACGAAACTGCAGAAAACCTTGCAGCGTCTCTTGGCTTGTCGGACGATACATGGCAGGTCACCTATCAATCCCGATTTGACAACCGTAAGTGGCTTGGGCCCTTGTTGGAGCCCACTCTTGAGCTTTGGGCCGAGCAGGGCGTGAAGGATGTATGCGTGGTGTGTCCCGGTTTTGCTGCCGATTGCTTGGAGACGAGCATGGAAGTGGCCGAGGAGGCACGCGATTTCTTCCTTGCAGCAGCGGGGGAGGGCGCACGTTTCACTTACGTGCCTGCTTTGGGTGCTGACGTGGGCTTGATTGCTGCTTTGACCGACGAGGTGCTCCGTCGTCTGAAAGAAAACAGATAAGCACGAATTCGCTCCCAGCAATGCTTTGGCTTCGCTTGACGTGCTGGTATAGTCACTTTGTCCGATTCGAGAAGATGGGATAAGCGTGAGTACCCTAGACAAGGCCCGTAAGCATCTTTCCACCATCAACCGTCATAAGATGCTCGTCATGCGTCATTGCTTCCAGGTTGGATTGTATCGTCAGGGACTTGCGCACGATTTGTCGAAGTACAGCCCCGAGGAATTCTTCACAGGTGTCCGTTACTACCAAGGCTCATGTTCGCCGAACACGGCGGAACGCGATGATTTAGGCTATTCGCGCGCTTGGCTGCATCATAAAGGCAGGAACAAGCATCATTTCGAGTACTGGATCGACCAGCGCGCTAATCGCGACCCTGAATACGTCGGTAAGCCCATGCCAACGCGTTATGTGGT
>CAVAUO010000196.1:0-2060 GCA_963591685.1 Escherichia coli
CAAGGTTGTTAACGGCAAGATCTACCGTTCCTCCTGGAGCAACATTGCCAAGGTCAAAGTGAAGTAGGGAGCAGGTCCGTCGCGTTTACTCGAAGCTTGGCATTTCGAGCCGTGCTGAGCTGGCGCCCCGCATGTTGCTAAAGATTTAAGTCCGTAGAGGGGCGCACGGCGCCCCTCTACATTGACAGCTGGTGTGCCCGAAGACCTCGCGTTGCCTCGGCGTTTTCTTGGCCTTTGCCCGCGCTGGCGATGCCCGCCAGGTGGAACAGGTTGTAGGAGATTCCGACCGCATCGAGCCTCGCGCACTGCTCCACGATATCTGCGGCCGCACCAAACTTAGCGCAAGCTTTTCTATGCCAAGTTTGGCAATCAGGGACGACAAGACGCCTACCGACCTACGAGGTAATTGCTATAGCCGCCGTGTAAAATCGGGTTATCTGATGAAAATAATTCGGCATTTTGCTAGGGATATGCGCTACGGCAAAAGGATCAGCTGCAAGGTGAAGAGTTTCCGAAAACGCTAGGCCATCAGGTCGCTGCCAGATAACCGCAAAGCCAACATTCCGATCGTCGCCATGACGGCCAATGCTTTTGAGGAAGACAAGCAAAGGGCATATAAAGCGGGGATGAATGGTCATATCATCAAGCCCATCAGCATTGGGGCAATCACCAAGGTTGTTGATGAGATTTTTGCAGCAAGGCGCGATTAGCGGGGATAGAATTGCAGTTTTCGGCAGGGCTTTCAACATGGCCGAACCTTATCGGTAGGACTTCTGATAGATGGACACCACGTCCTCGTCGGATAGCTCGAAGCGATCGCAGGCGAACAGCACGCCCATAGTCGCCTTGGCGTCGGCCGCCATTTCCGGGAACTCCTCCGGCGCAATGCCGTAGTCGCTCATGCGCAGATCGGCAACGCCGCAATCATCCATCAGCCCACCGAGCGCAATTAGGAAATCTTCCGGCTCTGCCGCGTCGGGGCAGCCCAAGGCGCGGGCAAGCTCGACGAAGCGCTCGTCGCAGACGTGCTCCTCGACCCAACGGCCGAAATAAGCCTGCGAGATCATGATGAGACCGGCCCCGTGCGGCAGATTCTGATGGTGGCCGGAAAGCGCGTGCTCCATGGCATGCTGGCTCACGCAGGAGCAGACCTCCATGGAGTATCCGCTCATGGTGTTCGCGAACGCGACCTTCGTGCGGGCCTCGAGGTCGCTACCGTTGCGGACGGCGCGCGGCAGGTACTGGGCGATGTTGCGGATCGCGGCCAGCTCTACCACCTCGGCCGCCTCGTTGCAGAACACGGAGAGATAGCCCTCGATGCTGTGGAACAGGGCGTCGAAGCCCTGGTAGGCCGTGAAGGCGGGCGGGACAGTGAGCATGAGCTCGGGGTCGACTATGGCGAGCTCGGGGTAGCCGCCCTGGAAGCCGATCTTCTCGTGCGTGGCGGGGTTGGTGACGACGCCCCAGCAGTCGACCTCGCTGCCGGTTCCCGCACTGGTCGTGATCTCGATGTAAGGGAGGGGTTCCTGCGCGAGCGGTCTTCCGCCGCCGGTGCCACCCTGCACGTAATCCCAGACGCGGCCATCCTTCTGCGGCACAATGCCCGAGATCACGGTCGCGGAGTCTAGGACGGAGCCGCCGCCCAGGCCCACCACGAAGTCGCAGCCGTTTTCGCGGGCGCACTCCACGCCCTCCATGATCGTCGGTTCCAGCGGGTTTGGCTGGATCTTGTCGAAGATGACGTAATCGGCGCCGGCCGCGGTCAGCCCCTGCTCGACGGCGGCCAGGGCGCCGTTTTCGCGCACCGACTTGCCGCAAGAGATTACCAGCAGCGCTTTCTTGCCGGGCATCTTTTCATTAGCCAGCTCTTTGACTTTGCCAGGTCCGAACTGCACCTTTGTGGGTAGGTTCCATGTGTAGCCCATGGTTTGCTTCCTCTCGTTTACCGTTCTGTTGACATATGCGTGGGTTTAGCGTCACATTAACCTTGAGTTTAAGGTCAAGGATGAATTTTGGATTTGTGCTCAAGCCCCTGCGAGAGGAAGCGCCATGTTGCATAC
>CAVAUO010000197.1:0-2046 GCA_963591685.1 Escherichia coli
GCCCAGCAGGTCAACAGCGGACATAACGCCCTCGGCCTCGACGCCGTCGAGCTTCAAAGACTTGCCAACCTGCGCGCCGACAGCCACGTAAACGGCGTCGTGCTCGGCAATGATACGCGCCTCGTCTTCTTTGGCGAGCTGGGTATTCATCTTCACGTCGATATTGCCGACCGAAAGGACCGCACGGATATCGCGATCAAGAAGCTCGCGAGGGAAGCGATAGGCAGGGATGCCGTAACGCGTCATGCCGCCCATCTTGGAGCGACCTTCGTAGACGGTTACCTTATGACCCATCAAAGCCAGATAATAAGCACAGGTCAAACCCGACGGACCTGCACCGACGACGGCAATATGGCGGCCGGTGTCGGGTAGGCGCTTGGGCACGGGGACCGTATCGGCAGGAGCCATATCGACCGCGAAACGCTTGATGCCGCGGATGTTCACCGGAGCATCGATGAGCTGGCGACGACAACGAACTTCGCAAGGATGCTCGCAAACGAGCGCGCACATGGTTGGGAAAGGATTATCCTTGCGGATAAGCTGCACGGCCTCGGCATAACGACCCTCGGAAACCAGGGCGATGTAGCCGGGAACATCGACATGCGCGGGGCAAAGAGCCTCGCAAGGGAGTTTCTGCGAAACGTCGGAAAGGCAAGAGCCCTCCTGAATGTGGCTCGCGTATTCATCGGCAAAGGAATCCAAGCCTTCAAGAACCACGTTGCCGGCCTCGTAGCCAACGGCGCAATCGGAGGAATCGCGGATAACGGTGGCCAGGCTTCGGATTTTTTCAAGCGTGTCCGGGCCAGCCTTGCAATCGCGCACCTGGCGCAGCAGATTAGCGAGCTGAGGGATGCCGTCACGGCAGGGAACACACTTTCCGCAGGTCTGCGAGCCGCCTGCTTCCAGCAAGTTCAGTTGCACCGCGATAGGGCACATGCCTGGGGGCGTTGCAGAAACGCGCTTTTCGTAGCGCTCCAGGTAGTCGGTTATCTGCTTATCAGCATGAGAGCTTGGCGCGATAGATAGCTTAGCCATAGGGCCGATCCTCCTTGAACCTCTTCATCCTTGATACCTTGGCATTATCCTCGTGCACGGATAATGCGCTTTCAACCAAGAATGCCCGACATCAGCCGAGGCATTCTTTAAAAAGGCTATTTCTCTGTGTGTATTATGCATGCTCAGATGCACAAACACGGGTAATCTTTTCAAACGTCGTTTAATCAAATACCTCTCATTTGGAAAGGCTATCGGCAAAGCGTATGGATGCTACGCAATCCCGTGTCAGCGCCGGTTTCCTTGAGCTTGACTTCCTTCAACTGTTTTCTTGGTGTTCCTTTCCAACAGCTCTTCTTACTAATCGTTCTTCTTACCGCGGGCGAAGGCGATCCAATAGAGCAAGCCGACCAGGATCGAACCGCCGACGATGTTGCCCAGAGTGACGATTCCCAGGTTGTAGAAGATGGCTCCCAGGTCGAGCGAAACGGCATTGGCAACGCCGGCGCCGTAGCCCATGAGCTTTGCGAACCAACCCTCGAACAGGAAGAACATATTGGCAACGCTATGTTCGAAGCCGCAGGCGACGAAAGCGGTGATAGGCATGACGCAGGCCACGATTTTGTCAACCAAGGTACGCGCACCAAAAGTCATCCACACGGCCAAGCAGACAAGGAAGTTGCACATGATGGCCTTGCAGAACAGGGCGAGCGCGTCGGGCGTCACCTTGGAGACCGCAGTGGCAACCATGGCATCGCCCACGGCGCCGTTGTTCATGGCCGCCATTGCCGACCCGCACACGATCACGGCCAGAAGCAGTGAACCGACGAAATTGCCGACCCAAACCACCACCCAGTTGCGGAGCATGCCGGGAAGCTTAATTTTCTTGCTGCCCAAGCCGCATACCATCAGGCAATTGCCCGTGAACAGCTCGGAGCCGCAGACGACGACCAGCATCAGGCCAACCGAGAAGCATGAGGCGCCCATCACGCGTTTGATAGCGAAAGGAAGCTCGGTGTCGCCTTGAACCAAAGTGAACAAAGTTGCGCCGCA
>CAVAUO010000198.1:0-2005 GCA_963591685.1 Escherichia coli
TATACGTTCAATATCACGGAACACACCGATGAGCTTAAGCAATCGGACTGCTCCGCGCCATCCGACAAGACGCTTAGGCTTTCCATTATTTATGGAGATGACATCTCCACTGACAAACCCAAGCCAGCTTGGACCGACGTTGATCTTCTGCGATTCAGGCAAGGTTTCGGCGTAGATGGCTGGACTCTTCTGAAAAAAACCGATGGAGCATGTGTGATGCATTTCAACGGGAAGCCTCTTTGTAATCTTCGGCTTGACTTCAGAAAGAAGCGTGGAGGGAAGGTGATCGACCACGTCGATGTGCTGTTTGGCGCAGAAGAAGTGGAGCTACCGGACCGGGTTGTTAGACGACTTGACATAAGGGAAAAACTGTTTGTCACGGTATCGCCGATGTCATGGTTCGGTGATCCGGAGTACGAATACGCTTCGGAATTCATTCTCGAAAGGTAAAAGGAATGCAGAACAAGGAATTCAACCCTATCCGTGCCGCCAGAAAGCTGGAAGAATCCTACAGGGAATATATCGCGACGACAATTCACTTTGCGGATTCCGATTTGCAGGAGCAGCTCGAGCGGATACTGCATCGCCAAGGATACCTTGCCAAGGGTCCATTCCTTGAATCGGCCCCGCCGTACCGTAAGGATAAGAGCGTCGCTGAGCTTGTGGCGGAAGGTGTGCTTTGCCGAAGCATGTTGGATCTTGGTGAGGGGAAACGTGTTTATTTCGATTCGACGCGTCCTCTTTATGTGCATCAGGTGCGTGCCATCCGTAAAGCGGTTGATGGGCGGAACTATGCTGTGGTAACCGGTACTGGCTCCGGAAAGACCGAATCCTTCCTGCTGCCGATATTCAATGATATCCTTTCTGAGTTCGAGGTAAGCGGTGCGTCCGCCGGCGTTAGGGCGATGATTCTTTACCCGATGAACGCCTTGGCGAACGATCAGCTTAAAAGGCTGCGCACATTGCTTAAAGGAACCCCGATCACATTCGGACGTTACACCGGCGATACTGAGGAGACCGAATCGAAAGCCATCCTTAAATGGAAAGAGGAGAATCCCGGACAGGAGAGAACGCCAAACGAAATCATCTCCCGTGAGGAAATTCGCAAAACCCCACCCAACATCCTGCTTACGAACTATTCCATGCTGGAGTATCTTCTCCTCAGGCCGAAAGATGCACCGCTGTTCGGAGGCGTTTTCGGTGCGAACTGGCGACATGTCGTAATTGACGAAGCGCATGTTTATTCCGGAGCCCTTGGTACGGAAATTGCCTATCTGCTACGCCGTTTGAAGGCCCGTATCGAAGTGGAAACCGGGCAAAAACCCCAGTTGCATTGCTATGCGACCTCCGCGACTATCGGTTCTGAAGGAGACATGCCGAAGGTCGCCGAATTTGCAAGCGATCTTTTTGGTGAACCATTTTCCAATGATCCAGATGATTTGGACGTCATTACCAGTGAGAAAGATCGACCACAGGACGCGTTGGATTCAGAGCCTTGGGGCAAACTTGCCATTGAAGCGTGGACGCAGTTGCAGGAATTACTCTGGGATAGGGAATCGGTAAATGCAAATGCGATTCGCTCACTATTGAAACGATATGAAGTGCCCGAGTCTGTTCTCGGTCGTATGGATGAAGAGGACGTTCTTCTCGGTCTTGGCAAGGTGTTGCTCGGCGAAGAATCGACTGCAAAACTCGTGTTGCGGTGCAGAAATCTTCTTGACATGACGGATCCTTCGTCCATTAAGGAGATAGGCATCGAGGGCCTCAATGACGAAGAAGACGGCAAAACGTTATCGGCGATGGTTGAGGTTCTCAGTTCGGCGCAGCGATCTGATGGCATCCCTATCCTCTCCAGCCGCTACCATTCGTTCCTTCGAGCGCCTGAGGGTATTTTCCTGAACCTGCACACCCGCAAGTTGACACCGCATAAAACAATTTCCGAAGCCTACGGGGACAGTGGCAGCACTCCTGTCTATGAGGTTTCCGTATGCCGTCATTGCGGACA
>CAVAUO010000199.1:0-7113 GCA_963591685.1 Escherichia coli
CTATGTGCTTGACGGAAATGGCGACCTTATTTCGGCGAGCACACCCCAGAAAAGTTACAGCCTTTCAACCGACCCCAACGATAGCTCCTACGCCTTCAGGGCTTTGCTCGGCGGGAAAGAGGAGCTTGTGCAGCCGGTAACTACCAATGACGCAACCGGCGAGGCACAGCAGTTCATCGGCGTGGCAACACACGACTCCGACGGTTACGCCAACGGCCTTGTGCAAATAGCTGTACGTCCCATGCGCCTGGAGAACCTGCTTGCAAGCGTGAAGATCGACCGCGTGCGCGACGGCGTAAAGGTTGGCTCCGAGGGCTTCGCATTCGCCGTCGACAAAAACAGCGGCGAGATAGCCTACTACCCGGACAGCAACGTCCAGGGCAAGCAGGCAACGGATGCCGGAATCAAGGAATCCCAGCTTGCGGACGGCTATTCCAACTACATAACCGTTTCGGGCCAGACGTATTTCGCATCGTGCACCGAGGTTGACGGGTACTACCTCTTCGTCGCCGGCAACGAAGGCGAGCTCATGAGCGAGCGCGGCCCGCTCACCGAGGCAACCGCCGCCCTTGCTGCGATTTGCTTCGCCTTCATATTCCTGGTGCTCGCGTTCGAGCGCAATCGCGGAACCTCGGGCGAAACCACGCCCTCACCGGCAGGCGGGCGTAACGAGGACGCGCGCGTCATAGACGTGACCATGGCCGACGGGCGCCGGAAGAAGAGCGAAAGCGCCGTGAGCCGCTGGCTTACCCAGTCGCTCAACTGGCACGAGAAATCGCCTGAGCAAAAGCTAGGGACGACCATCCGCTGGTTCATGGGCGTAGCCGCCTTCATCGTATGCTTCGCCGTTGTGTTCAAAGACGCCATCTTCCCCGAGAACTCGGTGATCAGCTACATCCTTGCAGGCAACTGGGAGCACGGGCTCAACGTCTTCGCCGCCACCGCCTCCATCATGTACGCCTGCGTCGCGCTTACCGTAGCCGCCATCTTGCGCTGGCTTCTGCGCCTGCTCTCCGATGTGTTGGGCGCGCACGGCGAAACCATATGCCGCCTGCTGTCGAGCATCGTGAAGTACGGCACGGTCATCTTCATGCTGTATTGGTGCCTTGGAGTTCTTGGCGTCGATACGACGACCCTGCTCGCAAGCGCCGGCATCATCACCCTGGCTTTAAGCTTCGGTGCAAAAGACCTTGTCACCGATATCCTGAACGGGTTGTTCATCATCTTCGAGGGCGAGTTCCGCGTGGGCGACATCATCGCAGTCGGCGGCCAAACCGGCACGGTGATGGAAATTGGAGTACGCACAACGAAGATCAAGAACGGTAGCGGCGACGTGCTGGTTTTGCGTAACAGCGGAATTTCGAACGTCCTGAACAAGACCAAGCTCGATTCCTACGCCAACGTCGACATCATCTTGCCGCTCGGCGAATCGCTGCCTCATCTTGAAAACGTACTCGCCGAAGAGCTGCCCGAGATCCGCAAGAGGGTCCCCATGATCACCGACGGTCCTTTCTACAAGGGCGTCATCGACCTTACCGACTCCTCGATGACCATTCGTATCGTTGCAACCTGCGACGAGCAAGACCGCGGTCAGCTTGAGCGCACTTTGAAGCGCGAAATGAAGCTTGTGCTTTCGCGCAACGACATCGCGCCCTACCAGCTTGAGTTCACCCACGGCCAAACTTCCGAGATGCGTAGCGCTGAAAATATCGCGGAGCTTCGCCAAGCCGACCGCTTCAAAGAGCAGCAGGAACAGGCCGCCAAGACCATCGGCAACGACGAGGAAGCAAAATAGCCCCTTCCGCCGCCTGACAACGTGCAGAGGGTTTAATGAAATTGACAGGCGGACACTCCAAATGCGAACTCGTTACTTGCGCGCTTCCCTATAATGATAGGAAAACACACGAGCAACAAAAGGAGGTGCGCCATGCTGTACCAGCTTATGAACAAGGACGTGGTGATTGCCACGTATAGAGAACACAAGAAAATCGACGACTGCTACTACGAGCTTGTCGAGCAGCTCGATCATTACCTTCCCTACAGCTTCATCGACATCAACGATTGGATCGATGGTAGGCAGATTGCCAAGCACCGCGCTTCCATAGAAAAGCTCATGCGCGAGTTGGGACTCACCACTCGCCATAACTTCATCGGCATGGCGCGATGCCTCTCGCTCACCGACACCTTCTGGATGAAGCGCGAGGATGAGTCACTGAGCTGGGCGGACGTCTCGCTGTACCGCAACCCTTTCGACGACGTCATCGCACGCATCGCCTTCGACGGTACCGGCATGTATGGGCGCCAGAACTCCCCTACTTCCCCCGAATTCGCCACATCGGGCTCGTTCGCCAAATGCTGGATACGGGAAGAAGGGCAAATCTCCCTGCTCAAACGCGGCTCCACCGGATATGCAAACGCCGGCTTCGAGCCATATTCGGAAAAGCTCGCGTCTGATTTGCTGCAGGCAGCAAAAATCGACCATGTTCCCTATTCGCTTCTTAAATTTCACGACAAGCTAGCGTGCAAGTGCCCCATCTTCACCTCGGAAGAAGAGGGCTTCGTCTCCGCGCACCGCTTCTTCAACCGCAACTTCGGCGTTTCCGACATGCTCAAATTCTCCGCCGAACACGGCGCAGAGGAAAGCTTCCGCGAGATGATCGTAATGGACGCAGTCATGGCCAACATCGACAGGCATTCCGGCAACTACGGCTTCTTGGTCGACAACACCACGGGTGAAATCCTACGCATGGCGCCGCTTTTCGACCACAACATGGCCTGCCTGCCCATGATGATGGAGATGGACGACTTTGAGGAATACCTCAACGCCATCGGCCCCAAGATCGGCTCGGACTTCGTGCAAATCGCCCGCGCCGTCATGACGCCTGCCATCCGCGCCAAGCTCATCGAGCTGAAGGATTTCGAATATGAAGACCCCGGCTTCGACTACCCGCGATGGAAGCTCGACGCCGTGAACCGCCTGAAAAACCGCCAGATCAAGGCATTACTAGACTAATCTGCAGCACTTACGCGAATCCGGTGCACAGCAAATACCTGCCGCACGTCGGATCCATTCAAATGCATATAGGCTCTTCTATCTAGGCTCGCCTAGAAGAACAGAAGCGCAACGGCGGAAACGAAGACAAGCAGAACCACGGACGCGATGAAAGCTACGGAAAAGGCGCTGCGGCCGCCGACAAGCAGTGCACGGAAGTTCACTGTCATGCCCAGAGCGGCCATAGCCATGCCAAGCAGCAGATAGCTTGCGCTCACCAAGCCGCTCAGCGCCTCCTGCGGCAGCGGAGCGAAGGTGCCTATGACGCTGGCGGCAATGAAGCCGGCCATGAACCAGGGAATGGGGACCTTGCCCTTGCCGCCTTCCTTCGCCTTTTCCGACCTGCGGTACCACAGCCCGATGATTATGGCTGCCGGAGCCAGCAGCAACACGCGTGAAAGCTTGGTGATGATAGCGATGTCCAGGCTCTCGCCCCCGCCGGTGCCACCCGCCGCTACTGCATGAGCTATCTCATGCAGCGAACCACCCGCCAGCACACCGAACTGCGTCGCGCTCATGCCCAGCAGAGGCCCCACCGCAATGTCCACCAGAGTGAACAAGGTTCCAAGAATTGCCACGATGGCCACGGCAACCACCTTGTTCTCGGCATGCTGCGCGGTTTCCTCCTTACTTGAGGGAAGCTGCGAGGCGATGCCCATCACCGCCGCTGCGCCGCATATGCCCGTGCCCGAGGCGGTAAGGATGGCCAAGTGCTTGCTCGCGCCGAAACGACGTCCCAGAGCATAGGTCAGGAAAATGGTTCCCGTTACCACCACGCAGGCCAGCGCAATGGTTTTCACCCCAGCCTGCGCCAGAGCTATGAGGTTCAGCTTGAAACCAAGCAGGATAATGCCGGCCCGCAAGAACTTGTTCGAAATGAGTGCAATGCCTGGAGCAGCATACGCGACGGCGGGTCGCGCCACCTGACACGCAATACCGAGGATAAGTGAGATAACCAAGGCCCCCAAAACCGCAAGATAAGGAAGCCCTGCCAGCAGGCTTCCCAAAACCGAGCACGCCAGGGTGAGCGCGCAGGCTACGGCGAACGGCTTGAAGGCAATCATTTTCAGCATGGTTACTTAAACCTTTCATGACACAAAGAACCTCGTTGAAGCCGAAGCCCCAACGAGATTCCTTTTGCTTGCTTGAGAGATGATACTCGCTTAGAACGGCGTCTTCACCCGGCAAGCCGAAAGCGAAGCTCGAGCCCCATAGCAAAGCGGCAGTGGTCACCGAATGACAACATGCCATAAGCTAAAATCATGGTGGAATAAAATTTCCGCAGGCAAGATAAAAACCACCGGAGACCACTATGGATTCAAGATTCGCAAAACCATCTGCCCGTGCGCTCTTTTTCGGGCTCGTCGTCCTTGCGGCCATCGCAGCCTTCTCTATAAGCAGCACCCCTGCTTGGGCGGCGCACAGCTACTCCAACTCCGGCTCGCTCACTTACACGAAAAACGGAAACTCGCATACCGACGAATATACCGATCTTGAAGACCTATTCGATGACGCGGACGACCTCGACGTCGACGTCACCATCGACATGCATGGCGACTGGAACACCGAAGACATGCGCATAGTCGTTCCTTCGGGAAGAAACTACACCCTCAACATGCACGGGCACGTCCTCGATCGCCATTTGGCGGCAACCGATAGTGACGACCTCTACAACGGAAAATCTAAGGGAGATGTTATCTGCCTTAGAAAGAACGCAAAGCTAACCGTTAACGGGGGTAATGAAAAAGAGCAAAAGACCGCCCACATGGGCGAATGGGTTAGTTCCCTGTTCTGGAAGTTCGATCCCGACTATGGATCCCAGTACGAATGGGGCGCCCTAATCACAGGGGGCGCAGGTGTGGGCGCAGGCGGAATCCTTCTTGACGGGAATTATTCCACGCTTGAGCTCAACAATGTCACCGTTGTTGGCAATACATCGGACACAAGCTTCTTCGCCACCGGCTATAACATAACGGGCGATGGCGGCGGAGTCACCCTGCAGGGCGCCGAATCCAAACTCATAATGAACCACAGCGAGATCTCAGAGAACCACAGTGAACGAGACGGTGCCGGCGTTGCCGTTACCGGTAAGAGCTGCAGCATCTCGCTCAAGAACGGAAGCCTCATCGACTCCAACAGAGCAGCCGGCGATGGCGGCGGCGTTGCCTTGTCGGAAAGATGGGCCAAAATCACTCTTGAAAGCGACAACCGCACAAATCGTTGCCTGATCTTCAACAACACCGCTGAAGACGACGGCGGCGGCATCTACATCAATAAATCTGGCGCCGAAGTCTCGATCGACGGCACCGACAGCCAAATCAGCTCCAACCACGCAAAAGACAACGGCGGCGGCATATTCGTAGATGCAAGCTCAACCGAAATCACCATCGACAAAGGCAAAATCGATGGTAACTATGCCGACGAAGGCGGCGGAATCTACCACAACGCCTCGGGTGGCTACGTATATCTGAAAAACGGCGGAGCCATCTCCGGAAATAATGCCGAAGACGGCAATGGTGGCGGCGTCTATAGTTATTACAATGGGACCGAAATCAACCTGAACAACGGCTCTATCTCAGGCAATACCTCCGAAGGCGATGGCGGCGGCCTTTATCTTAACGATTGCACCGAGGTTCACCTTACAAACGGTTCCAAGATCGAAGGCAACAAAGCGCAGATTGAATATCCTTCCGGCTACACCACCCCCTCCTGCGATGGCGGCGGCATCTACGTGAACGATGACGACACCACGATCACGCTTAACAATTCAAGCATCTCCAAAAACAGCGTGCAGTACGGCAGCGGCGGTGGGATCTATCACAATGCCAAAAACGGCGTCGTGGAGCTGAAGAACCACTCCTCCATCTCTGAAAACACCGCTAGCGAAGATGGTGGCGGAATCTACAACCGCTACAACGGCACAAGCTACACGCTTAGCGAATCCACCATCGAAGGAAACACTGCCAGCGGCAACGGCGGCGGCCTTTATCTCAATGACGTAGCAACAATTCACGCAGAATCGAACTCGGCAATTCAGAACAACAAGGCAAGTAACGGTGGCGGCATCTATGTGGACGACGATGGCTGCACTATCGAACTCAGTGATTCCCAGATCAAGGGCAACAGCGTATCCGGTAACGGCGGCGGAATCTACAACAACGACAGTTCCACCGAAATCACGCTCAGCGAAACGTCGGGCATCAACAGCAATACAGCTAAGGGAAATGGCGGCGCCCTCTATTCCCTTAATCAGCTGAACCTCAATTCCTCAAGTCAGAGCGGTCTTAGGTGGAACTCCGCTGCAAACGGTGCGGGCATCTGGTTCGAAAAGAACCTCACTTTAAACGGTATAACCGTCTCCCAGAACGAAGCCAGCAGCAACGGCGGCGGCGTCTACTGCAACGAAACTACCAGCTCCAATTCCTTCAAGCTGTGCGGCAGCATTAAAATCTCCGACAATACCGCCGGCGAAGATGGCGCAAACAGCAATCTCTACCTAAAGGGAGACAAGCATATAGTTGGCGGCGTGAATGATGAAGCCTTGGCGGCAAGCAGCAAAATGGGAATAAGCGTGGAAGGCTTCTCCACGGGCGAGCATCTTCTAAGCAGCAATGGCAACATAGTCACGAACCTGGGCGAACAAGTTGCAAACGTCTTCAGCTCAGACAAGCCCGAATACTCCATCTCGCTCAAAGATAGCAAGCTCTACCTCGTTGGCACGCCCGTAGAGCCCCTACTGACTTGCTATGGCGCATCCGATGAGCCCATTCGCTCCGAAAACCTGGCTTACGGCACAACAGTCGAACTGAAAACCGAAGATTACCAAGATAATGGGCTGGACCCCGACTGGTGGACGCTTAGCAGCAACAACGGCAGCACCAGGCTCTATCCCGAAAACGGCACCGCCAGCTTCACGATGCCCGAGAATGACGCCACGGTACGCGCGCATTACCCAAACTCCAAAACACTCACCCTTGAATACGGGAACAACGAAACTGAAACCTTAAAGTACGTTGCCGGCTCCGAGGTTAAATTCGTAACGAGCGATTACGCCAACGAAG
>CAVAUO010000200.1:0-6487 GCA_963591685.1 Escherichia coli
CGCCAAGAAGAAGGCCAACAAGAAACTGGTCAAGAAGTACCGCAAGTGTTTCGCAAAGGCCAACTGCGGCAAGAAGGTGAAGGTCGAGTAGAGGTGACGGCAATCGCTTCCCGACGGGCCCCGCGCACGACGCGCGGGGCCCGTTTTGCGTTGCGGGCGCGCAGAGCGAGGCCTGCAACGTAGGGCGAAATTGGGCAACTGCGCTTGTAGCGGGCAACTTACTTTCAGCTTGTTCGGCTTTCGCGCGCCAGCCTAGCGTGCAAGGGGGTATTTGCGCTGAAAGCCCTCGATGCAAAGTTCGATGAAGTCTTGCATCGCGCCCTGGAAGTCGACCTCTTGGATTTCGCGCCCTAGTCGGGTAAGCGCTTCGCGTACCAGCGGGTTGCGCAGGCAAGTGCCGGTAAGGCCAATGGCTTGATGATAGATCGCAAGGCTTAGGGGGCCAATGTGCTCGGGGTCTATGCCAAGGGAGCAGGAGAGTTGCGTGGTAAGCGCGTCGAGCTGCTCATAGTAGGTTTGCTTGAAAACCATGAGCTTTTCGACGGTGACGTTGGTTTCGATGATCATCAGCAGGATGCCGCCGTAGACGAAATGCTGCTGATTCTGAGCGGCAATTGCGGCCCAAGTAGAAGCTGCTTCCTTGGCGCTTGGCTTTGATGTGGCGGGGAAGGACTGAAGTAGTGCCTGGTGATAAGCATCACGTTTGTCCATTGCAAGAGAAAGGAAGATTTCTTCTTTAGTGGCAACGTACTTATAAAGGTTCGCGCGCGACCAGCCAAGCTCGTCGGCAATGGTGGTAAGGGAAATCTCGTGGTACGGACGTTCGGCAAACTGACGCTCCGCAGCGGCCTTGATCTGCGCCATGCGCTGCGCTTTTTGTTCTTCGCTTCGAGCGCGAATGAACTCTGCCATGATGCTTCCTTTCCGTACATGGGCGAGTATATCTCAGCTGCAAGCAAGGTATTCCGCTTCTTCACAGGAACGCCTGCTTTTGCAAGTACGTGGTTGTTGCGGGTTGGGGCGGCAATCGTGCGAAAGCAGCCTTCTCCGCGTTTTGGTACATTGAGCTTTACGCAAGAAGCATTATTCAGAGGGTTTTGACGGCAAAAATCAAAGCGTTGACTAGGCGGTTTCTTGGAAACAGCTTTCCAATGCTGCAGCCAAGGCAAAGGACGGAAAGAAATAGCTGGTGGCTGCAAATGAAACTCTTTATTCGCAGCGCAGATTTGATTCCTCACATTTGCAATTCTGTATATCAATTTTCCCAAAAAAGGAATATTTGTTTCAATTTCTTTGCCATTTATGGATTATTCATGCCTTTTACGGGTAAAAGTCTAAACAAAAAGACATGAACGCGTTCTAATACTTATGCGCGATTCTGCGACGTTTCGGGGGAAACGAGGGGTGTCAGCATCGTGCAATAGGTTCCCTTTGGGTAGTCGAGGTTTTTCGCCTCGACCCCCCGCTCTAACCGAAGGAGTTATCTTGTCTGAGAAAATCGAGAGGCAGGGCCTTACTTGGCGTCACTGTGGCGTCGTTTTCACCTGTATGGTTGCCCTGTTCACTTGCATCGCAATGGTTCTTGTGTGTGCAGGTCTGACTTATCGTCCTGTCGCACAGCACTTTGGCTGCCAGGTCTCTGACGTTTCGTTCTATATGACTTGCGTCTACATCGGTTCGACCATCGCACCTATCCCTGCGGGCTACCTGTTCGAGCGCATTAACCCCAAGGTATTCTTCACCTGCGCACTCGTTCTGGTTGTTGTTCCTTATTTCTGCAACAGCCTGTGGCCTAGCATTCAGATCATGCAGGCTGGCGGCGTCGTCATCGGCCTTGGCCTTGCTGTTCTGGAGTACACCATGACCGCTGGTCTGCTTTCCCGCTGGTTCCACACCAACTACGGTACTGTTATCGGTCTGTCCTTCGCATGCACCGGTGCTGGCGGTATCGTTTGGAACCTCGTTGGCCAGTTTGTTCTTGGTGCTGACCTTACCGGTTGGCCCACCCTCTATCGCATGTTTGCGATCATCATGGGTGTTTCCACCTTGGTTTGCATCCTGCTCTTCGCTGACCGTACCCCCGAGGTGCGCGGCATTCTGCCTTTCGGTATGCCCCTGGCTGCCGAGGAAGCAGAAGAGGATGGTTCCATCGAGGCTCCCGAAGAGCCTGGTTTCACGCTGAAGGAAGCAACTCGTCTTCCCTTCTTCTACACCATGCTCCTTGGCGCTGGCTGCCTGAACGTCGTTACCACCATGTCCCAGATGTTTGCTACCTACGTCCAGTTCCTCGGCCATGAGGGCTGGGAGGGCCAGGCAATCGTTGCCCTGCTGCTCCTCTCCGGTACGCTGGAGTCCTGCGCATCCGCTGGTCAGCTGGTCGGTAAGATCCTCGTTGGTATCATCGAATCTCGCTCCCTGCTCGCAGCTCAGATCATGGGCGTTTGCGGCGGTGTTCTTGGCCTGTTCATGATTTGGCAGTTCCCCAAGATGCTGGGCGAGGGTGGCATCTACCTGATGTTCGCTGGCGGCGCCGTTTACGGTCTTATGTACGCTTGCTCCACGGCAATGCTTCCCTTCCTTGTTCGCGAGTGCTTCGGCGGCAAGGAATATGACCGCATCTACTCCATCCAGGTTGCTCTGTTCAACCTGCTCGGTGGCTTCGGTGCTACTGCATGGGCAATCCTCATGCAGACCTACGGTTGGGATGCTTTCTTCGAATTCGCAATTGCTGAGATCGTTGTGACCTTCATCCTGATCGCCTACACCGGCATCGCTGCCTACAAGAAGCGCGAGCAGACTTGGTACGTCTCCGACACCAAGCTGGCTCACGAAGCCTAAAAGCAATAAGGCGCGCGTAGAGGGGAACGCGTACCTATAAAACCGATTCCCCATAGTCGGTTTTGAACCCGGGAGCATATGCTGCTCCCGGGTTTTTCTTTATTCAGAGCCTGCAGGTTTATTGAACCAAATTCAGAAAATTTGTACTGATGACCTCGCATTTTGTAAATTTGCGCCTTTTAGTGAACCTGTTCAAATTTCTTGAGCAGGGCACAATTCAACCAAACACCTGCAGCTCATGAGCATAGTTATCCTGATTAGGACATGTGGCGGGTAAACAGACGAGAGGGAACGTCTGCCGCCTGAAACACCATCGTTTCGTTGGGAAGTTTTCTCATGTTCTAAGGAGGAGTCATGACTGAGAAAATTGAAAGGCAGGGGATGACTTGGCATCACTTCGGTGTCGTTATCACCTGCATGGTTGCACTGTTCACGTGCGTTGCGATGATCTTCATCTGCGCGGGCCTTTGCTACCGTCCCGTGGCAGCTCACTTCGGCTGCCAGGTTTCCGATGTTTCGTTCTACATCACCTGCGTCTACATCGGATCCACCATTGCGCCCATTCCGGCTTCTTGGCTGTTCGAGCGCATCAATCCGCGCCTCTTCTTCACGGGTGCGCTGATTCTTACTTCGGTGCCTTACTTCTTCAATAGTATGTGGCCGAGCGTTCAGTGCATGTGGGCTGCCGGCATCGTCATCGGCATCGGCCTGGCAATCCTGGAGTACACCATGACCGCGGGCATGCTTTCCCGCTGGTTCCACACGAACTACGGCACCGCAATCGGCGTTTCCTTCGCATGCACCGGTGCTGGCGGCATCGTGTGGAATCTCGTTGGTCAGCATCTTCTGGGCGCCGATCTTTCCGGTTGGCCTCAGATTTACCAGTACTATGCAGTCATCATGTTCTTCGCAACCCTGATCTGCATCTGGGCCTTCCTGGATCGTACTCCTGAGAAGGTTGGCCTTCTGCCTTACGGCATGCCTCTGGCCGCCGAGGAAGCTGCTGAAGAGGAGTCCCTTGAGGCTCCCGAGGAGCCCGGCTTCACTCTGAAGGAAGCTCTGCATCAGCCTTTCTACTGGACCATGATGCTCGGCTGCGGCTGCTTGAACATCGTCACCACGCTGTCTCAGCTGTTCGCAACCTATGTTCAGTTCCTGGGTAACGAGGGTTGGGAAGGCCAGGCAATCGTTGCTCTGCTGCTTCTTTCCGGCACCTTGGAATCCTTTGCATCCGCTGGCCAGATGATCGGCAAGGTTCTTGTCGGTATCATCGAGTCTCACTCCCTGCTCGCAGCTCAGATCATGGGCGTGTGCGGTGGCGTTACCGGCCTGCTTCTTATTTGGCAGATGCCCAAGATCTTCGGCGAGGCCGGCGTTTGGCCCATGTTCTTCGGCGGCGCGCTGTACGGCTTGATGTACGCTTGCTCAACGGCGATGATCCCGTTCCTGATCAAGGAATGCTTCGGCGGCAAGGATTACGACCGCATCTACTCCATCCAGGTTTGCCTGTACAACCTGCTCGGCGGCTTTGGTGCTACCGGCTGGGCTATCCTCATGCAGACCTACGGTTGGGATGCGTTCTTCATGTTCTCGCTGGCAGAAGTCGTTCTGACCTTCGTTCTGATTGCCTACACCGGCATAGCCGCGTACAAGAAGCGCGAGCAGACTTGGTACGTCTCGGACGCCAAGCTCGTGGCTTAGCGGCATCCTAACAGCCAGATTTCACTTCGGCCTGCGGATACATCCCTATTGAAGCAGCTGGAGTTTATCTGAAAGGGGAGTCGCCGGAGGGGACTTATCAACTTTGACGGCGGCGAAAGCGGGCTCGTGCGAAACCTCGAGTCTTGCAAGATAACTCCACTCGTAGGTTTTGCATAAACCCAAGAAGACCAGGGGGCTTAAATGCTCCCTGGTCTTTTGTTTTGCAAGGAAAAGAAGAATGCGCGCATAGGCGAGTACGGGGCGGCTCGCGCCAGGCAAAGCCCCGAAGGGTTCGCTCTGAAAGGCCAAAAAGAGGGCTTCGATAGAAGCCCGCATAACAAAACTGAAGCAGTGAGCGTATGAGGAAGCCCAGGTCGTAGACCTGGGCTTCTGAGCAGCGGAACGGGCGATACCCGAAGTGGGCTTTGCCTGGCGCGAGCCTCGGGAAACCCTTAGCGGTTCTCGATGCTGGTGATGTTGTTGAGCGATATGGAGTAGGTGCCATCCGCGGTGCTGGTGAAGCTGATGAACTCGGGGCTGCGGACGTACTCGGCGGGGAAGCTGATCTCGATACCGGTGTCGGTGCGGATCTTCTGGGTACGCGCAACGCGCTTCACCACTTCCTTCTCAACGCTGACTTGCTGGGGAAGCTCGCGTTCCTGTGCGTATTCGCGGACCGATTCGCGCGGGGCAGCCTGGTCGCCGAAGACTTCGTCTGCCATCTCATCGATGTCGAAGTCGCGCGAATCGCGTGCGCACTCGGTGATGTAGTCCTTGACGCGCGCGGTAGCCACGGCGGGGTTGGCGCCGTATTCCTGAGCCACTTCCTCGACGATCTGCACGGCGGTGCTCACGATTTCCTTGGTGGACGCCTTAGACGAGCATTGCAGCAGCCCGTCGGGGATAAGGTAGGTTTCCTGACCTGCGATAATGCGCTTCTTGTCAACGAAAAGCACCTCCTGGGAACGCAGATCGATGACGGCAGCGGATTGAACTTTTTGGCTGGGGTTGGGCAGGATGGCGAAGTGGCGCGAAATGGTGTTTTCGGTGCCGGTTTCTCCAACAAAAAGGTCGTGCATGTAGGCTTGTTTGCTTTCAAGCAGGATGATGGCGAAGTAGCGCTTGTTCATTTGGGCGAGGATGTCGGAGGCGTCGCCGAAGCGTGCGGTGTCGCCCTCGGCGCCAGTCGCGACGGAGGAGCCGCCCGAAGCTCCCTCGGCGTCTTCTTCGCCCCAGGGGACCGCTTCTTCTTCCGAGGGCGAGGCTGTATCAGAGCTGAAAGAGCTGGGCTTATCTTCCCAGGGGGCGGTGTCCGAATCGCTTGAGGTGTCGAAGCCATCGGGCGCAGCTTCCATCTTGGGCTCGACCTCGAAGTCGACCACCAGGACGTCGCAAGATGGGGTCTTTTCCATGTGCCCGAGCTCGCCTGCCAGGAATTCAGCGATCTGCTGGCTTAGGCCCGCGAAGTCGCGTTCGCCGGCGTGGTAGGCGCGCAGCTCGGGTGCGAACAGGCTTTCGGGGCTGAATTCGCCATGCTTGTTGTCGAGGTTGTTCAGGCATTTGTTTGCGAGGCTCTGCACGTACTTCTTGGCGTTTTTGTTGTGAAGGTCAATTTCGGTCTGCGCAAAGGCATTTTCGCAGGAAACGAAGTCGAAAGCATGAAGTATCGCGTGGTTAATTTTCATGAAGGTCCTAGGGCTGTGATAGCTTTGTTTCTCGGCAAACTAGGATAGCAAAGTAGCGCGCGATCGGAGGCAATGGCAAAGTGGCGAATATCGAAACGGCATCGGCGAAGAAAGGTGAGCTTTCGCGTGGCTGCGCGGCTTTGATGGTGTTTGTGGGCGGGGCGTGCTACGGCGCCAACGCAAGTTGCTACAAGCTTGCTTATGGCCTTGGATTCTCGTCGGTTCAGATGATGACGGCTCAGATTTGGTTTGCGACGCTCACC
>CAVAUO010000201.1:0-5755 GCA_963591685.1 Escherichia coli
CCCTTCGACTCCCCTAGCGTCACGGTGGCGGTGGCAACGTAGGCCTCGCCTTCCACGGCCGTGTAGTCGTCCGGCAGCACCTCGTCTGAACCGTACTTCTTCCACACCACGCTCAAACCGTACTCGTTGACGGATTTAGTCACATCCAGGCCGGAAAAGCTCGTGCCCGTGACCCTGCAGGAGGTGAAGGTAGTGGGCAGCTTCTCTCCGGCAGCGGGCACAGCGACGCCGACGTCGATGGCGCTCACGTAGGGCTCGTAGAGCACGCCCAAGCTCACGTCGGAGGTAACGTTACCCAGCGTGATGGAGTTTTCCGACTGCTCCTCGATCGTAACGCCGTCGGGCAGCTGCGACGTGGACCATGCAGTGAAGTTCCAGCCCGTGGGAACCGGGGTCGCAAGCGTGACCGTGCCGCCATCGGCGACGAGCGCGCTGTTAGTGGCGCCCTCGATCTGCGCGGCCTGGCCGGAGGACACCTTGTTCACGTCAACTCCCGTGACGGTGACGGTACGCTGGTCGCCCATGGTGACGGCGGCCGTGATCTTGATGCCGCCGTCCGCGGCCTGCACCTTGCAGGAAGCGTCCTCCTTGTCGCCCAGCTCTGAAGCCACGGCCGCCGTCGCGGACGAGACGCGCTCGGAGCTCACGGGCAAACCGAGCTTATCAAAAACGCTGGCGGGGACCTTAACTGTATAGGTGACCTTCTTGAGACCGGTTTCGCTGTCCTTGCCGTCTGCGGAGCTGCAGCTCTCCACAGCTACGTTCTTAAGCAGAGACTCCGGCACCGTTACCTGTTTGCCCATGCAGCTGGTGAGGCTAAGCGACGAGACGGCCACGTTTTCCTTGGTACCGAGCTTGTCCCACTCGTTACTATCCGCTAGCCCAAGCTGCACCCCAGTCGCGTCTTCGACGTAGTGGGCAGTTGCCACCGTGTCGCCATAGGGCATGAAGAACGTGGTGGTGCCGGCAGACGCCTTGACCGTCTTGGTCACGGCGTTGGGGGACTCAAGCGTCCAGTAGTCGAGCAGGTAGGTGCCCTTCGACGGGTCGTCAGGATCTATATACTTGGAGTAGTCGGCGCTCTTGAGCTCCACCTTGTTGGAACGACCGATGTTCTCCTTCACGCTCGTTCCGCCGTCCGCCTTGAGCGTGAGGTTGAACCTGGACTGCCCGCTCTTGAGGTAGAGGTAGTCGCCGTCGAGCTCTATGGCGCGGTTGTCCGCGTCGGAGAACAGGACCTTGCTGTAGTCGCTGCCCAACTTGGTCATAAAAGCCTTGTTGCCACTTACCTTACGCGGCAGCGAGCTGGCCTCGCCGCTGATGCCGATATGGCTTGAAGGATCGAGGTAGTTGCCCTCACCGTCCCCACCACAGATGGTCTGCTCTGCACAGGTCAAATACACGTTGCTCACGCCGGTCTCCACGACGGGCGTGGTCCAGCAGGTCCAGCGGTAGATGGTCTCGTTGTCGTCGATGATCACCTTGCCTTGGAAGGTGAGCGCCTTGTACTCCGTGCTTCTAAAGTACAGACCACCCCCCTCTCTGGCGACGTTGCCTGTGATCGTCACGTCTTTGAGAGTGAGTTCCCCGTCTCTGACGTAAACGCCACCGCCTTGGCCAAGCAGCACTCCGTCGCTTGCAATCTTGTTGCCGGTGATGCTTATGCCCTCTACGTAGAGAGAGCCCTTCTCGGAGTGGATGCCGCCACCGTCATCTGCGCGCAGCTCGTACGGGGTAGCTCTCTTGGTCGTGTTGTCATGGATGGTGCCCGTATGATCGGTAGAGATAATACGCAGGTCGTAGCCCTCGTTGTACACCCCGCCGCCGTTGTTGTTGTAGATGCTCGATCCGTTAGTCATGTTAAGGGCCATGGCGCCCGAACCTTCGTAGAAGGCTATGCCGGCAGCCCTACAGCCGTAAGCACACGCTTCATGGTAGATGTAGTTCTCGTGAATCTGAGTGTTGTCCATATTGATAGTGGACAGATCGCTCACGTAAATGGCGCCGCCACAGCGGGCACAGTTGTCATAGAGCTCAGTGTTCTTGAGGTTGAGCGTGGTCTCGTCTTCCAGGCGCAGTGCGCCGCCGTATCCCCAGGAGTTCTTGTTGCCATAGAGCTTGCTGTTCTCGATGTCGATCGTCGTGCCGTCGTATTCGTTGTAGAGTCCAGAACTGTAGTAACTGCTGTTCTCGCTGAACTCCGAGTCTTTGATGGTGATGGATCCGTTAGAGCCCGCGTAGTAGATGCCGTAGGCGAAGTTCTTGGATATCTTGGAGTTGTTTAGAAGCTCGAACGTCGCATTGCGCTTGGTCACGAAGACGGCGCAGTAGTAGTTATCGAGTATCTGGGAGTTGTCCATCGTGAGCGTGAAGTTCTTCTCGTCGGCGTAGATGGCACCGCCGCCAAAAGTGCTGCAGTTGTTATGGGTGATCTGAGCGTTGTTCTTCATACGCACGGTGCTGCTCTCGTACGAAGCGTACACACCGCCGCCCTTAGCTGGCGTCTTGTTGTCGTTGATCTCGCCGCCATCTAGCTCCAGCACGGCGTTTTTACCATGCATCGTCACGCCGGCACCGTTGTCCTTGCTACGGTTGTAATCAATCTTGGAGATGACGGGGTTCTTGGACGAATGGCCGCTGCCCTTGACGCAGAGCTCGGCCTCGTTGCCCTCTATGAACACGCCGCCGCCGTTCCTTATGGCGCTGTTATGGCTAATCTCGCTACCGTTATCAAGCGTGATCTTGGACTTACGGCACACGTACAGGCCGCCGCCGTCGAGCTCGGAGTGGTTGTAAATGATCTTGGAGTTACTCATTTCCAGCACCGAATTAGCGCCCCATATGGCCACGCCGCCGGCGTAGCCGCTGCTGGACTTCCAGCCGTTGGTGTCCGCGACGTTGCCAGCGATGGTCACGTCGTTGAGGTAAAGCTTGCCGCCGTCGCCAGAGACAGCTATGCCGCCGGCTGTGGCCGAGCTGTCACAGGCACCGCCCGTGATAAGGCCACCGCTGATGGAACAACTGTCGTTGCCCGCCTCATCCTGCCACAGTTCGCCTTCGTTCTCGTCTTTAACCAAGTAGCCGCCGTGCGAAACAAGCTTCTCTTGCTCGGTACTGCCGCCGTTGATAGTGAGGCTGGAGCCGCCCTTAACGTAGATGACCTGACCATCGCCACCGCCGTAGTAAGAGGAATCCGACTCGTCGCGGTTGATCATATGACCGTGAAGGTTCAGGACGTACTCCCTACCTTCAACGAACTGCAAGATACCGTAGTCGTTTGAGTTGAAATCGTCGTAGAGGTCTATCGTGACCTTGGCGGTGTTGTCATTCTTTCCCCAGGCCTTGACCTCGTCGAAGGCCGCGGAGATGCTCGTGTACTTTTGCAGGCCGTAGGACTCGCCGCTCTTGCTGATACGCTCGACCTGAGCCTTCACGTCGTCCGCGTAAGCGCGCGCGGGCAGCGCGGCGGCAGCGAAAAGGGCGCCGGCCGCAAGCAGCAGCACGAGCGCGATCCAGACAGTACGGACGCGGTTCACCACAGAAGTTCCCATAAAGGACCCCCATATTCTCCAATTGCAACTTGCCTATCCCTAATTCTACTATCCCCGCGGCGCGCAAGGGCCCACAGACAGGAGCTTGCTCAAACAGGGAAGGTTGGGGCCGTGGAGAGGAAGCCAGGCTCATCGTGATTCCACGAGCCTATTTCAGTCGCTAGATCGAAGGGAGCGTTTGACGGGCGTTTCGCCGATCTGGCCCGCGCCCTGGGTTGCCTTTGCTCCCTTAGGCCCAATCGAAGGCGTCGGCGTCCGCGCGCGCCGCTCCCTACCAAGTCTGCGAGAATTCGACGAACTCCGGATCCTCAGGCTTGCCGATCATGGGCTGGCGCTTATCCAAGGCAGCGAGCGTCGCTAACTCTTCGTCGCTTAGCGTGAAGTCGAACAACTCAAGGTTCTCCTTGATGTGCGCGGGGTTTGCGCTGCGCGGAATTACCGAGATACCCAGCTGCGTGAGGTAGCGGAGCATGATCTGCGCCGGTGTTTTGCCGTGCTTTTCAGCTAAGGCGAGCACCGCGGGCTCAGTGAACATCTGGGCGCGGTTCCCTTGGCCAAGCGGCGCGTAAGCCATGCCAGCCACATTCTTTTTGCCCATCCATGCGCGCTCGGTGTTTCGCTGGCAATGGAGGTTGGTCTCGATTTGGTTGACGGCCGGGGCGACCTTGTTATAGGCGATGAGGTCGAGCAACTGATCGGGCTCGAAGTTCGACACGCCAATGGCCCGCGCTTTGCCCTGGGCATGCAGGCACTCAAGTTCGCGCCACGCAGCATAGCGATTGGCGAAGGGCCAATGCAAAAGTAGCAGGTCAACGTAGTCGGCCTGAAGCCTCTCCAACGAGTGCTCCACTGCCTGCCTAGCGCGTTCGCAGGATGTGAAGTTTACCTTTGTGACGAGGAACAGCTCGCCTCGGTCGAGGCCGCTTTTGCGGATGCCTTCACCAACGGCTTCTTCGTTGCCATAGTCCTCCGCCGTGTCGATCATGCGGTAGCCGGCGTCGAGGGCCGTTGCCACTGCATCGGCACATTCTTGCCCGTTGAGCATGAAGGTGCCGAATCCCACGAGTGGCATCTGCACCCCGTTGTTCAAAGTCTGATAATCCATGTTGCTTCCTCCTGCGATTGAAACTTGCGGTCTGTGCCCTTAACCTAGAGAAACGCTAACAAGTTCGTGTAACTCGAAGTCAAGAAGAAAGCTGAGGTGACCATGCACTACACAATCAAGCAGATAGCCCAGATGTTCGACGTTACCGAGCACACGCTGCGTTTTTACACCGACCGCGGCCTGTTGCCGTGCGAGCGCGATGCCGCAAACCGCCGTGTCTTTACCGAGGAATCCGTCAATTGGATGCAGGGGATCAAATGCCTTAAAGGCTGCGGAGCGTCGATCGAGGATATTAAGGAGTACTGCCGTCTTTGCCTGTTGCCCGAGTCGCAGGAGAATCTACAGGCACGCTACGACATTATCCTCAAGCAACGCGAACAGGCCAAGAAACGCTTGGAAGAGGCCAAAGCGACCCTCGCATACATGGACGGGAAGGTCGCTCATTATCAGGAGATTTTGGCTGGGAATGCGCCCGATGACACCAACCCGCGCCACTGGACGGCAACGACGCGGCCGAGACATTAGACGGCAGAGCCAGGCGGCAAGGCGCTCCTGAAAGCAGGTGGATCGAACGTGCTCATGAGGCCTCGCCACACCAACGTAACGAAAGCAAATCCCGACCCGTTAGCACAAAAACCAAGGCTTGCTCAGGCGATCACAGAACCGCATTCACCCCTACCTGGAGCCGCCTTATGAGTTCTTCACAAGCTCGGCCACGTAAGCGGTACTTCTTCCAAACCAAGAACGACCCAATCGAGAGCGGCGGATCAAGTGGGAGGAAGCGCAAGTCGCTTCCCTCAAGCTGCAGCAGGTGGTCGATGCCCATGGCGCAAACCTCACCCGTGCGCACTAAGTGAGCGGCGTTGCCCAACAGGTCGAAGCGCCCCACCACATCAAGGTCTTCGATCGCGAACGCACCGCCAGACCAGGTCTCAAGGTCGACGGCCTTGTTGGATGTGCGTGAGCTTAACAGCAGGGGCATGCGCGCCACGTCTGCTGGCGTGGCGGCTTCAAGTTCGGCCCATTCGCTTTCCGCCGACACGGCCACGCCAACCCTATCGAAGCCGGGCATGCGCAGCCATTCGTATTTCTCCAGGTT
>CAVAUO010000202.1:0-4716 GCA_963591685.1 Escherichia coli
GGGATGCAGGAAGGAAGCCGCGCAGACCGATGTCGAGGATCAGGCCGCCCTTGACGACCTCGATGACCTCGCCGGTGACGGTGGTGCCGGCCTTGAACTTCTCCTCAACCTCGATCCAGGAGCGCTCGTACTCGGCGCGCTTCTTGGAGAGGATCAGGCGACCATCCTTGTCTTCCTTCTGAAGAACGAGAGCTTCGATGGAATCGCCCAGGGAGACGACCTCGGAAGGATCGGCATCCTTGCGGATGGAGAGCTCACGTGCGGGAATAACGCCCTCGGACTTGAATCCGATGTCCACCAGGACTTCGTCATGCTCGATCTTGACAACAGTACCGTTGATGAGAGCACCCTCGTCAAACTCGACGACGGTACCGTCGATCATAGCATTGAGTTCTTCGTCGGAGACATCGCTGAACTCGATGACGGACGTATTCTTGATTTCGGTCAAAACGGACCCCTTTCAAAAAATTTCGGGGACCCTTCGTCACATTTGAAGTGCAAACATTCCATGAATGGAGCGCCTGATAAACCCAGGGGCTAACGACAAACATGTCTCGGGGGCCAATAGTTACCTGTCTGTACAAACAGACGAAGCAGAGTATAACATGCCGTGCTCGAAATGCCGCCAGGCTTTTAATGAAACTCATGCGATTTTGTCAAGTCTTGGTAAATAGCAAGACAGTCGAGGCGAAGTGTCGCGAAACGAAGAAAGCCAAGCCCCGGATTGCCACGCCGAAGATACGCTCATGGAGTAGTATATCCGGCAAACGACGAGGAGTGCGCATGTCTTATTCGACCTTCCACAACCACACCACCTTTTGCGATGGGAAGAACACGCCCGAGGAAATGGTGCGTGCAGCAATCGAAGCAAGCATGCCCTCGATCGGTTTCTCGGCTCACAGCTATACCTTTTTCGATGAGAGCTACTGCATGCAGAAGGCCGACATCCCACGCTACCTCGAAGAGATTGCGCGCCTGAAGAAGGTTTACCGCAACGAGATCCGCATACTTTGCGGAATCGAGCAGGATTGTTGCTCGACCGAACCTACCGATTCTTTCGATTTCGTCATCGGTAGCATGCACTACATCCAACACGCTGGTCGCTACTTGGATGTGGACAATACCTTCGAGGAACAGGCGCGCGATGTTGAGGATTGTTTTTCGGGCAATTACTACGCTTACGCAAGCGAATACTATCGCCAGGCAAAGACGATCATTCAAAGAACCAAGTGCACTTTCGTCGGCCATTTCGACTTGGTAAGCAAGTTCAACGAGAACGACCGCCTGTTCAACACCGACGACCCACGCTACCGCGAAGCAGCCATCAAAGCCTGCCGCGAACTCTGCCGCCAAGGGGCAATCTTCGAAATCAACACCGGAGCTATGGCCAAAGGCTACCGCACCAGCCCCTACCCCGCCCCCTTCCTTTTGGACGTGATCGCCGAGGAAGGGCGTCCTGTGCTTCTTTCCGCCGACGCGCATTCCACCGACAAGCTCCAGTTCGCCCTCAAAGAAGCCGAGCAGCTGGCAAAAAAGCATGATCTCAAGATCATCTACGAGCTCTAAAACAAAATAACCGAGCCGAACCCTTCCCTTTATCGCAGCCCCCTCGATAAAGATGGCGCAAAAAACTTCAACCTGGCAACAAACAACGAACCCTTACCCGATTAATCAGGCAAGGGTTCGCGTAACGCTTGGGATGAAAGTCAAGAAGGGCTTAGCTGGTGCATCTAGTGCTTAGCTGCGAAATCCTTCATGTAGGCAACAAGCGCCTCAACGCCTTCCTTGGCCATTGCGTTGTAGATGGAAGCACGCATACCGCCCACGTCGCGATGACCCTTGATGTTCTCGATGCCTGCTGCCTTGGCGCCGGCGATGAACTCCTCGTTCAGTGATTCGTCCTTTAAAATGAAGGGAACGTTCATGAGGGAGCGATCCTCTTTGCGAACAGGCGCGATATAGAAATCCGTGCTGTCGAGGTAATCGTACAGAACGGCTGCCTTCTCCTCGTTGAGCTTCTGGATGCCCTCAAGACCGCCCTGAGCCTTGAGCCACTTGAAGACCTTGCCGCAAATGTAGATGGTGTAGCAAGGAGGCGTGTTGAACATCGAGCCCTTGTCAGCCTGAGTCTTGTACTTAAGCATCGTGGGCACGAACTCGGGAATGTCGTCACGGATCAGATCCTCACGCACGATGACGATTGCAGCACCCGCCGGGCCGATGTTCTTCTGAACGCCGCCGTAGATAAGGCCGTACTTCTCAACATCGATGGGCTCGGAGAGGAAGCAGGAGCTCACATCGGAAACGAGAACGGTATCGCCCTTGGGCTCGGGATACTTGTGGAATTTGGTGCCGTAGATGGTCTCATTGTCGCAGATGTAGACGTAATCGGCGTCCTCGCGGATCTCGATTTCATCAACATTGGGAACATAGGTGAAGTTCTTGTCCTCGGAGGAAGCAGCAATGCGAATATCGCCGTACTTGGCTGCCTCCTTGCTAGCCTTCTTGCCCCAGGAACCGGTAAGAATGTAGTCGGCCTTACCCTTCTTGAGAAGGTTCATCGGGATTGCGGCAAACTGGGTCCAAGCGCCGCCCTGAAGGAAGAGCACCTTGTAGTTGTCAGGGATGCCCATCAGGTCGCGCAAGTCTGCCTCGGCCTCGTCGAAGATCTGCTGGAAGGCCTTGGAACGATGGGACATCTCCATAACGGACATGCCCGTACCACGGTAATCCAGCATCTCAGCTGCAGCCTCTTCGAGCACGCTCACGGGAAGCGTGGCGGGGCCGGCGGAGAAGTTATAAACCCTTGCCATGTAAATCGTCCTTTCAATGACGTCGAGCCCTATGCCCGGCGAAAATGCTGTATGCCCACTCTAGCAAACCTCGTTTGCGTTGGGCTGTTAACCAGATGAATTAACTTAGCTGCTTCACGGGCGGCACCCATGCGCCCAAGCCATTCAGCAACTAAAAGCGCAAGGAAAGGCAGCTCAGGCCACCATCGATCTTGCGATACTCACTTGTGTCCACGACAAGCGTCTTGTAGCCAAGATCCTGCACGGCCTTCAAAACTGCAGGATAGCCCTCGGGAACGATAACGGTGCCATTGACCCAAATGCAATTGGCCGCATATGCTTCCTCTTCGGGAATCTCGACGCGATTGAATTTCTCGAAGTCGGGCTTGGTTTTGAATTCGCCCGAAACGAGCATATTGTTATCCTCTAGGTAGTTAACGCCCGTCTTAAGATGCAGGACGTACTCCAGGGGCACCTCGCTGCCGGAAAGGCCCCAGCCTTCGAGGATCTCAATGAACTGACGAATACCCTCTTCGTTGGTACGTGCGGAACGGCCAACATAAAAATGATCGCCAACCATCATGACGTCGCCGCCCTCAAGCGTGCCAGGAGCCTTGATATGGGCGATATGATCATCGTCGAAGAATTGACGAATGGTAGGCTCCATCTCTGCAGCCTCGCCATTGCGGGTGCCGGCACCAGGATTGTCGATGATGGCACCGCAACGGGTGATGACCGCGGTATCCTCGACAAAGCACGCATCAGGATATTCCTCAAGCGCAGGAAGAACGGTGACCTCGACGCCGCACTGCTTCAGAGCCTCGATGTAGGCGTCATGCTGCTCGATAGCCTTCTCGTAGATGGGCTTGCCCAATTCCGGAGCGCTCGTAATGCCATCGCACAAAGATTTACCAGGTCGGCGAACGATTACGTGAGAAAATTTAGCCACAAAGGCCTCCTTCTAACCATCCAAGCGATGATTTTTCCAGCTGTTTATTGCCAAGCCATTGTATCCCCATCGAGTGAATGCGCAAAAACTTTCAGCCCGATCCCACTTAGCACCGGCTAGACGGCAAGACAAAAACGGGCCTCTGCAGTCAGAGGCCCGAAGTTCGTTTATGTGGAAAGGATTACTTATCCGTATACCCTAAACGGCAATGTTACCGGTCAGGATGTTGAAGATGCTCACCACGAAGAAGATCGCAATGGCTGCAGTGACTACCTGCTCGATGGGGTTGCCTAGGAACACCTCGCCACGCTGACGTTGACCGTATACGTACAAGATGATGCCCGGCGCGTACAAGATGGTAGTGATCATCATGCCCGTAAGTCCACCAGCGTAAATAAGGAAAACACTATAGAAGAAGCCAACCAGAGCGATGACGCGGTAGAAAACAAGCTTCGATCCCGTAACGTCCTTGAAGCTTTCATCTTTATGCAAAATGCTCACGAGCATGTAAAGACTGCTTAAGAAGTACGGCACCAAGATCATGGAAACCGAAACACTGTAGAAGAACTGGTAGGTTTGCTCGGAAACCAACACCAGAACCAAGAACACTTGAATAATGACGCAGGTAACGGTAAGCGTGACGATAGGCGCACCATGCTTGTTCTTCTTCGCGAAGATAGTCGGGAAAACACCCTGCTGCGCAGCCTCGTGAGGGCACTCGGAGGAAATGATGGTGTAGCCGAGCATCGCGCCCATCAAAGACAAAGTAACGCCAAGGTTGATGAGCGTTGCGCCCCAAGGGCCGACGACATGCTCAAGAACGCCCGCCATAGAGGGGTTGCCCAATTCGGCAAGCTCGGCGCGCGTCATAACGCCCATCGAAAGGATAGACACCAAAAGATAGATAGCGAGGATGCCGATAAAGGCGATGACGGTGGCTCGTCCAACATCCTTACTCAATTTCGCGCGACCAGA
>CAVAUO010000203.1:0-4082 GCA_963591685.1 Escherichia coli
ATTCCGTGGCGGCGCTCGTCGTGACCGTCGCCATCTTCGTGGCCGCCGTCTCCGTCTTCAAGGAGGTTCACGATACCTTCTCAGACGAGTCGCGCCTGGACGCCGGCGAGGTCGCCGATGTGGTGCTCGGCGTGGAAGGCGTGCGCACGTGCCACAACATCCGTACCCGCGGCAGCGAGAGCGAGGTCTACGCGGACCTGCACGTGCTGGTCGACCCGGCTATGCCGACGCTCGCCGCCCACGCGCTCGCCGAGTCGGTCGAGGCTGCGATAAAAGCCGTGTTTCCCCAGGTGGTCGATTGTCTTGTCCATATAGAGCCCGATACGCCCGAGGAGCGCGAGGAAGCGGCGGCGCTCAAGTAAGCGGCACGTGCATCGCCGCAGGCGAAGCTATGGAGCAGCTGGCTTCATACCCTCCGTTTTCTTGTTCCCTGACGCTCCTCCGTTTATACTTTGCCCAGATAGTTTTCGGTTTTGCTTAGGCGCAAATGGGAAGGGGAGTCCATGAAGCTGTCTGCAAGAAACCAGTTGTTGGGGAAAGTGGAATCTCTTGACACTGGTGCTGTGAGCGCGGTCGTCAAGATCGACTTCGGTGGTTTCGATCTCAAGGCATGCATATCCATGGGCTCTTACTACAACCTTGCTCTTGAGATAGGCGATGCAGCCTATGCAATTTTTTTATCGCACGATGTTTTGGTTTTTCGCGGCAACCTGACGAACGATATCCCGGATTCCATAAAAGGCACCGTCACCACTGTCGCTCGTGGGGCGGTTTGCGCACAGGTGACCGTGGATCTTATCGCAGGTTGCAAAATCGATGCCATGATGCTCGACAAGGCGGTGCAGAAACAAAATCTTGGCGTCGGGGATGTTGTTACCGTCTATGTGAATCCTAACAACATATCGATTGGAACGGCATGAGCGGGCAGGTAAAGAATATGGACTGCCTACGTTTCTCCTTGAAGCGTCCTTGTCGTCGAGGTTTTCTGAAAAGCTTGTTTTGCGGGGCCTTGCTCGCGTTCGTTGGGCGAAAGGGAGCTTCTGGGGAATCTGCTAACTATCGCGTTGACTCTTTCCCTGAAATCGGGGGATGGGGCTCATGACCGTTAACACCATGTTTGAGAATCAGATACCAGGCACTGTTATCGATATCGCTGTCGGTCCTGTTAACTCTTATGTCGGTATGGAGCTTTCCGGCAATATAAACGCTCGGGCAAGATTGGACACCTTTGTCCTTGATGAGCTTGATTTGGCTGTTGGCGCTGGGGTAGTAGCGGCTTTTAGGGCGAAAGATGCCATGTTGGCTGTCGACTACTCCAAGTCGTCGATTGAGAATGCTTTGTGTGGAACCGTCGCTTCACTTTGCTACGGTGCAGTGAATGCCGATGTTGTTGTGAACCTGACCAACGGATATTCCGTTCTGGTCCAGATTCCCACGTCAGCAGCAAAAGAGTTCGATCTTAGGAACGGTTCCAGCGTCAGCGTGCTTGTGCATGCGAGCGATATAGCTCTTGGCCCCAATAATGGGCTGTGTGGAGTTGAGGAGCACGTCGATTGCGTTGAGACGGAAACCGGCGGCGCAAGAATAGTTCGGGTTACGGCTTCCGCTGCATCGCGTTTGTGCGTTTACGTAACATACGACAACGACGTGTTTCGTAAAATGATCACTCATGAGGTTCTCAAGGGGACGTATACGCACAGGATAACTTTGGGGTACGGGTTCAAAGTGAAGGTCAGGATCGCCCATAACGGAAACGCGCATCCGCAATGCCAGATCGGCTTGTCCACAGACTACGCCTTGAATTCAGGAAAGGGCGCTGTGTGGATTCCGCGGGATATAGGGTGTCGTCCGCAGCAGACCCCGGTTTGCATGATGAAATGGTATATCTCCGGCTCCTATTCGTCCGTTGTCCTTTCTCTTCTGGAGAGCGATTTTTGCAATTCGGCCATGAACGCTGTGAGGGTTGATCCTGTCGAAGAAGCGGGGGAATTCATTGCGGCTGAAATAGGGTGCGGTGTTCCTGTTGCCATGTCCGTTGCCTTGGCTTTTAAAACAATCTTGGAGGTGTTTGAGCTCGTGAGGAAAGCGGAGCTGATCAATATCTTCAGGGAGCACTTATCGGAGGATTTCGTTATATCCGTCATGGATTCCGGAGATGGGACCACACCTGCTCTCACCTCTGACTACGTGGTTGAGGGCTGGAACTCGAAGACCTTGCTTGGAGAACCTGGGTACTCTGGTACGTTCACCGACAATTCGACATATGACGTGACTGATTTCCATAAATAGAGAGGTCCGATCCATGGGGAATGAGAAAAACGACAAGAATGCAGGCGTTAAAGCTCTCGTTGGCTTTGCCGTGTTTTTCTTTGCGGTTTCATTTGCGCTCGCTGCGATAGATGCCGTCTTTTCCGCGCATGAAATCTTTCTTGCGGCGAACACCTATGATGTTTTGGGGCGGCGGGCGTCCAGTTATCGTTCGTGGGAAAGCGCCATTCTCTGCATTTTCATGATGGGGCTCGATGCCTTCATCGTTTTGCGACTGTTTTCAGCGATCAAAGCCTTCGGCTTCTCCAAAGCAGCTGCGCTGTCGCTTGAGAAGATTTTGATCAATCGCCGCGCTCTTGGGACCATGGCGGTCTCGGCTTTTCTCATCATCATGCTTACGTATGCTGTCGAATCGGACCTTGAAAGATTGCTTATACCGGTGTCCACGGTTGCGCTGCTTTTGGGATTTGGGACCGTCTGGCGTTTTGCGCAGGTCCTCAAAAACAGATAGGGGGCGTGATGGATTCCGCCAACTTTTCAAAAGAACTGGGGTGCAATGTTTCCAGTGAAGAATTTGAGTTTGCGAAAGCTGATGGGCAGCTGGTGCGCATGCCTATTCTCGTTCTTGATTTCGAGGAGGAGAACATCAAGCTGAGGACGTCTGACCGTGCTGAGGATTTTCTTGAGGCAGCTTTCGGGTGCTCCTGCTCCGACTACCTTGAAAAGCTGGAAAAGACCGGAGAGGAGGAGGTGCTTCGCGTCGAATTTCGCTCCTGCTCGGGTAGAGTGGTCTTGCACGATGATGTTGGCTCGAATGGGAATCTTTCAGGTGATGCGCTTTTTTCGTTCGATGGTCATTTGCTGTGGGCTCATATATCGCAAATCGAGAGCGCAAAGGAGCTTACGTGGTGCACGCGTTTCGTTGTCTCTGAAGTGTTTGAGCGTGCAATGCTGAAGCTTGCTGAATATTTTGGCTTTACGACCGGTGGTTGCTGCACTGGATAAGGGAGGGGCAAAGTGGAAGAAGAATCTGAGCTTGCATTCAAGAGCAAGAGTGCCAGGTGGCGCATCGTGCTGCTCGCGGCGATCGCCGTTGCCGTCATTGCCTGCGCAACGCTGTACCTTGCTTGCGTCTATATGCCCAATCATGTGGCACGAGGCTCCCAGGATGACTTGGCAAGGGTCCTTGATTGCGACGTCTCCGTCGAGGAGTCCGAATTTGCCAAGACGGGCGGCGCCATGGCCGTCTTCTCCAAAACGGTTCTCGGGTTCGATGGGGGCGGGATCCAACTCCAAGCTTCCGATTCGGCCGAGGATTTCCTGCGGATGGCCTATGATGAGCCATATGAAGATTTCCTCGATGGGGTTGCGGGGGTGAAGGCGGCTTCGTCGTTCTCTGAATCCGCGCAAGCGGGGTCGTCCGCTTATGGAAGCTCGAAAAGCTTGGATTCGGGCGACGACGGGTGTCTGCCTGATTCTGAGCAAGGGCGCGTGGAGGACATTCAGGTAGGGGATTATCAAGGCCGCCTGTTCGTCATGGTGGGCAATATGAGCAGCCAGGCCTATTTCAAGATCGGGGACAGGTCGCTTTGGATCAACATCTTGAAACCGGGCAAGGGAGATCAGCTTTCGACAGGTTGCCCCGGTTTCGTCGAGACGGAGCGCTTCGAGAAAGCGGTCAACGCCTTGGTCGCATATTACGGTTTGTAGCGAGGCGGGGCTATGGTTTACGTTCTCATCCTCGCTTGCGTCCTCGCCCTCCTCGTCGGTAATACGTTGATCTTCACCATCCGATGCGGTGCGTCTGATAAGGG
>CAVAUO010000204.1:0-3634 GCA_963591685.1 Escherichia coli
CTGCGACTACGCCCAGCGCCACGACGTGAAAATCGAGCATGTGTACGAGACGTTCTACATGCTCATTTTGGGGATTTGCGGCTACATCCGCACGCATCGCGACATTTGCGACAACGTGCTCGAAGACATCATCGCCCAAACGCTGCACATGGAACGCGGCCACAACGTTCCTAGCCAAGCAGCGTCCAAGGATGTGCAAGAGGCTTAGCGTCCCGCCCGCGGCAAGCGCAGCCGCAGGCGAGTACGAGGCCTTGGCATAACAAGAAGGGATAGATTAGACGCGGGAAGTGCCCGGCTCTGGGAGCCGCGAGGCCCGCGCCGCAAAGAAAGGAAGGGCGTCATGTTGTTTGACGTATATGGCGATACCGCCGTCTACCAGTGGACCGGCTGGCTCATCGTGTTCCTCGGGCTCATCGGCTTCAACGAGATAGCGCGTCGCACCAAGGTCGGCGGTATCACCTGCTTTTTGGTGGTTCCGGCCATACTGACCATCTACTTCATCTCCATCTACGTGGGAGCGGCATGCGGCGCGGATTGGGCGCTCAACAACCCCACCTACTTGTACATGAACAGCTGGTTCCACTATGCCAAGCTCTACGCCGCGACGGCGGGCTGTATCGGCTTCCTCATCCTCAAATACCACTGGGGTAACCTGGGTAAGAGCGAGTGGTTCAAGTGCTTCCCGTTCATCATCGTGGCCATTAACATCTTGATCGCCGTGGTGAGCGACTTCGAAAGCGCCTTCCGCGCATTTGGGACGAGCTGGGTCTCCAGCGAAGGCGTGCTGCTCAACGGCGGTTGGCACAACGTGTTCAACGGCGTGGCCGGCATCCTCAACATCTTCGTGATGACCGGCTGGTGGGGCATCTACGTGTCCAAGAAGAAGCAGGACATGCTGTGGCCGGACATGACCTGGGTGTTCATCATCTCCTATGACATCTGGAACTTCTGCTACACCTACAACTGCCTGCCCACGCACTCTTGGTACTGCGGCCTGGCGCTGCTGTTGGCGCCCACTGTGGCGAACTTCCTCTGGAACAAGGGCGGCTGGATTCAAAACCGCGCCTACACGCTGAGCCTGTGGTGCATGTTCTGCCAGATCTGCCCCATGTTCGCAAACGACTCCATCTTTGCCGTGCAGTCCGTGAACGACCCCAACGTCAACCTGGTCATCAGCGTGATCGCGTTGGCGGCCAATATCGCCGCCGTGGGTTACGTGGCGTACCGCGCCAAGAAGCTGGGCGTGAACCCTTACAAGCACGAGATCTTCGTTGGAACGAGGGACTACGAGCAGGCCATGGCCCGCAAGGAGGACATCGCGTAGAGATACGGCGACTGAGCGTGATCCCGAGCACAGCTACGGCACTCCCGGGATCTGCGACCGGCCCGTTTGGGGCCGTGACATAGCTTGCAATCGATGTGCGGGGGAAGGGTATCGGCTCTTCCCCCGCCTTTTATGTACGAATGCAGGCTGTATGTGCGGTTAGAGCAGCCTCAAAGGCCGCCGTGGTCACAAAGCTGAAGGCCCTTGCTTTTGGATATTAGTAAGACGGCCCGTCACCAAAATCCTGCCGTATGGATTCCACGGCCTTGTAGAGGATTTCGCCCAAGCGCTGGTACTTGTTATGCCCATTAGCGGAATCGCCGGCCAGCTTGACGTAAAGCCCGCGACGCGAATGCTTGTACCAAGAAACCTGCAACTCCTCGCACTCAAGATTGGGCAGACGTGCAATATCTTCATCCCCGCCCCAATAGTACGGACGGATGGTTATGTATCCATTCGAGTACGGTTGCGGGTCGGCCAGAAGCGAGCTCTTGAACGGGCTCACATATGGGGTCTGGTGCTTGTTCTCGTAGCAACGGGCCAGCTCGGATTCTATCAGGTCGACGGCAGCGGCAACGGATGTCAGAAAGCAATCGTCCCTTTTGACCGTAAGGTCCTTCTTTTCTTCAGGCAAGGCTCTTCCTTTCATTTCCTGTGGTTATCCGTCGGCTTCAGCGCTGATCGAGCAGCTCGCTTTCCTCGGCCATGAAATCGACCAGGTTCAGATGGCGCACGCCCTCGCGCTCCTGTAGCAACGGGTCGAGCGTGAAGAGGAACCGCGGGTAACCGTCGCGAATGCTGCCGAACGGCCGGTATTCGCGCTCTTCGACGTTGGGGTCGGCAATGCTCATCGAAACCTGGATGTACGCGTATGAATTCCTCCTACGGGCGATGAAGTCGCACTCCAGCTTTCCTATCCGCCCGACGGACAAGTTGTACCCTCTGGACACTAAGTAGATATAGAGCACGTTCTCCAGCGATGGACCGTAGTTGATTCTCGCGTCGGTGTTCATCGCGAAGTAGAAACCGGGGTCGGCTAGGTAGTACTTCTCATCGCGAGAGAGCGATCGTCGAGACTTGAGATCGAACCTCGAGCATCGATACAGAATCTTTGCGTCGACGAGAATCTGGATATAGCGATTGAGCGTCTCTCGCTTAATAGGGATTTTCTCGACATCGTTGAAGTGAGCGAGGAGGTTCTTCAAGCTTGTCGGCGCACCAAAGTTGTTGATGAGATACGTCTGGACCGCATTGAAGACCGAGACGTTCTTGATCTTGTTCGAATGCTTGACGTCCTTCTCGAATATTTCCTGGATGACGCTTTTGATGTAGGCGCGCTTTTCGTCCTCGCCCTCGTATTCCAACGCTTTGGGAAAGCCTCCAAGCGTAAGGTACTCGGTGAACTCCCTCATGAGAACGCCGTCGACGGGTTTGCCGAGGAAGCGCTTCATGCCGACGTACTCGGCGAAGTCGAGCGGAAACACCTCGAACTCGATGTAGCGCCCCGTCAGCTTGGTGGCTAGCTGCCCGGAAAGAAGGTATGAATTGGAGCCGGTGATAAAGATGGACCAGCCGCCATCCGTTCGGTAGCCGTTGACAAGCAGCTCGAACTCGTCGACGTTTTGGATCTCGTCGATGAAGAGATACCTAACTCCTCTGGCGTCTTTGGGGGTCAGGGCGTCGATAAGCTCTTCGAGTTCATCGGCCGTTTTGATTTTCCTGTTCGATCGAGAATCGAGGTCGATGTAGATGACGTTGTCTCTCGGGACCCCGGATTCCACGAGTTCGTCCGCAATCGACTGCATGAGACAGGACTTGCCGCACCTGCGCACCCCAGTGACCACCTTGATCATCCCATCGTCATGGTAGAAGCTGCGCATGCGCTTCAAGTATTTTTCACGTTGGTATATACGCATAATGAACCCCTTTCCCAAGGGGTTCATTGTATCAGTTGTGGGGTTGTATCTTTATAAAAAAGTAAAAAGTACCCCCATAACCCTACTCCCACTCAATCGTGGCGGGGGGCTTCGACGTGATGTCGTAGCACACGCGGTTGGCGCCGGGTACCTCGGCTACGATGCGGCCGCTGATCTTCGCCAGCACGTCGTAGGGAAGCTTCGCCCAGTCGGCGGTCATGGCGTCGCTGCTCTCAACCGCACGCAGGATGATGGGGCGCTGGTAGGTGCGCTCGTCGCCCATAACGCCTACGCTCTTGATATCCGGCAGCACAGCGAAGTACTGCCAGCAGCTGTGCTCGCTGTTGCGCTCACCGGTCTCTTGGTACAGACGCTCGTTGTAGGCGTCCAGTTC
>CAVAUO010000205.1:0-3622 GCA_963591685.1 Escherichia coli
CATAGGGGATGCCCAAAACCTGGGAGCCAAACGACTAGCACATCGCGAAACCCGTTGCGGCTATCGCAATCCCCTATCCAATCAAGGCCGCGGTGACGGCAAACCCAACCGCGGCAGCTCCAAGCGTTCCTGCGTAGGTGGCAACAAGATACAGAATGCCAATTCCCGCATCTCCCCTGTTGAAGCAGTCGACCGCTTCGCAATTCATAGTGGAAAGCGTGGAAAAGCCACCGAGAAAGCCCATGGTAAGTACCGTGAACGCAAGGCTGTCCATCGCCGTCGCCGCAGCCAAGGCGCAGCCGGCAATGGTGCAGGAGGTAAGGTTTATGGCAAGGGTCGGCCAAGGGAAAGGGCTTTGGCATTTCGGCTTCATGAACACGGATGCCTTATGCCGGCAAAGCGCGCCCACCGCTCCACCAAGGCCGACCAGAAGCAGGGCAATCGGGCTCATTTCCCTGCCCCCTTCTGGGTAGCGGAATCGTCCCGCTTGGCAACGTGCGCTTCCTGGGCTTTGCGCATGCGCGAACCCAACCTTTCCGCCGCCAGCTTGCCAGCCCAAGCCGCCGCGAACGTGGCAACAACAGTTGCAAGCAGATACAGCGCGAACAGGTCGTATGCACCGTTTTGCAGAAGCGAGAGGCTCTCGGTAGAAAACGCAGCAACAGTGGTGAACGCCCCGATAAGGCCAATGCCCATAGATTTCACCAGCATCGATGGCAATTGGGTACGAAGCGCCACATGCTCATTGATTATCTCCAAGACGAAGCACCCGAAGATGTTCACCGTCAGCGTTGCCAAGGGAAAGCCACTGCCTGCGGGCAAGGCCATCTCCAACAAGTACCGCAACGAGGCGCCGATAAAACCCATCGCCATAACCAGGGGCGCGAGCGAATGGGGGTTGCGAAGAGCATTGCCGATGGCACGGCCAGCCTTGCCTTGCATGCGCACTCCCCTTGCCTCGAACATTGAATCAAAACCGCCAGCAAGGCGATCCCAGCCGAAAAAGTATAGCGCCCAAAACCCCGCCGCTCGCACATAAGCCAGCTAACGACACGCCGCCCCGCATAACGCTCGCGGCAATGGCGGCATTTGCGCCAAACAAGCAAGACCGCACTGCAGCGAGCCGTCCCTTCATTTCAAGCGATACAGCAGAATTGCCAACAGGGCAATAAAGCACGCAACCAACCTGTTGGCCCGTTCAAACAAAAAACCTCCCATTCCACCGAACTTGCTTTCAGTCCGAGGAATGGGAGGCAGTTCAAGGTGCACCGATCTCGCAGCGGTGCACTACCACGAAAAGCCTAAAGCTTATCGACGTCGCTTGAGCGACCTCGCAGCAGCGCAAGCGCTAGCACCCGCAATACCCGCAATGGTCACAACCGCAAGAAGCGCAGCAGATGTAGCATCGCCAGTCTTCGGCGCCTGGCTCTTCACGTCCTCAGCTGCAGCAGCCTGATTGGAGCCGTTAGTAGGCGTGGAATCGGGAAGAGGAACGGGAGATTCATCGGGGACCGCGTAGGTCACATACGGAACGTCGAACGTGACCTCGGGACCCTTAGTGCCGTCGCTGGCGACGGGATACAGCGTCGCCGACTTGTTGGTGGCAAGCTCATAGGTGCCGGCCTCGGTCGGCTTGTTCACGAGCGCCACGTGGTAGGTAAGCGTGACCGGCTGAGCGGGAGCGATGCTCTCGTAGACGCGAAGCGTAAGCTTGTCCTCATCGGGATCGTAGGTCAAATCGAAGCGCTGGGACCCTTCCTCCATGCCGAACATGTAGCAAGCGGTGTTGTCGCCTGTGGCGCCCACCTTGACCTTGGTAAGTTCCTCGCCGTTCACGGAGAAACTGATCTTATCGATGTCGTTGACGAAGTCGAAGTCCTCGCCGATGTAGTCCTCAAGATACGAACCGACGGAGACCATATCGGTGATCTGGGCCTTCAGCTCTTCGAAGTCGGTGTTGAGCTCACCGTTGTTGGTGTTCCTGGCAAGGTACTGCAAGAACACCGTGCCATCGAAGTCGGCATTGTTGCGGTAGTAGACGTTCATGTCGTAGCCGCTGTTGGCCATCTGCTGGAACACTTCGTCGGCACTCCAGAACGCGACATCGATGTTCGCGGCGCTGTCCTGCTCGATGGGCAGCTCGTTGCCGTCCGCAACCCCGCTATCCCTCGAATCCTCGTCATAGATGTAGTCGTATTTGACGTCACCGCGAGCCGCATCCTTATCCTTGTGATAATCAAGGTACTGGCCAAGCTTCGTATAGCTTGTCATAGCCTGAGAGAAAATGAAGTTCGTGCCATCGTCGAACTTCTTCCACGCGTTGTTCAGGTTGTACTCGCGAGTCTGATATTCCCAGATGCCGCCCATCATGTTCCGACCCGTATAGGACTTGCCAGATTCGGGGTTTACCTGTTTCGTGGGGTCGCCGAACGAGCGCGTATAGGCGGTCTTGTAGTCGCCGTCCTTGCAGTACAGGTAAGTCGCGCCGTCGCTGATCAGGATGACGTGCTTGTTCTGGGCAGCCACGGACTCATCGGCGTCGAGAACCTCTTTGGCGGCCAGGAGACCCGCGTGCATGTTCGTGCCCATGTGAAGGTCGACGTCGAGGGCTTTGGTGATGTCGTCATAACCGGAGACGACGTCCGTCAGGGGAAGCTCGATGTTGCCCTGATAGTTGAAGACAACGACTCCGACCTTGACGTTCAATCCCTTGGACTCAGCCGCTTCCTTGATCTCGCCAAGGAACTGCTTGGCCTGGGCCTTAATCTCCTCCTGGGCGGAGGCGCCGGACTTGTCGATCACGAACACGACGTCGGACGAGGCGGTCTGCTGCTTGCCCGGGAACGACAGCGTGACCTTGCTCTCGAGGTTGCCGTCGAGCTCAGTCGCAGTCTTAGACGCGTTCTCTAGAACCGTCCCCCCCCCGACGGTTTCCGCCGCGAGGGTAGGCGCCGCCGAGACGAGTGCGCCGGCCGCCAGGACGGCCGAGAACAGCGCAGCGAGAATGCGCGGGGCGCGGCGCGGTTTGTCTACCAGCTGCATCATCAACTTCCTTTCTTTAAAGATTGCATGTCTTACCCAAAAACATCCTTAAAGATAGCACCAAACCACACGACATGCGGATTCGCAACAATACCCTTACCCCCACGCGGTTAGGAAACCCGCTAACGACAGCCTCCACCTTCGCTGAAGCGTCCAACTATTCGCCTGGACCCCGCAACGATTTTTCGAGGTTCTGCGCGGATTCTCCGGTCTTGGGCGGATATCAAGTGCCGACCCGGGCGCGCGAAAGGCGCCCGGGTCGGCGTTCACCCAGTTGGATGATGCCACGAATGGCATCAAACACCCATTCATGCACGTAGAACCTCGTTCTTTAGCGCACAGGACCGCAAGAGGAGGCGGCACCTCGTCAATCGGCTTGCCCAGGTCCTAAGGGACGGCGACGGGAGCCCCTTCTGTCACTCAACAGGCCAGCAGGCGGTCGATCTGCTTGAAGATGTTCGCGCAGTTGCCGATTCCATAATCCTGTGGGGCGATGACGTCGCACGGGATGCCGCTTCTCTCGCGGACGGCGTCGAGGTGGTACATCACCTGAGGCCCCAGCAGGATGCAGTCGTAGTGG
>CAVAUO010000206.1:0-3603 GCA_963591685.1 Escherichia coli
GCATTGGCCTGATCGGGCGAGCGGTCATCCCCACCACCTTCTTGACGCAGGCATCTGCCGAGAACATCTTCATCGTGCTGTCTCAGATGCTTCTGCCCAGCTTCTTGTGCGGCCTTGTAATCTCAGGTATTTTCGCCGCCTCGATGTCCTCGAGTTCTTCCTACCTTCTTATCTCCGGTTCGGCTGTTGCACGTAACATATTCAAGGGCCTTCTTAAGCGCGACGCCACCGATCGTCAGGTTATGATCTGCTCGCGTATCACGCTGTGCGTCATCCTGCTTTTCGGTGTGTTCATCGCCATGGACGAGAACTCCTCGATCTTCAAGGTCGTCTCGTATGCTTGGGCAGGCTTTGGTGCATCATTTGGCCCCTTGATCATCATGAGCCTCTACTGGAGGCGCACGAATTTCGCGGGTGCCCTTGCCGGAATGGTCGGCGGCGCTGCGATGGTTTTCCTGTGGCACGAGGTTATAGCAGGCCTCGGGGGCATCTTCGCCGTGTACGAGCTTTTGCCGGCATTCGTTTTCAGCCTTGCGTGCATCGTTGTGGTGTCTTTGCTCACCAAGAAGCCGGAGCAGGGGATACTCGACGAGTTCGACCATTACATGGAAAAAGACTGCTAGCCCAATCGGCGTCAAGGTTCGGGTATCGCCCTGATCTTCACGGTTTTCGATGCTTGGCGCATGTCTTGCAGCTAGCTGCTCTGGATATGCCTGATTCGCGAGCACGGCATGGCGTAAAACACTAACTATTTAGAGTGTGTGCTTCTATTAAGGCAGATTAAGCAAGGCGGGATCGATTCGTAGTCGATCCCGCCTTTTATATATGCTGAAAGGGCACGAAGCATGTTTGTTGATAGCCCCGGAAAAAACTCAAGGAAAGATAAATTTTTTTCTTGACGCTCGTTTGCAACTCACGTATTATCTTCTTCGCTCGAATGAAGCAGCGATGCTTCAAGCGGGCAAGCAGCTTGAAAATTACACATGATCCAAGCGTAAACTTGGGAGTGTTCCAGAGCGGTCAAATGGGACGGACTGTAAATCCGTTGGCTACGCCTTCCTAGGTTCGAATCCTAGCACTCCCACCAGTTGCTCGTGTAGCTCAGACGGTAGAGCGCATCCTTGGTAAGGATGAGGTCACCGGTTCAAGTCCGGTCACGAGCTCCATTTTTTTTGGCGGTGTAGCTCAGTTGGTTAGAGCGCACGGTTCATACCCGTGTTGTCACTGGTTCGAATCCAGTCACCGCTACCACACAATTCGCCTACCATATGGTAGGCTTTTAATTCGTAATTAGCCCTTTGGCGACTCTCTATAAGGAGGCAAGAATGTCCAAGGAAAAGTACGAGCGCACTAAGCCTCATGTGAACATCGGCACCATCGGTCACGTTGACCACGGCAAGACCACTCTGACTGCCGCGATCTCCAAGACCCTCTCCATGAACGATGGTTCTCACGGCACTGCTTCTGCTGACTTCACCGCATTCGAAGATATCGATAAGGCTCCCGAAGAGCGCGAGCGTGGTATTACCATCTCCATTGCTCACATCGAGTATGAAACCGATACTCGTCACTACGCACACGTTGACTGCCCCGGTCATGCTGACTACGTCAAGAACATGATCACCGGTGCTGCTCAGATGGACGGCGCTATCCTGGTTATCGCTGCTACCGATGGCCCCATGGCTCAGACTCGTGAGCACATCCTGCTCGCTCGTCAGGTCGGCGTTCCCTACATCGTTGTCTTCCTGAACAAGTGCGACATGGTCGACGACGAGGAGCTCATCGAGCTCGTCGAGATGGAAGTCACCGAGCTTCTCGATTCCTACGGCTTCGAGGATTGCCCCATCATCAAGGGTTCTGCTCTTAAGGCTCTTGAGGGCGAGAAGGAATGGCAGGACAAGATCTGGGAGCTCATGGACACCATCGACTCCTACATCCCCACTCCTGAGCGTGCTACCGATAAACCCTTCCTGATGGCTATCGAGGACACCATGACCATTACCGGTCGTGGTACCGTTGCTACCGGTCGTGTCGAGCGTGGTACCCTCCACCTCAACGACGAGCTTGAGATCGTCGGTATCAAGGAAACCACCACTACCGTCTGCACCGGCATCGAGATGTTCCGTAAGCTTCTTGACGAGGCTCAGGCTGGCGACAACATCGGCTGCTTGATGCGTGGCATCAAGCGCGAGGACGTTGTCCGTGGCCAGGTTCTCTGCAAGCCCGGCTCCGTTACTCCCCATACCGAGTTCATGGGTCAGGTTTACATCCTTACCAAGGACGAGGGCGGCCGCCACACTCCCTTCTTCGATGGTTATCGTCCCCAGTTCTACTTCCGCACCACTGACGTCACTGGCGTTGCACATCTGCCCGAGGGCACCGAGATGGTCATGCCTGGCGACAACGTGGAGCTCCGCGGCGAGCTGATTCACCCCATCGCTATGGAGGAAGGCCTCCGCTTCGCTATCCGCGAGGGTGGCCGTACCGTCGGCTCCGGTCGTATCACCAAGATCATCAAATAACTGTTGATCTAACTTAGCTTTAGCTTGGAGGGGTCTGCTGCGGCAGGCCCCTCCGTTAGCAATCATGTGTAAATGCAAGCGCACGAATAGATACTTAAAGGAGAATTCATGCGTACTTTGGTCACTTTGGCCTGCACCGAGTGCAAGCGCCGCAACTATACGACCAAGAAGAACAAGCAGAATAATCCCGATCGCATCGAGTTCAAGAAGTACTGCAAGTGGTGCAACAAGCACACCTTGCACAAGGAAACTCGTTAAGATTAGGCACCAAATAGGCCAGTAGTTCAATTGGTAGAGCAGCGGTCTCCAAAACCGCAAGTTGTGGGTTCGAGTCCTACCTGGCCTGCCAGCTTGTTTTTAGCAAGAGCAGCCTCCAGGCTGCTTCTTTGGCGTTATAGAGAATTGGTTTTCCAGAGCAGGAAGTTATATGGCAAAGAAGTCTAAAACTCAAAGGGCAAAGGCATCTGCAAATCGCCAGGCCAAAAAGGCTCAGGCAGCGCAGGGCGAAGCCGTTGTCCAGGAGGAGGCTCCTAAAAAGCGCTTCTTCGGCAGCAAGGACGGCAGCAAGTCCGAGAAGCTCCAGCCTTACCAGGAAGCTAAGAAGGCTGATTCAGGTAAGCCCTCTAAGGCTCCCAATTTCCTTCAGCAGGTTCGATCTGAGATGCGCCGCGTTACGTGGCCTACTCGCAAGGATGTCATTCAGTGGAGTGGCGTCGTCGTTGCGTCTCTTATCTTCTTCGGCCTGTTCTGTGTCGTCCTTGATGACGGAGTCATCACCCCTATCCTCTTTGCAATCTCGAACTTGGGAGCGTAAGACATGTCTAAAAAGTGGTATGTCCTTCATACGTACTCCGGATACGAGAACAAGGTAAAGGCTGCGCTGGAGCAGCTTCGCGAAATGCAAGGCCTCGAGAACAATATCTTCGCTATCGAGATTCCCTCCGAGACCGTCACTGAAATCAAGACGGACGGTCAGCGCAAGGAGTCCGAGAAGAAGGTTCTTCCTGGCTACGTTTTGGTTCGTATGGAGCTCGACGATCGCACCCAGGCGCTTGTTCGCCGCACTCAGGGTGTTACGGGC
>CAVAUO010000207.1:0-3527 GCA_963591685.1 Escherichia coli
GATCCAATATTGCATCCAAGCCCCCGCTCGATTGCTCGCCTTCACGCGCATTACGCCACGACTTGAACTCCCTTGCCTCCATCACGCCCTCGAGCAATTCGGCCGTACTTTTACCCTCACGCGCCTCGAAGTAAGATTCCGGCGCAGCTCGTGAAACATCGATTCGAACGTCGATTCGATCCAAAAGCGGTCCACCGATTCGATTGCGATACAGCGCAATCCTAGACTCCGAGCAAAGGCATTCATGTTCCTGATCCCCGTAATAACCGCAAGGGCAGGGGTTCATCGCGGCAACCAAAGCAAAGTTCGCCGGAAGCTCATAGACGCCATCCGCCCGCGTGATCGAAACGTAGCCCGACTCAAGCGGCTGTCGCAAGCACTGCAAAACGGATGGCTTGAACTCAGGCAACTCATCAAGAAACAAGACCCCATGATGGGCCAACGACACCTCACCGGGTCTTACTGGGGTGCCGCCGCCGACAAGCCCCGCTGCCGTTGCACTATGATGAGGCGACCTAAAGGGCCTCTGACCGGCAAGGATATTCTCTATGCTCATGTTCAGTACCGAGTGCACCTGAGCGGCCTCGATACGCTCGCGCTCGTCTAAAGGAGGAAGGATGCCGGCCATACAACGCGCGAGCATTGTTTTACCCGAGCCAGGAGGCCCTACCATGAGCACACCATGGTCGCCTACCGCGGCAATCTGAAGAGCGCGTTTCGCAAACTCCTGCCCCCGAACTTGCGCAAAATCGACCTGAGAAGTATTTTTTGCCGTAAAGCAGCTCCGCTCTTCTTCCACTGCACCCATTCGCAATCCCCCTAAAGTGGAAACGCTCAGACAGCGCCCGCCTTCAAGCGGAAAAATTCCCTGAACCAAAGCCCCCGTCAATAGATCAAGGCCCAATTCCTTTGCGCATAGCTGAAACGACAGTAGCCCAGGCACAGAGCTAACGGCGCCTTCAAGCGAAAGCTCACCAACAACCAAGGCCTTGGCAAACGGAGCATGAGGAAGTTGAGAGGTTGCAAGCAAAATCCCTAGGGCTATAGGCAAATCAAATCCCGAGCCGCTCTTGCGCAAAGACCCTGGCGCTAAATTAACGACAATTTTCTCGCGAGGCATTTCAAAACCGCAGGATTTGATAGCAGCTCGTACCCTCTCGCGAGATTCCTGAATAGCAGCATCGGGCATCCCCACGACGGTAAAGCCGGGCAAGCCCGAAGAGACCGAAACCTCGACATCGACGGGAATCGCAGATACACCGCGTAAAGTCGCACTAACCAAGGAACAAGAACGGATTGCCATCGTCTACCCCAGCGACCCATCGCCAAAGGCATTGATGTGCATACGCAGAAACGCTCGGTTTTCGGCGATTACCATGATCGAGATGACATCGAACCTGACGCGCAGATCAATGAAATCATGCTCTTTTAAATAACAACCAGCGATTTTCTCGTAGCGTGCACGCTTGCGGGAAGTAATAGCCTCTTCCGGGAATCCCGTGGTAGTGCCCCGACGGGTTTTAACCTCAACGAAGCATAGCGTATCCCCGTCCAAGCAAACAATGTCCGCCTCTCCGGCAAAACAAGCCCAATTGACGTCAAGAATCTCGTAATCTTTGGCCTCAAGAAAACGCACCGCAGCACGCTCTCCTCTACGGCCCAACTCATAAGGGGTAAGCTCGAAAGAATCGCGATTGCTCGAAGGATCGGATTCCCGCCCCTCCTCCGGAAAATCGGAGATGGGCTGCACCTCAGCGCCATCAACCTCCTTGGTTGATTCAAGGTCCTCACCTAGATAAGTATCCTCGACAAAGGAAACATCTTCCTCGAGGGAACCAAGACACTTCGCTTTTTGATCCGGCTGCCTGCCTTTTCTCTTCATGAAACAGCTCCTTTCCTTGTTAGCCCTAAAGGCTACTCAGGAACTTGGAAGCTGATTTGAAGGAAAGCTGAAGTAAACCCAAACTAAGGTCGAAGCAGGCTTGAAAAGCACATGAAAAAAAATCAGAACAAAGATTCTTGCAAGAAATTTCCGCAAAAAGAAACGCGATGAATAGGCGTGATCCCCTTCTCTGCTATCGCCTGACGATGATGGGCGCTACCGTAGCCTTTGGAAGAAGCAAAATCGTAACCGGGATACTGCTTATCGTAATCTCGCATGATCTGATCGCGCTCAACTTTGGCTATCACAGAGGCGGCAGAAATAGATGCGCACTTTGCATCACCCTTGATGACGTTTATCTCGCGCGGATCTATATGCAACGGATTACCATCGAGTAAAACGACATCAACATGCACGCCCTGGGATTCAATATCGGCTATAGCCTGCTTAAAAGCCTTTTTCAGACAGGCTGTCATACCGTGCGCGTCGATGTCCGATGGAGAAACATGAACGATTGCCCAAGCCAGCGCTGATTCCTTTACGGCTTCAGCCACAGCATCACGATGACTCTCCGGAATTTGCTTCGAGTCGTTCAGTCCCTCGACCCTTTTGGCCGTTTTGTCCAAGACGACAGCGCCACCCGTCAAAGGTCCGGCAAGGGGACCTCTGCCAACTTCATCCAAACCAAGGACCACACCGTCCGATGCCAGGGATTCTTCGAAATCGTACAAAGATTTCAGGCGTGCCCCTTCGGCTTCTGCAGTCTCAAAGCGCTTTCTCGTTTGAGCGAGGGCGGCCTGAACACCTTTGCGCGTATCACCGCGAAGAGAGTACTCAAGGATATCGAATTCTGCGCGATCCGCTGCCTTCAGCCGCGCTTTAATATCGGAAATCGTTTGCGCCATAGTTTTCTCCTAAAACAAAAAAGGCACGGCACCCACTGGTACCGCGCCTCAAAAAGGAAGCAATAAATCCTAGAATGCCTTTTCCTTGATCTTGGCAGCCTTGCCCACCTTATCACGAAGGTAGTACAGCTTCGCACGACGAACATCACCGCGACGAGTAACCTCAATCTTGGCAATCTTGGGAGAGTGCACAGGGAAAGTGCGCTCAACGCCGATGGAGAAGCTGATCTTACGGACGGTGAAAGTCTCGCGGGAACCCTCGCCCTGACGACGGATAACATCACCCTGGAAGACCTGAATACGCTCGCGGTTACCTTCCTTGATGAGATAGTGAACCTTCACGTTGTCGCCTACGTTGAATTCGGCAACATCGGGGTTGATCTGCTGCTGTTCGATTGCGCGGATGATGTCCATGTTAGTTCCTTCTATATTATCGTTGACCGAAGCCATCAAATGCTAAAGACACAGCTGGACATTATACGTTCAACTTACGTAGGACGCAAGAACCTAATTTCACTTAAACGAAAAGTTTAGCCAGAAGGTTTAAGAACGAGCGAACCGAAGCCGCTTCTGTGCCTCGAGCAATCCTATCACTACTAAGCGGCTAAAACCAGATTAAAACGGGAGCAGGAACAAGAGGAACGCGTAGACCCCGACGCCGACGACTATGCTCCAAACCAAGGACTTGGCCTTAATGGCAACAGGCACGACGCATAGAGCGGCAAGCAGCGGGATTGCAG
>CAVAUO010000208.1:0-3289 GCA_963591685.1 Escherichia coli
GCCTCGGCCTGCTCAAGGTCCTTGCGCTCACGGGCCTTGCCGGGAACGCGCTTGCCGCCGCGCACCTTGCCGCACAGCTCGCCATTTGCAGCGGATGCGTCGCACTGTTCAAGAGGGTCCCCGGGGTGCGCAAGGTCTTTCATTAGAGAATCGAGCAGTGGTCCGGGCACTCCCCTCGCAAACAGCCCGACCTCCCGGGCCCGCGAGCTTTTCATCAACGGACTTCGCCGTGATACGCGATAAACAAAGCTCCCAAGCGCTTTTCCCGCCCAAAAACACACGGAAAAAGCACCGATTCCTGCCATTTAACGGACTTATCACATTTTTTGATAAAAGTTTATTGAGTTTTTTGATTAATCGTGTAACCTGATAGTAGAAACTATTATCATTAATTATGATAAAGGAGAATGCAATGAGCAAAAAGGGCAACCTGACCGTCGCGGTCCAAGCCGGGGGCGACGCGCTGGTCAACGCGGAATTCATGGAGGAGCGCCTGATTCACCGTGCGCTGCACCGCATGAGCGGCATCGCCGACGAGATGATCGTCACCACCAACAAGGCCGGCAAGCTCGAGGCCGAGCTCACCGACGTGAAGATCGTGGTGGATGATGTTGAGAAGAAGGCGGAAGGCCGCTACAAGGGCAACAGCCTGGAAGGCATACGCACCGCGCTCAAAGCGGCAAGCAACGAGTACGTCGCCATCGTGGCGGGCGACATGCCCTTCCCGTCGGCCAACATCGTCGGATACGAGCTCGCGCTCATCAAGAAGACGGGTGCCGACCTGGCCATCCCCCACACCCGCCACGGGCTCGAGCCCTTCATGGCCGTCTACCGCAGGGACGTCTGCCTGCAGGCCGTTGAAGAAGCGCTGGCCAAGGGTGCGCGCTGCTGCACCGCCATCGTGAAGATGGTCAAGACGATCGAATTCAACGAGGAGCAGGCGCTCACCGCCGACCCGCGCGGCGGAAGCTTCATCGCGCTTTCCACCCCCGGCTCCGTCAAGCGCATGGAGCAGCGCATCAAAAAGGGTCTGATGCGCACAAAGGGCGAGTTCCCCAAGGACAAGGAAGCGGCGTAGGCGCAAAGCGACGAACCACTGAAACCGAAAGCTCCCCGCAGGCCGAAAGCGGTCCGCGGGGAGCTTTCCTTTTGAGGCGCGTTTACCCCACGTGCTCCACCATCAGGCTCTCAAGCTCTTCGGCGTCCATCGGCTCGGGCACGACGCAGGGCGGCTGGCCGTCAACGATGCGGGCGAGCTTGCGGTACACGGCGGCCTGCGCGCTTTCGGGGTCGTGCTCGATGACGGTTCGGCGCTTGACCTCCGCACGTTGCACGATGTTGTCGCGGGGTATCGAGCAGATGACGGAGCTGCCTATGCCCTGCGCGAACACGTTGACCAACTCGGCTTCGGCGTCGACGTTGCGGCAGTTGCAGATGATGCCGGCCAGGCGCGCACCGCCGGTGTTGGCGTAGCGGACGATGCCCTTGCATATGTTGTTGGCGGCGTAGAGCGACATGAACTCGCCGCTGACGACGATGTATATCTCCTTGGCCTTGCCCTCGCGGATCGGCACGGCGAAGCCGCCGCAGACCACGTCGCCGAGGACGTCGTACAGCACGTAATCGGGGTCCTCCCGGTACACGTCGCTGCACTCCAGTTGCTCGATGGCGGCGATGATGCCCCTGCCGGCGCAGCCGACACCCGGCTCCGGCCCTCCCGATTCCACGCAGGAGATGCCGGCGAATCCCTGCTCAAGGAACATCTCGTCCTCCACCTCGTCGGCATCCACTTGGCGGAGAACATCGAGGACCGTGGTCTTGGGCATACGGCCGAGAATAAGCCGGGTGGAATCCGCCTTGGGGTCGCATCCCACCAGGAGAACGCGGCGCTTGCATGAGGAGGCAAGTGCGGCGGCAAGGTTCTGCGTCGTCACCGACTTGCCGATACCGCCCTTGCCGTACACCGCTATCTGACGCATGAAACCTCTCTTCCCCTTATGTCCGTACCCATTCTCACATCGCCGGCGAGTTTTGCTCAAGCTGATTGCTCGAGCATGGCGAAGCGACAGGCTAGATCACTCGCACGCGGCCGCCAAGTCATGGAACCACTGCTGCGACAATGAACCGCCGTCGTATACACGCATCCCGCTGGGGAGGTGCGTCAACGCGAAAAACCTGCAATCGCCGGCGAAGGAAGCGAACGAGGCGTCCGCGATGAAGGTGCTGTAGCCGCTGGCTATCAAGGCTACCAAATCGGATTCCGATGCGAGCTTGACGTCGCCATCCTCGCGGCACACCTTGTCGCAGATGAAGAAGCTTGCGACGTTGACGTGCTCGACGCCCGCCTTGCGCAGCAAACGTCGCAGCAGATTCGATTGCAGCTGTTCGCCGAGGACCAGGGTTTTACCGCAGAAGGACAAGTCGAGCCCCTGCACCCAGACATCCCAAGAATCCAGTTCGTCGATGCGGGTGAATGAAAGCTCCCGCTCCTGCTGCAGCTTGCGTGCCGCGCGCAGACCGCTTGCGGACATGACGATGGACGATTCGGCAGCGGAAAGCTGCCCCCATGCATCGAGGGAGTCCGAATAGCCCAGGTCGCTGACCGCCCGCTTTCCGCCTTCGTCCAAAGATGCGCGCAGCGGCTGCACGAAGCTTGGGTCGGGGAAATCAAGGGGATTGAGACCGAGGAGAAGGATGCCTTCGCGCTTGATGTTCGATGGGGGAATCTGCTTGACGATCTCCTGGTATGCCAGCTCGATGCCCTTGTCGTAATACTCGTTGCCCGTCGTCTCGATGGCGAACACCGTATGACCGAGCGCAGCGGAGAGGTTTTGGGCGCGGCTTCTCAAATCGACCCCGAGCAAGGCGGCGACGGGACCGTTGAGCAAAACGATGAAGCTGTCTCCGTCCTCCTTGCCGCCCATACCGGTGTTGAACTCGTTGAACATGTCCACGAGGCGCTGATGGAACCTGCCCTCGTCACCGCCGGCATAGCTCAAATCGCTTAAATCCACCGAATCGAAGAAGGCGGGCAGGGCGTCAAGGTCGAGTATCTTGCGCAGGCAGGAAACACTCCCGTTCGAGTCTTGGGACACGACCAAGGCCGAGGATTGCGCGAAGACGGACATGCACCCGCTGATGTCTGACGCAAAAGGCACGTGCTTCAACCACAGCCCCTTCATGATTCGACACCCCCTTCCTCACGGTCCGCACTCCCTGAGGATGATCCAATCCCGCCCATCAGCTCATCGAGCAGCTTGAACATGGAGGAATATCCCCACCATGACGT
>CAVAUO010000209.1:0-3148 GCA_963591685.1 Escherichia coli
ATCGTGCAATCAGCGACTGCGTACAGGTCCAAGCCCGCATCACCCGGATTCGCGTACTTGGGCGTGGGCAGCCCCTTGTCGAGCTTTTTCAGCTCCATGCGTATGCTTTTGCTCACGAAAATCTCCTTTTCAGTCCAAAACGTGCCGTTTAGCAATAATGGCTTAGTATTTCCGCAGGTCAAAGTTGGTGTTTTTCAAACGAGGCTCTCAAATCGATTCTAAGGCCTTTTCTCCCGATAAATGACCTAGGACAGCCTGAACATGACCGTTTTCATGAATTTAGTACAGCATCCCCATGCGCCAGACGGGCAAGCTCCTGATTGAACTCCTCAAGATCCTGAAAATCCTTGTACACGGATGCGAAGCGGACGTAGGCAACCTGATCGAGCTTCCACATGCGCTCCAAGATCTTATCGCCAAGAACGGAAGACGATATGGGCCCCTTTGATTTGATGCGGATGTCGTCCTCGAGGGCGTCCACAAGGTTTTCGAGCGTCCCAAGCGAGATATCGCGCTTAGCCGTGGCGGTGAGCAGGCTCTTCAACAGCTTGGAGCGGTCGAATGGCTCAACGTGGCCGTCGCGCTTGAGCACCATGACGGGCTCTTCCGCACGTTTCTCGTACGTCGTGAAGCGCGTGCCACATGCCTCGCATTCGCGTCTGCGTTTGATGGTGGTTCCGTCTTGCGAAGGCCTGGAATCGATGACCTTGGAATCCTTGCAAGCGCAGTTCGGGCAAAGCATGCGAGCCCCCTGAAACATAGGAGTTGAAAGACCGCTTCAGTGTAGCAGACCTAGGCACACCCGCTAACCCTAGATACAGATGTCATAAAGGATATACATCTGAAAGACGCACAAGATATTGTGCATCTGGCAAATAAAGAGACAGCGCACGGTCCTGCTCGTGAACAAGGCTGCGAAGGACGCTCAGCACATGAACGGGAGGATGCACAAGAGCAAGGTGCCGATGAAGGCGGATGCGCCGGCGACGACCTTGTCCTTGTTGGAAACGGACAGCTTGAACGAGGCGCCGTCGAGCATGGCATCGACCTCGGTGTACGGACGCAGCGGATGGGCCGGGTCGTCGAAGAAGACGGACTCGAGGTACGGGCGCGCTGAAGGCTCATGTCCTTGGCAACCCTCGATGACATGGAGAGGCGCTGCGCCTACCACGGGCTTGAGCGCGCTGGAACCGAAAGTCGGATATGAGATTGCCATGACCATCACCTGCTTCTTCATTCGTATTTGCTGCTCATGTTATACGCCGACGCTGCGACATGAACGTAAACCGAACATCTGTTCTGTTCATATAATACCCGAACAAATGTACGTTTCAAGTGAAAAACGAACATTTGTTTGTGTTAGCGGTCAAAATGCCCTACACTCTAGCGAGGAAAAGAACGCTTGGAGGCGAACATGAGCGAAGCAGGTCTGACAAAACGCCAGCAGGAAGTGCTCGATTACATCCGGCACTGCCTTGCGGAAAAGCAGTGCCCCCCTACCGTCAGGGAGATCTGCAACGCACTCGGCCTGCGCTCCCCTTCCACCGTGCAATCGCACATCAAAGCCCTGGTCGAAAAGGGCTACATCAAGCGCGATGGGGCAAAGTCCCGCTCGGTCTCGCTCACCTCGCAGTCAAAAGAGCCCACCGCACCTGCGGCAACGGCAAGCAGCGCCCCATCCCACGATGCGAACGGCGCCTCGCTCATCACCCTGCCGCTCGTGGGGCGCGTCGCCGCCGGCACCCCCATCCTGGCGGAGTCCAACGTGGAGGAGGAGGTCAGCCTCCCCGTCTCCATATTCGGCGACAGCAGCTCGTTCCTACTCACCGTCTCAGGGGAGTCGATGATCGAAGCCGGCATCTTCGACGGGGACACGCTCTTGGTGAAAGAGCAGCAAACGGCCGATGACGGCGATATCGTCGTCGCCCTGCTCGATGACAGCGCCACGGTGAAAACCTTCTACCGCGAGCACGACTGCATTCGTTTGCAGCCGCAGAACGCGTCCATGGAGCCCATCTACACGCGCGACGTCAAGATCCTCGGGGTCGTCACCGGGCTCTTCAGGCGCATGTAAGGTGCGCACCCCAACAAAAGGCGTCCGCTCACAGCAAAAAGGAATAAGAACACGCTCAGTGTTTGGACAGCCGCATGTCCTCAAGCACGGGCGCGTCATCGTTTTCTTCGGCTCAGCGCAGAGCAAGGGCGCGCAGCGCCCAAGGTTCGAAACGCGCCGCAAGTCGTCGGGCCTTGCCCGATCCGCCCCACCCGCTCAGGCGCTCTCGTACGCCCGGAACACATCGATGAACGCCGGCGGGACGCGCATGCTCAGGCAGGTTCCTTCGGCCGTATAGCCCTCATCGACGATCACGCACTCCCTGTGCGCCTTCTCCACCAGGCTGCCCTTGTCGTAGGGTATGCAGACCCGCATGAGCGGGCTGAGCGCGAAGGCTTCCTCCTCTATGGCGCCGACAAGCTCCTCGATGCCCGCAGCCTCCTTGGCGGAGACGAGCAGCGCATCCGGGTGCAGATCGGCAAGATGCTGCCGTTCAACGTCCGTCAGCAAGTCGATTTTGTTGTACACGAGCAAGGAAGGTATATCGCAAGCCTCTATCTGCCCGAGCACTTCGCGCACCGACGCGATCTGCGCATCGCACTGCGCGCTCGCGGCATCGGCGACGACTAGGACGAGGTCGGCCTCGCGGATCTCGTCGAGCGTCGAGCGAAACGCCTCGACGAGGTTGTGCGGGAGCTTCTGGATGAAGCCGACGGTGTCGGTGAGGGTGGCGTTGACCTTGCCGGGCAAAGTCAATTGACGCGTCGTCGAATCCAAGGTCGCGAAGAGCTTGTCGTAGGAGAGCAGGGTCTCCCCCGTCAGCCGGTTCATGAGGCTGGATTTGCCCGCATTGGTGTAGCCGGCCAAGGCGACCCTGAACACGTTGCCCGCGTTGCGGCGCGCACGCTGCGTCCTGCGACTCGAAGCGAGGCCGGCAAGCTCGCGCCTGATGCGCGATATGCGCTTGCGGACGAGGCGCCTGTCCACCTCGAGCTGCGACTCGCCCTCGCCGAAGCGCGAACCGACGCCTCCACCCATCCTGTTGGCGGCAAGATGACTCCACATGCCGCGCAAGCGCGGGTAGAGGTACTGGTT
>CAVAUO010000210.1:0-3056 GCA_963591685.1 Escherichia coli
CTTTACAAGCACACCCAGCTGCAGACGGGCTTCGGCATCATCAACCTGGCCCTGGTCGGCGGCGTGCCGCGCGTGCTCTCCCTGAAGGAGATGCTCAGCCACTACATCGACCATCAGATGGACGTCATCACCCGCCGCACCCGCTACGAGCTGCGCAAGGCGGAGGAGCGCGCCCACATCCTCGAGGGCTACGTCATCGCTCTGGACAACATCGACGAGGTCATCCAGATCATCCGCAGCTCCCGCGACGACAACGAGGCCCGCGCCCATTTGATGTCGCGCTTCGGCCTTTCCGAGGCGCAGACCAACGCGATCCTCGAGATGCGCCTGCGACGCCTCACCGGTTTGGAGCGCGAGAAGATCGAGACCGAGCTGGCCGAGCTGCGCGAGAAGATCGCCTACTACAAGCGCGTCCTCGCCGACGACAACCTGGTCAAGGACATCATCAAGACCGAGATGCTCGAGATCAAGCGCAAGTTCGCCGACAAGCGCCGCACGGACATCTCCGACGAGGCCCGCGACCTGGACATCGAGGATATGATCGCCGATGAGGACATGGTCGTCACCATCACCCGCGCCGGCTACGTCAAGCGCCTCCCGGTTGCCACCTATCGCCAGCAGAAGCGCGGTGGCAAGGGCATGAGCGGCGTCAAACTCAAGGAGAACGACTTCGTCGAGCAGCTCTTCGTGGCATCCACACACGATTACATGATGTTCTTCACCAACAAGGGCAAGGTCTACAGGCTCAAGGTGCACCAGCTCCCGCTGGGCAGCCGCCAGGCCCGCGGCACGGCCATCGTCAACCTGCTCCCGCTCGAGAACGAGGAGAAGGTGGCCACGGTCATCAACACCCGCGAGTTCCCTGAGGACGAGTTCCTGCTCTTCGCCACCAGCCACGGCATGATCAAGAAGACCGCGTTCTCCGCGTACAAGAACGTGCGCTCCAGCGGTTTGATCGCCATCAACCTCAAGGACAACGACGAGCTCATCGCCGTGCGCCGCGTGAAGCCCGACATGAAGGTCATGATGGTCACCAGCGCCGGCAAGGCCATCAAGTGGGACGAGTCCGAGGCCCGCTCCATGGGCCGCGACACTTCCGGCGTCAAGGGCATCACCGTCGACGTCAAGAGCGGCGTGCGCGTCCTGGGCATGGAGATCGCGCCCGAGGGCAGCGACCTCTTCGTCATCACCGAGCGCGGCTACGGTAAGCGCACCAAGGTCGAGGAGTACCCGACCCAGCACCGCGGCGGCCAAGGCGTCGGCACCATCAAACTGACCGACAAGAAGGGTCAGCTCGCGGCGATGAAGGTCATCAACGACAAGCACGAGATGATGATCGTCTCAGAGGAAGGCGTCATGATCCGCGTCAAGGCCGGCGACATCTCCGAGCTGGGGCGCGCCACCCAGGGTGTCAAGGTCATGAACGTCGACGACGCCGACCGCGTCGTTGCCGTGGCGCGCGTCGCCGGCGGCAACAAGCCCAAGCAGGACAAGGACATCATCGAAGGCCAAAAATCCCTTCTGACCGAGGAGATCTCCGGTTCCTTCGCCGATGCGAAGCCTGCAGAGGACGTTGAGGGCGACGAGGACGACCTGATCGACACCACCGATTAGGATTCACCGCAAGATCGCCTGTGTTCGGGCCACCTTCTTCGAGGGTGGCCCGAACTGTTTCATCCGCATGACCGCTCACCCTGCCGGTTTGCCCCCTTTAATCATTGATGAGCATGGAAAACACCAGCTTGCTATACTTGCTGCAGGCGTTGATTGACCGTGCGCTTGGAACTTGTAAATTGACTCTTGAAATCGCAAGGATTTATGGCAATATACATTCCTGCGTGTTTTAGGGGCCTTTAGCTCAGTTGGCTAGAGCGCACGACTGATAATCGTGAGGTCAGAAGTTCGAATCTTCTAAGGCCCACCATCTTTTTGGTAATAAACGCCCCGGAGTGGGCCGAGTCGCCTCCGGGGCGTTTATTGATATTTCCAGCAAGATGGGGGTATAGCTCAGCTGGGAGAGCGTCGGCTTTGCAAGCCGGATGTCAGGGGTTCGAGCCCCCTTACCTCCACCACTGAACGTCCAAGCCTGCTGTAGCGGGCTTTTTCTTTTCCCTGAGCATCACTTGTAAAATATCCTTGCTTCCCATATTCGTGCCAAGTTGGGACGACTGCTTGCGTGCAGCTGCTCCATCGGTTTCATCCGCGGCTTCTTCGATTGGACCTTCATGCGTCTTGCACCGTTTTCATCTCAAGCTTCAGAGCAGGCAGGTGGGCACATGCGCTCGCTGTACTTCCTGTTGCCGCAAACGCACGTCCTCTTCTTCGGGCCGCTCGAGTGCGCGCGCCATACCTTCGGTTCCGTTTTCGACGACCCGCGCGCTTCGATACTCGTCATCGATGATGTGCAGAGCTCCCTCGGCAGCACAGAGGATTTGGTCGAGCAGGCGGTGCTGGAGCTTTCCGCAAAAGATCCCACCATCAGGGGTTTCGTGCTGTGCTCGGCATGTCAGACGGCGTTCTTGGGTATCGACATCGAGGCGCTTTGCTGGACCTTGCACCAGCGCACGGGCCTTTGCTTCGCCCATGTGGAGGCGAACCGCATGGCGGTGGGGAACATCCCCGGCCCTCAGCGCAAGAACGTGCCCGGCGGGGATCGCTTCCATATCAGGAAATCCCTCTTCAAGATGCTCGAGCAGGGCGTTGGGGAGGATGGCCTTGTAAAAACGGTTCCTCAGCACGAGGTTTCCAGTGGGAACGCCAAGCGAAGCGATGACGGGAGCGGCGCGGAGAAGCGCCCGAGCGGGATCCTCGTCTTGAGCAACGAGGTACTTGCCGATGACAACGATCTCAAAGCCTATCTTGATCTTGACGGTATCGAGTGGGTCCGCAGCGTCGCCGATCTTCCCGGTTTCGATGAGTTCCTGGACTCGGCTTCCAGCGCTGTCGTCATCGCCACAACAACCGCTTGGAGGGAAGCGGGGGAGTATCTTGCGAATGCCTTCAAGCTACCTTTCCTGTATCTTCCGACAAGCTATGATCCTGAGGAAATCGAAGCT
>CAVAUO010000211.1:0-3029 GCA_963591685.1 Escherichia coli
CGTCGCGCACGCAGCGCTCGCATTCTTCCTGGGTTACCTGGTACACGCCGTAGCCGAGCTGCGGCATCTTTACGCCGTTGGAAAGCTCCACGTACATCATGTCGTTTTGATCGAAAGCCATGGTTGCCTCTTTTCGCTGTCGGGTTCTCTTGACAATGCGGTTATAGCAACCGATAGTTACTATCGGTCAAGAGAAATAGCGAAATTGAAGGAGTTGTGGCGAAGAAAATGGCAGCAGCAGCGAATGCTCCCAAGAAGGTCCAGGCGAGCGGCAAGCTCTTCACTATGATGGAAGCGTGCCGTGAGGCGGATATGACCTACCAGACGCTCAAGTTCTACTGCAACCAGGGCTTGGTGCCCAACGTCAAACGCGACAAGAACAACCGCCGCGTGTTCGACGAGCGCGATTTGGAGTGGGTCAAAAGCCTGACCTGCCTGAAGAGGTGCGGCATGAGTATCGCCGAGATGCGCGAATACCTTGAGCTGTGCTTGGAGGGAGAGGGGAGTATTCCCGAGCGTAAGGAGATGCTGGAAGAAAAGCGCGAGCACCTGGTTGCGCAGCTGGCCGAGGTGCAAGCCAGCATCGACTACATCGACTGGAAACAGAGCTACTACGACGACGTGCTTGCCGGCCGCACGGAGTATTTCAGCAACTTGGTACCCAAGGAGGAATAGCCTGGCAATAGGCTATTCCTCCTTGGGCGTTTGTGTGTGAGCACGCATAGGGCGAGGCCTGCCTGTGGCATGAAAAGCGCCCGCCCTCGATAGCCTGATTGATGCGGCGAGAAGGTCGTTCTGCTCGCGCAGCAGCTTGGCTTCAGCACCTGTTGGACAGCGCTCACCTTCAAGAAGCGCTTACGGCGGCGGGTGCCGGCCTCGGCAAGGTCTACTGGCGCAGGCTTGGGTGCGTGTATTGACCATGGTGCTTGGTGCGGTTGCCGTATTGAATGGCGAATTTGGGGCACCGGTGCAGACAACCAAGGCACATGACGCAGCGGTCGGCGACCCAGGCGGGGCGCTCGCCGCGCATCTCGATGGCGCATGCGGGGCAGTTGCGCTCGCACAGCCCGCAGCCGATGCAGGAGTTTTCGACCGCGAAGTGGCTGGTGCGGCGCATGGCGGCGTACTCCAGGGCGTGAACCGTTTTGCTCAGGAGAAGTGGCATCTTGCGGTCCATGAAGTCGCCGTGGGCACGAGCGCGAACCTTGGCGATGATTCGATCTATTTGTGGTTCGGCAGCGTCGTTGATGCTTCGCACTTTGGCTTGATCGCTCAGGTCGAATAGCGGCGTCCAAGTGTCCGGCATCTTTACGCTGAACCGCGCTGAAAGCGAGAGGCCCTTCCTGCGCAAGATATTCTGAGCGAAATGACCGATTTGTCCTGGCGTGGTGCCGTAGGTGGCTGTAAACCAGAGATAGTCCGGAGCAGGGTCAGGCTCTAGCTGCTGCAGGAACTCGCGAACGATAATGGGCAGGCCCCAGGCGTAGGTGGGGGAGACGATGCCGATGGGTTCGTTTTGGCCGGCGGGCAAGAGGGTGCTGTCGGCTCTGCAATCGGCGATAGAAACTGCCATATCGCCCGTTGCAGCGGCAATGCGCTCGGCAACGTAGCGGCTGTTGCCCGTGGCGGAGAAGTAGATGATCATTGGCGCTTTCCTAACCCAATCCTGCGAACCTGACTAGGACCGTGTGCGGTACGAGTTTGGCCAGCAAACGGTACGCTTTATAGGGTGCCCCCGTGGTGTAGACGGCGTGGCCGCGTTTTGCCGCTTTGAGCGACTTGACCGCCGCGACCTTGGGGTCGATGACCGGCAGGCGCTTCTGGCCATCGGTGAGCTCGATCATATCGCCGTTCCTGCTCATTTCCGTGAGCATGAGGCCCGGGCACACGGCGCAGACGTTGATGCGGCGGTGGCGCAACTCCTCGCGAAGGCCTAGGCACAGCGCCGAGAGGTACGACTTTGATGCGCAGTAAACGATGAGGTTCGTGTTGGGAACGAATGCCGAGGTGGACGACACTTCCAATATCGTGCCGCCATCAACGATGTAGGGCAGGCAGGTTTTAGTGATGGCTGTTGCGCCCTTGCAGTTGAGGTCGATTATCTTGAGCATGTGGTCGAGGTCCATTTCCTCAAACGGGGCGCCGCCGGCCATACCGGCGTCGTTGATCAGCAGTTGGACCTGCGGCTTCTCGCGCTTGAGTCGTTGGGCAAGCGCCTCGTAGGAATTCATGTCGGTCATGTCCATTGGGATTACGACGCAGCGTTTGTCGGGGTGCGCTGCGGCGACCTGCTGTAGGCGCTCTTCCCTTCGGGCAATGAGCCATAGCTCGTCTACCTCGGGGAATACCCGCGTAACGGCGTCGACGTAGCAGGTGCCAAGCCCCGACGAAGCCCCGGTGATGATTGCGATGCTCATGCGGTCCTCCAGATTGACAGACGTTTTAAGTTGGACATATGCAAAAGTTCATGCAATTATCTAAAAGCTCAGGGGCGGGTATTTCAAGTTGCAGAATTGATGCCACGTCCAATGTTGGACATATCCGCGATTCTGCAAAAAGGAGCGCTATGAAACGCGACCTCACAAAACCGCTCACGCGCGGGGCGAAGCGCACGCTGGACGCCTTCAGCTCGCAGATGTTTGCGCTGCTGGCCAAGAAGCCCTTCGAAGAAATCGCCGTGGGCGAGCTGTGCGAGCGCGCGCAGTACCCCCGCGCCACCTTTTATAACTATTTCGACGACAAGTACGACCTGCTGGGCTACTGCTGGCTCACGCTGGCAGAGCGAATCGGCCTTTCCGAGTACTGCCACGCGCCGGAAAACGAGATGCTCTACCTCTACTTCGATCGCATCTACCTTTTCACAAAGGATAACGCTGAGGCAATTGGCCGCGTGCTGGCCCGCAACCCCGAATCCGGCTACATGTTCTCGAGCTTCCGCACCTTCCTCAACGCCCAGATGCGCCAGATCTTCAAGGACTGTCCGGACGCCGCGGCCAAGGGCATCCCTAACGAGCTTCTTGCCGACCACT
>CAVAUO010000212.1:0-3000 GCA_963591685.1 Escherichia coli
GATAGGTGCCCACCTCGGTGCCCTTGGCGACGGCCGCGCCCTCCTTCAGCTCGATGCTCTTGGGGAGGTAGACGTCGGAGGCATCGCCCTCGACGCCGGTCATCTTATAGCCCTCGACGGACTGCTCTTCGCCGTTGTAGGTGGCGGTTTCGGTGTTGCCGGCAACGCTGACGGTCACCTTGGCCTTGGCAACCTTCAGGGTGTAGCTGCTTTCGGCGGTTACGTAGTTCGAGTTGGTGGCGCGCACGTACACGGTCTTCTCGCCGGCGTCCTTGATCGAGGGGGCATCGCCGACCCACCTCTCGCCGTCGAGGGAGTACTCGACGGTGGCAGCGGTGCCGTCGGGCACGTTGGCCGTGGCGGTCGGGGCGTGCTCCTCGCCGTCGTAGGTGCCGGCGTAGCCCTCGCAGGAGACGGTCATGGTGTCGGCCTGCTCGATGACCAGCTTGCCGTCCTCGGCCACATTGAAGGCAACCTCGAAGTTTCCGTTCTTGTTAACGAAGGAATCGCCGGTCAGGCCCATCCGATAGGTGCCCACCTCGGTGCCCTTGGCGACGGCCGCGCCCTCCTTCAGCTCGATATCGCCATCGAGCGAGTACTTGCCGGCCGCCTCGCCGGTGATGCCGGTGGCCCTGTAGCCTTCAGCCTTCTGCTCTTCGCCGTTGTACGTCTTGGTTTCGGAGGCGCCCTCGACGAAGACAGTCACCTTGGCCTTGTTGATGGTAAGCACGCCATCCTCAGCGACCACGAAGGTCACGTCGAAGTTGCCGTCGGCGTTCTGGAAGGAGCCATCATCGCCGCCGGTCAGGCCCATCTGGTAGGTGCCCGCATTCGCGCTGCTGGCCTTTGCTTCCTTGCCGGGCCTAAGCTGCACTTTTTTGGTGTCGTAGAGGTTGGTGGCAGCGCCCGACTCATCGGTTACCTCGGTGACCTCGAACCCGTTTACGGTATGAGTTTCGCCGTCGTAGGTGCAGGTGGCAGAGGTACCCTTGATCTTCGCGGTTACCTTAGCCTGCTCGATGGTCAGCTTGCCGTCGGAGACTTTGAAGGTCACATTGTAGTTAGGGTCGTTGTTGCTGAAGTCTTTGCCCTCAAGACCCATGCAGTAGGTTCCGACGGTCGTGCCAGCCGCCTTAGCCTCCTTGCCGGTGAGCACTACATTGCCGGTGTCGTACTTAGAGTCTTTGGGTGCGCTTACGGTATAGCCTTCAACGCGCTGTTCTTGAGCGCTGTAGAACGAGGTTTGGATGTCGCCCTCGATGCTTACCGTGACCTCGGCCGGGCTCACCTTAAGGGTGTAGCTATCGGTTACGGTCTTGTAGTGTGAGCTGGTGGCGCGCACCTGGACGGTTTCCTCGCCGGCATTCTTCAACGTGGGAACGGTGGTAACCCAATCCGTGCCATTGGTTGAATACTCGACCTTGACGGCAGAGCCATCGGGCGTACTGGCGGTGGCGGCGGCACCTTGAGCTTCGCCGTTATAGGTGTATCCCTGGCTGGGGCAGTTGAGCGTTATCCCGTCCGCAGCTTCGATGGTGTAGTAGCAGTTCTGGCTAAAGTACGAGTAGTTGCCCCTGCCCTGAACCAACACCCTGATCTCGCCGGCGCTAGTGAAATCAGCTGTTTCGTTATCGCCACGGTAGTAGGAAACGGTCCAATCGGAATCACTGAAGTTTGGGTTGACGGCCGCCTTCACTGTAGGAACCCACTGGTGGGGTTTGCCGTCGTAGGCGACAGAACTCTCCGGGCTGTCGACATCAACCGCCTCGCGAAGAGTGATAGTGCCGTTCCAAAAACTCATCCACCTGCAGTAATAGGAGCTTTCCCCATAGTTAACAATGGGGAAATCTACCTTCATGTTAATGAGGGGACTTAGATTGCACAGCTTATCCCCGTCTTTTTCTTTGTAAACATAAACCGTCCATGGGTTGACGCTGTAGTACGTATCAAGGCGGTCGTAGATATCTTGCGCGGACGGCCGCTTGCTATAGGTGTAATAAGGCTTCGTGTCGCCAGCCACAACTATGTTGTCGGTCAGACTGGCAGCCGCTATGCCTTCTTCGCCAGATTCCCCGGAAACATCCTCTTCGCTGGAGAGGACTACCGTGCTGCTTTCATCGACGTCCTGGCTGGCGGATTCGTCATCCGAATCAGCGCTACCGGATGCTTCGCCCTCCCCAGCTGCATCTTCGGAGCTGTTCTGGTTATCAGCCTGTTCCTGAGCGGCCTCGCCCTGAGCATCTTCGCCTTCCGCCCATGCGCTGACGGGCACCAGGCCCACCACGAGCACGAGAGCGAAAAAGGCCGCCAGCAGCCGCTTGGGCAGCGGCAACTTTGCTTCAACACCGTTCATCTGCTTACCTACTTTTCCTAGTGCACCAAATGTTCATCAGGCAAATCTAACATTCGAGCATTGAGTTTAAAAAAAAAATCAAATCAGGCTCACTCGATCCCGGCTGGTCTGGACAATGCCCTGAGCCTCGATGACGTTCGCTCCCCTATTCCTGTTCCTTGCTATGACCCGGCTTGCGACGCGGGTTGAAGTGGTGGCTCAGGGCATCGCCGAGCAGATGCAGCTTCACGATGGCGTAAGCGGTGACAGCGCAGACCGCGATGACCACGGGGATGCGCACTAGGTTGTCGGCGCGGGTAACCACTACGGCGCATATGGAAAGCAGTGCGGTCCAGCCCCACATGATAAGCACCGTTGCGCGTTGGCTGAAGCCTGCGCTCATCAAGCGATGATGGATGTGCCCCTTGTCGGCCTCGTCGATGGGACGATGCTCGCGCTTACGGCGCACAATGGCGAAAAACGTGTCGAGGATGGGTACTCCAGCAGCGAGGATGGGTACCAGAAGCGAAACGAACAGGGCGGAACGCGCTACGGCGAACAGCGAGATAAGCCCCAGGGAAAAGCCCAGCAGAAGGGCACCCGAATCGCCCATGAAGATCTTGGCCGGATAGAAGTTCGACTTCAGGAATCCGACGCAGGTTCCGATA
>CAVAUO010000213.1:0-2877 GCA_963591685.1 Escherichia coli
ACCTATGGCAACGTATTCACCCATACGCTCGACCCCTCGAAAGCGATTTTCGTGCCCCGCGGCGTCGGCAACTCATTTCAAGCCCTTGAGGACGAAACCGTTTACACGTACCTGGTTGACGCCCACTGGTCTCCAACCCTCAAATCAAGCTACACGTTTGTCAATCTGGCCGACCCGAAGCTTGGAATCAAATGGCCTATTCCCCTTGATCAAGCCACGCTTTCAGAAGCGGATCTTGCACACCCCATGCTCGAAGACGTTATGCCGATGCAGTCAAAGCGAACGTTGGTAACCGGTGCAAATGGACAACTCGGACGCGCTGTTCGAAAGCAAGCTGAGAACCTGGGCGCAGCAGACCTTTTCGATTTTGTCGACCGAGACAAACTCGATTTTTCAAATCCGGCCGATTACAAAAATTACAACTGGGGCCTATACGGCACCGTCATCAATTGCGGGGCCTATACCGCCGTCGACCAAGCGGAAACCGGAACAGGCCGCATAGAATGCTGGAAAGCAAACGCCACCGGTCCTGCGCTTCTTGCAAAAACCTGCTCAGAATACGGCATCACTCTGGTGCACATAAGCTCCGACTACGTATTCGACGGAAGCATCCATCCTCACAAGGAAGATGAATCTTTAAGCCCCCTTGGCGTTTACGGTCAATCAAAAGCTGCGGGTGATATCGCTGTCTCGAGTTGCCCTCATCACTACATCATGCGCACAAGCTGGGTCATCGGCGATGGTGGAAACTTTGTCAAAACCATGGCCGCTCTCTCCGGACGCGTTGCCTCTGGAGAGCTCCCGAAAGTTACAGTTGTGGATGACCAATTTGGCCGCCTGACTTTCACCGATGACCTCGCCTCCGCGATCTTCCATCTCCTTGAGAGCGAAGCACCCTATGGGACCTACAACTGCAGCAACTCCGGCAAAGTCGCAAGCTGGGCGCAAATAGCCCAACAAGTATTCAGCCAAGCCAATGACAATGCCGACAAGGTAATCCCCGTTAACACCAACGATTACTATGCTGGCGTATCAGACCCCGTTTCCCCTCGTCCCGCGAACTCAACTCTTGACATGAAAAAACTTGAATCAACCGGTTTCATAATGCCAGCCTGGGAAACAAAGCTCGCAGACTATCTTGCCAAGCTAAAATAAGTCGCTAGCCAAACACGGACTGGAGGCGAGGTGAGCATTGCTCGTCCCGCCTCCAAACGTAAATCGCCGATTATGCCAGCAAGACGAACTTTTTAACGTTGCTCTTAAGCGATGCCAGCCATCTGTTGGGAAAATTCGGTATGGCCAAAATCCAGGTAAACACGATGCCGCCGAATACCGGAAAAAACATATCCCACATATCACCCTTGATACCAAGCAAGTCCGCGGCCGTGTCCAAGCCAATGGCTGCCTGAATACCATACAAAACCAACAAATGAACCAAATACACCTGCAATGAATTCTTACCCCACTTGGTCATGAACGATGAACCCGCAGGGCATACCGCAGCAACGCAAAGACATATCAAAGCGACAAGAACATAATGTGCAAGCCTGGCAACGATCAAGGCTGCCAAAAAAGCATTACCGCTCAGGCCAAACACCCACTTAATATCAGCTGCGGTATGAAGACCGGTTGAAAGCCGGCGCTCCAAATGCACGAACTCAACGGGCAAACCCACATAGAGAGCCAGGTAATATCCGGCAAGCAGTAATGCAGCACACATGATCACGGTGCTCTTTTTAACCGGCGAAAGATTAAACAAGCTCTGCCTAATTTCGGCCAATCGCTGCCCTGTGCAAAAATAACCGAGCACGAACCAAGGCAAATACGTGAAGAACCGGGAAGAGGACAGAAAAGTCTGATCTTGATTCCAGACAGCGTTCGCCACACTCAACAACAACGAAATCCCCAAAGCCCAGGAGAATCTCACCTTTGAAATAACAGGCGAAATAAGCAGGAAACATGCTAGAACAAATAGATACCAAGCCCCGCTATCAATATAAACAAGGTTCAGACTGGACGTTCCGCCAAAACCAACTGCGACCAGATAACCAGCCATGCGGAATGCAACATAAACAATCAAAAACGAAAACGCAGTTGCTATCTGCCCCCCCAAAGACCCTTTTTCATATGAACGGGCCACGAACAAGCCCGAGCAAAACAAGAACAAGGGCATGTGGAAGGTGTAGATGAAATTGGACAAAGCAAGTGCAGCATTGCAGCCTGAGACGTCACTATAACTGCTCAAATGCCCAATGACCACCAGCAGGATCAAAAGGCCCTTCAGGTTGTCGATATAGGGAAGGCGTCCTGCCACGCGCGCTCCTTAAAGCTCGGCGTCCCCCGCCTCGAGCAAGTTGTGGCCAACGCGCTCGTGCAGCGGCGGCAAGGCCATGAAATCCCCGTACTGCATGGCCAGGAAGGTTTCGGGATTTGCGGGCATGTTCAGCTTGATGCCGGCAAAATCAACCTCCTGATAGGGCAGCAGGTCTTGCTTGCGGATCATGGTGTAGGAAGGGACAAAGGATGCGACGTAGCGGTACTTGTCCTTCTTCTTGCTGTGACTGTACTTGGTCACAGCCTCGTCGTAGGCGCGCTGGGTCTCCTTCAACGACATCGCGCAATACTTGCGCCACTTGCGCGCGCCCTTGACGTGGGCAATCCAATGATCGAAGGTCTTGCGGCCGTCGTCGATGGCAACCTGCTCGGCGCCGAACTGGTTGTTGACCACATTGCCGTGGTACTTCGAGAGCTCGAGCATGTCTTCCTTCATCAGCGCCTGGGCCGAAGCGGAATTGGGGACCTCGTCGAACGGGAAGATGTCGACGCAGATGCCCTTATGGAAATCGCGGTACTTGTTGTATTCCGTGATGTAGAGGG
>CAVAUO010000214.1:0-2735 GCA_963591685.1 Escherichia coli
GCCCAGGTTGGTGCGCTCGTTCAGAACGAATTCTGAGGTGTCGCCGACACTGAGGCCATCGACCAGGATGATGCCGCTCTGCACGGGCTTGCCGCGCTTTACTCCCCTGGCCGTAAGCTCAAGCGTTTCACCGTTCTCGCAGATGAAGATGTTCTTCTTGGCAACGCCCGTGACCTGAGCCAGCTCTGCGTGTGCACGAAGATGCGTGGCTTCACCGTGTACGGGCATGAAGTACTTCGGCTGCACGATGGAAAGAACGAGCTTCAGCTCCTCCGCGGAAGCATGGCCCGATACATGCACGCGTGCACGCGACTTGTCGTAGACGTCTGCGCCGATCTTGGCCAAGTCGTTGGTGACCTTGGTAACGGCCTTTTCGTTGCCGGGAACCGGCGTAGCCGAGATGATGACGGTATCGCCCTCTTCAACGGTGATGGTTTTATGGTTGTCGCTGGCGATGCGGGCCAGGGCGGAAAGCGGTTCGCCCTGCGAACCGGTGCACATCACAACATAGGAATCGGAAGGCATGCCCTTCAAGTCGTACGCATCGATGATGTCCTTGTCGGCGATCTTCAGGTAGCCAAGGCGACGTGCGATATCGGTATTCTGCACCATCGACCTGCCCGTAACGGCAACCTTGCGGCCATTGCGGATGGCGGCATCGCAGATCTGCTGCATTCGATGGATATGGGACGCAAAGGAGGCAACGATAACGCGGCCCTTAGCGTTGGAGATGATGCTGTTCAGGGCCTTGCCCACTTCACGCTCGGAGGGGGTGAAGTTCGGGTTGGTGGCATTGGTGGAATCGGACATCATCAGGTCGACGCCTTCCTCGCTGAAGCGCGAAAGCGCAGCGAAGTCGGTGCGGACGCCATCGATGGGGCTCTGGTCGAGCTTGAAGTCTCCAGTATGGAGCACGTTGCCCGCAGGAGAACGGAAGAACGCGCCAACCGCACCGGGGATGGAGTGGTTTACGGCGAAGAACTCTACCGTCATGCAACCGAGCTTAAGGGTTTGGCCGGCCTTGATCTCGCACAGCTTGGCGTTCTTGATCTTGTGCTCTTTGAGCTTGCCCTCGATCAGGCCAAGGGTGAGCTTCGTGGCATAGATGGGCACCTTGCGGTCAAGGTCTTTCAGCAGGTACGGCAACGTGCCGGTATGGTCTTCGTGACCATGGGTGATCACGATGCCGCGCAGCTTGTCGGCGTTTTCCAGCACGTAGGAGTAATCGGGCAGGATCAGGTCGACGCCCGGATGGTTGTCGTCGGGGAACATCAGGCCGGCATCGTCGAGCACCATGTCGTTGCCGCACTCGAATGCGGTCATGTTCTTGCCGATGGCATCAAGGCCGCCAAGCGGGATGATGCGAAGCTTTGCCTTCGGATCGCGCGGCTTGGAGCCGTTGCCGGAACGGCCAGAGGGCTTGTTGGAACCGCCACGACGCTTCTTCGTGGGAGACTTCCAACCTGTTTGGGCATCATCGAACTTAGAGAGCTTGGGGCGCTCCCTGTCAAGGTGAACGTGCTTCACCGATTCGGATGGGCGATTTGCCCGAGTATCTTTAGGCTTATTCGTTTCGTCAGTCATGTACTTCCTTGCTAGTAGTCCATTAATACGTCAAATACCCTACGCACTCGGAAACGAGTACGTAGGGTGTAGTTCCAGGTGCGTCTGCGCAGATAAAAGCGCAGGCTATTCGGTTGATGCCATAGCCACCCGAAAGGGCTAGGCAAGCACGCCCACCTCGCGCATAACCTGCGCAAGATGAGCAGACTGCTCGGGCGTGGCATCGACAAGGGGAAGACGCACGCCGCCGACATGGAAGCCGGTAAGGTTGAGCGCTTCCTTGACCATGATGGGGTTCGCGGTAACGAACAGCTCGTCCATCAAAGGCAAAAGCTTTTCGTTGGCAACGGCAGCCTCGTCGAACTTGCCTTCGGCGCAGAGGGTGGTGATCTCCTTCATGCGGCCGGGGGCAACGTTGCCGGTGGTGGAGATAACGCCAGCGGCGCCGATCTTCATCATATCGAAGGTGAGGGAGTCGTCGCCGGAGTACACATCGAAGTTCGCAGGGGCGTTGTCGATGATCTGCTTTACCTGATCGAGGTTGCCAGAGGCCTCCTTGATGGCAACGATGTTCTGCACATCGTTGGCCAGGCGCAACGTGGTTTCGGGCAGCATGTTGATGCCGGTACGACCAGGGATGTTGTAAAGGATGATAGGCAGATCAACCGCATTGGCGATGGTCTTGAAATGCTGGTACAGGCCTTCTTGGGGAGGCTTGTTGTAATAAGGAACCACCAGCATGAAGCCGTCAACGCCAAGCTTCTGAACGTCCTTCGCGAAATCGACCGTATCGGCAGTGCAGTTGTCGCCGACGTTTGCGATGATGGGAACCTCGCCGCCGACCTCGGACACAACTGCCTCGAAAAGCTTCATCTTCTGGGGATAGAACACCGTGGGGCTTTCACCGGTTGTGCCGTTGACGATAAGCGCATCGCTGCCGCCATCGACCAAGCGACGGGCCAGCGCACCTGCCTGCTTAAGATCGAGCTCAAGGTTCTCATCGAATGGGGTGACCATTGCGGGAATCATGCGGCCGAAGCGGGGCTCGTTAGCAGTCATGTTCTATCTCCTTCAATTGCGGAATTACGTGGCTCATTATTGCATGATGCAGGCTACTGCGCCATGAAGTTCTCCAAACCAACAACCAAGCCGTCGCATTTGCCCACTGAACG
>CAVAUO010000215.1:0-2708 GCA_963591685.1 Escherichia coli
GCAGCACCTTGAGCAGGGTGACGCAGCGCCCGTCGGCCGTGAAGGAATGGCAGCACCCTGCCTGCGTGACGGCGCCCAGCGCGCCCTTCCTGCCCGCACGGCTCACCCCGCTCGACGTGCAGGCGACGTCGTACTTCGCTGCGTCGGCGAGTATTTCCAGTTTAGACATGGTATCCATGCCCTGCAGTATAACGAACATCTGTTCGATTATGCAAGAGCGCCGAAGGCTTCCGCTATACCGCAAGCACGCCCTTGTGCCGGAGGGAGCGGGCAATCCCACCGCCCTCATCGGCACGCGGGCATCAGGTGTTCATATCCGTGTACATGTAGACCAAGGTGTCGAAATCGCTGGAATCGAACAAGTCCTTGGGGTGGACGCCCACGCAGTTGGCGATGCGGACGATCGTGTTGATGGTCGGAGAGCACACGCAGCGCTCGACCTTGCTCAAGTGCTGCGGGGATATACCCGCCTCGCGCGCGACCTGCTCCTGGGTCATCTTCGCCAGATTGCGGTAGCGCCTGATGTTGGCGGCGACCAGCCTGTCGTAATCCATTGTTCGACTCGTGCTCATACGCTTCGCATCCTTACGTGGGAACGCGAAAAATTTTTCTCTAATCGTTTTTAAAACTCAATCGTTTTAAACGCGCTTGACCGCTACTTGCGAGCAATTTCAATTCTTATGCTTATTTTCTCTTTATTTGATAAATCAAAGGTCATGGTCTGGGAGTTTCCATCAAAACCCGCCGCCTCGCCTTCGTCGTTTTCCATATCACCGAGCGCAAGGGCATCCCCTGGCCCACCGGGCACAGCATACGACGAGGACGGCTCATGACCGAGCTGCCCACCGCACGCAGGCAAAGAGCCGCCCGCGCCGTGCAAAACCTGCTCGCCCTGGCGCAGCGCAAGATCCCAGAACAAGTCGCCGGCGATGAGATCGACGACGTCATGGCGCGTGTTCGGGCTGCCAAGAAGGTGCGACAGGGCGGAGGTGAGCGCCGCGCCGTCGCAATCGCAGATGATGTCGTACACGCCGCAGTACGCCGCTATGTACGCAAGCAACGAGTCCCCCGGAGCGCGCTGCGAGCACACGACCATGAACGAAAGCGACCCGGCCGGCACCGCGGCATCGTCCAGATACGCCCCGAGGCCGCGCGCCATCGCGGCTCCGTCGATGAAATGCGCCTCGTCGAGCACGACCAGGCTGCCCCCGCTGCCGGCACAGTTGCAAAGGAAATCATGAAGCGGGCAGGTCTCGTCCGGGTCGAGGCGCACATCGATGCCAGCTCCCAGGACGGACGAGAAAAGCCCGAAGCGCTCGGGCGTCGTCAACAGGACCGTTGAGGATGGGGCGAAGAGATTCGTCTGCATGGCATTCCTTTCGCATGAACGCACATCATATCGACCATTGGCGATTCAATGAACAATGTATGCGCTTTGAATGCGCGTATACGTTCAGCATTGAGACGTTTGCATGCATTTATATTTAGAAAAATGACTCTTGGCTTTGGGAAGGGGACAAGATCATGGGAAGGAAACCTCTGGGAGCCCACCCGAAGATGTCCGTGCAGATCCGCACGGACGCCATCATCCGAACCTGGCTCAAGCCCGTGCTTCGCCAGAACGCGCAGATGAGCGCGAGCCGCATGCTCGAATGCCTGCTGCTCATGGCGCGCTGGCACTACGCGGCGGCGGAGGAAGGCGTCATCGTGCGCAAGATATGCAAGGCCAAGCAGCAGCGCTTGGAGTACATCTCCAAGCTGGGGAAGGAGCCCGAGCAGGTGCTCGTGCACCTGACCATAGACAAAGGCATCTGCGAGTTCGCCGACATGTTCAAACGCAAGTTCCCCCTACTCATAGGCTCGCGCAACGAGCTGGCGACCATATTGCTGTACACGGCCGCAGGCTACTGCACCGACGCGCAGCGCCTGTCCTATCTGACCCGGCGCCTCGAGCAGGCCTCCCACGCCTACCTCCCACCCCAAGGTTAGGAAAGAACCCAGCGGGGCCAGGCGCCCGGCGGCACGGCCCGGGAAGCGTCAAACAACGGCCGCAGAGGTCGAGCGCCCCGCAGACGTCGTAGCAGCAGGAGGCAACGAAAAAAGGCGCCCCCGCCTAAGCGAGGACGCCCTTGAATCCAAACGCCGCCCTGTCCTTCACGAAGAACAGCTCGACGCGTACTCGTCTGGTGGAGGTGCGGAGAATCGAACTCCGGTCCACGGTAGCAAATCGAGAGGTGTCTCCAGGCTCAGTCGATGTTCCGCTAGGAAGCGTGCTCGGCACAACGACAAGCGTCGCGCGCTTCCGCCGGTTTGATCTTAGCCTAGGCCATACCGACTACATGCCCAGGCGCAATCCCCTGATTTGATCCCGCACGGCGGCCGAGGATGGAACCGCCGGTTGGGAGGGCTGGACCTAAATTAGGCAGCCAGGGCGACAGGCTGAGCCTGCGCACCCTTGAAAGAAACAACTTTGCCAGTTAATTGGCTTTACCCCTGTTTAACGTGGCGAGGAGACCACGGCCTGCTGCCCCTGTCAGAGCTATCATGTCGAAACCAGTCACCCCCGGTTTCAAGCGTTGTCAAAGAACGGTGCCTGCGCCTGAACAGGCGGGCACCTATGATAACCGCCCTGCGCGCCCGATGCAGGCAACGTTACGAACACGTTCGGCGCCCTACGGGCCTTGCGACGGCGGCGAACCCCCTAGCGG
>CAVAUO010000216.1:0-2687 GCA_963591685.1 Escherichia coli
TTACGCCGCGCTCCTGCTCCTGAACCATCCAGTCCATGGTGGCAGCGCCATCGTGGACCTCACCGATCTTGTGGGTCTTGCCGGTGTAGTAGAGGATGCGCTCGGTAGTGGTGGTCTTACCGGCATCGATGTGAGCCATGATGCCGAAGTTACGAGTCTGCTCGAGGGAGGGCTTCTTAGCCATTGCTAATCACCTTTCCTTTAGAAGCGATAGTGCGAGAACGCACGGTTCGACTCGGCCATCTTGTAGAGGTCCTCACGACGCTTCACGGATGCGCCGGTGTTGTTGGCAGCGTCCATGATCTCGGAAGCGAGGCGCTCCTTCATCGTGTTTTCCTTGCGCTTGCGGGAGAAGTCGACCATCCAGCGGATTGCGAGGGTGGTTGCACGGCGGGAGTTGACCTCCATGGGCACCTGGTAGGTGGCGCCGCCGACACGCTTGGGCTTGACTTCGAGGGTGGGCTTGATGTTGTCCATAGCCTTCTTGAAGACGGTCATGGCGTCTTCGCCAGTCTTCTCGGCGACGATCTCGAAAGCACCATAGACGATGCCCTCAGCAGTGGACTTCTTGCCATCAAGCAGCACCTTGTTGATCAGCTGAGTGACCAGGCGGCTGTTGTACACTGCGTCCGGCTGGGTTTCGCGGCGGACGGCTGCTGCACGACGAGGCATATATCATTCCTTTCAATCAGAAACGCAATCGATTCTCGATTGCCGGGGGCTTACTTACTTCTTAGGACGCTTTGCGCCGTAGCGGGAACGTGCCTGGCCGCGGGATTCGACAGCTGCGCAGTCGAGAGCGCCGCGGATAACCTTATAGCGAACACCGGGGAGGTCCTTAACACGGCCGCCGCGGAGCAGAACCATGGAGTGCTCCTGGAGGTTGTGACCCTCGCCGGGGATGTAAGCGGTAACTTCCATGCCGTTGACCAAGCGGACACGGCAGACCTTACGAAGCGCAGAGTTAGGCTTCTTGGGGGTGGTGGTGAAGACGCGCGTGCAAACGCCACGCTTCTGAGGATTGCCCTTCAGTGCCGGGGTCTTCTTCTTCTCGACCGAGCGGACACGGCCCTTGCGGACCAGCTGATTAATAGTAGGCAACTTTTCACTCCTTCTTTAAACTAGTAAAACGCCTTGCATATATCTGTGCGTTCTGCAGTTACGCACGGATTACGCACGTCTCCCTTTGAGACGCAAGGCGAAACTTTAACAGCGTAAAATCCATGTGTCAAACGCCACGTATCCGGGCGTTTCCTAAGTTTTTCCACCGCGTTGAAGACGACCCAATGCAAGGCCCCGACGCCCAGCAAGTCGCAAGCTGAGCAGCCTTGAGGCCGCGCGTCTTCCCCACCGGAGCCCAGACCTGCGACTTTCTCGAAACCCAAGCCTCCAAATACCACGAAACCGGGTGTTCGCTAAACCCAACATGAACCCGTTCATACTCTAAGTCGAAGCCGAAAACAAGAGCCATAAGTCCCCCATTCGAAAAAACATCCGCTAAAACCGCGCGCAGAGCCTACAATGTTGAGAGTTTGATTCGGGAGACGTGTCCCTGACGACATCAGGCCGGTCAAATATCCGCTCTAGGAACTTTTGGTCTGATGCATATATAAAAGAAAGAAGAGGGACATGAAAAACACCGTCGCTACTTTCCGGTCCATGAAAGAAGCAGGCACCAAGATCTCCATGCTCACCGCCTACGACTACTCCACTGCTAAGCTCGAGGACGAAGCTGGCGTGAATTCCATCTTGGTAGGTGATTCCCTTGGCCAGGTGATGCTTGGCTACGAGGACACCCTCTCCGTCACCATGGAGGATATGATCCATCACACCGCCGCCGTTGCACGCGGCGCTAAGAACGCACTCGTCGTTGCCGACATGCCCTTCATGAGCTACGAGCCTTCGATTGAGATGGCTGTGGTGAACGCTGGTCGCCTGATGAAGGAAGGTCGCGCAAACGCAGTTAAGCTCGAGGGCGGCGTGCGCGTTGCCGAGCAGATCCGCGCCATCACGCAGGCGGGCATCCCCGTTTGCGCCCACATCGGCCTTACGCCCCAGTCGGTAAACGCCTTCGGCGGTTTCAAGGTTCAAGGCAAGAGCGCCGAAGCGGCGCAATCCCTCGTCGACGATGCGCTGGCCATCCAGGAAGCCGGCGCTTTCGCCGTGGTCCTTGAGTGCATTCCCGCAAAACTGGCGGCGCTAATCTCGGAAAAGCTCGCCATCCCCACCATCGGCATCGGCGCGGGCGCAGGCTGCGACGGCCAGGTTCTGGTGTATCAGGACATGCTTGCGCTCTTCAGCGATTTCAAGCCCAAGTTCGTCAAGCACTTCGCGAACTTAGGACCTGCCATGGTGCAGGCCTTCAAAGATTACGACGCCGAGGTTAAAGCCGGCAGCTTCCCCGCCCAGGAGCACACCTACAAAATCGACGACGAGGTTATCGATAAGCTCTACTAGCCCCGAAAGGGATTTGAACATCACGATTCCGCTCAGCGCAAAGGCAAGGACTAGGCTGAGCAACTGAAAGGGAGATTCATGAAAATCATCACCACTGTTGCAGAGATGAAGGCACAGGTGGCCGAATGGAAGGCTGAGGGCCTGACTATCGGCCTCACCCCCACCATGGGTGCCCTGCATGAAGGGCACATGTCGCTGATGGAGCGCGCCGTTTCCGAGTGCGACCGCGT
>CAVAUO010000217.1:0-2678 GCA_963591685.1 Escherichia coli
TACTGCGGTGCAGTCCGTGGGAGGATAGGTCGTCCCGCCCATGCAGGGCGCTTTCTCGTGCCAGGGGCCGGTCGTTGGCCGGTGGTGCGGCGGTCGCCCGCGTCGGCCAGTCGCCGGCGGCGGGAGAGCGGCCAGCGTCAATCTCGTAGAGCGCCCTCAAGGGGCGCTTTTCTTTTTCGGGGCGTCTCCTCGTATTTCCTCACCCTTTGCATGTGACCTCTTTCAGGGCTTTTGGTCTGCTCACGTTCGCTTTGCCTCTATGGGATTCTTGACGACTAACTCCAATCGATCGACGGCTTCGTTTCTCGCGCAGCTTGCTTTTCGGATGAGCGCATGCTCGCTTTTGACCATGTCCGAGAATCTATTTTCTTTATTGGGCCTCTATAAATCTTCTTTTTCTGCGTTTGAGTGTTTCGGGTGAAGTTACCTAGGCTTGCCACCTTTGAAAAACAAACGAAACATTGGGAATTTATTTTCATACTCAAGCATGGTGAGCCAGACTTAGCCGCCTGCAGAGCCGCTACTGTGGCAAAATGCAGAAGTGCGACAAACTAGATGTGCTGTATCAAACTTAGTCGTGCTTTGGTTTATTTGTCTGGCATCGCCTACCGACACGAGACTCTTGGATCCTTCGGCGGGTACCAGGTAAGGAGAATTGCTTATGTCCAATGTGACCGAAATCTATGGCTCCTTGGTTTTCAACGACCATGTTATGAAGGAACGCCTTCCTAAGGAAACCTATAAAAAGCTTTCCAAGACCATCAAGAATGGCGATGCACTGGATGTTGACGTTGCAAACGTCGTTGCTCATGCCATGAAGGAATGGGCCATCGAAAATGGCGCAACCCACTTTACCCACTGGTTCCAGCCTCTTTCCGGCATCACTTCCGAGAAGCATGACTCCTTCCTCAACCCCACCGGTGACGGCACGGCGATCATGACCTTCTCTGGCAAGGAGCTTATCCAGGGTGAGCCAGACGCATCCTCCTTCCCCAACGGCGGCCTTCGTGCAACCTTCGAGGCTCGCGGCTACACCGCTTGGGATCCTACTTCTTATGCATTCATCAAGGACGAGGTTCTTTGCATCCCCACCGCATTTTGCTCTTACACGGGCGAGGCACTGGACAAGAAGACCCCGCTTCTGCGCTCCATGAAGGCAATCGACCAACAGGCTCAACGCGTGCTTGAGTACTTCGGCGAGGGCGGTCATCGCGTTATCACCACGGTCGGCGCCGAGCAGGAGTACTTCCTGATCTCCGAGAAGGATTACGAGCAGCGTCAGGACCTTATCATGACCGGCCGTACCCTCTTCGGTGCTCCTCCCTCGAAGGGTCAGGAGCTTGAGGAGCATTACTTCGGCGTTATCCGTCCTACCGTCAACGAGTTCATGAAGGAAGTCGACGACGACCTTTGGGCTCTTGGCGTTTCCGCTAAGACCAAGCACAACGAGGTTGCTCCTGCTCAGCACGAGCTCGCTCCTTTGTTCACCAATTCCAACCGCGCCATCGACGAGAACCTCCTTACCATGGAGAAGATGAAGCTCGACGCTTCCCATCATGGCTTGGTTTGCCTGCAGCACGAGAAGCCTTTCGAGGGCGTCAATGGCTCCGGCAAGCACAACAACTGGTCGCTCTCCTACGGATCCACCAACCTGCTTGACCCCGGTGACAACCCCATCGAGAACCTCCGCTTCCTGGTGTTCCTCTCCTGCGTCGTCGAGTCCGTTGACGAGTATCAGGAGCTCCTGCGTATGTCCGTCGCCTCTGCCGGCAACGATCACCGCTTGGGCGCAAACGAGGCTCCTCCCGCGATCATCTCCATCTTCCTGGGCGATGAGCTGGGCGCCATCGTTGAGTCTTTGATCAACAACGAGGACTACAAGTCCGCCGCCGCAGTTGCCATGGACCTCGGTGTCGACGTTCTTCCTCAGTTCCTGAAGGACAACACCGACCGTAACCGTACCAGCCCCTTCGCCTTCACCGGCAACAAGTTCGAGTTCCGCATGCCTGGCTCTCAGGTCAACCTCTCCGACGCGAACACCATCCTGAACACCGCAATGGCCAAGTCCCTGAAGGGCTTCGCCGACGCGATGGAGGGCGTCTCCGCCGAGGACTTCGAGGCGAAGGCGATCGCCTACATCAAGAAGACCTTCACCGATCACCAGCGCATCATCTTCAACGGCAACGGCTACGCAGGCGATTGGGAGGTCGAGGCCGAGAAGCGCGGTCTTGCTAACAACCGCAATACCGCCGAGGCTCTGCCTTGCCTGGTTTCCCAGAAGTCCATCGACCTGTTCGCAGAGTTCGGCGTTCTTACCGAGCCTGAGGTTCGCTCCCGTTACGAGGTCAAGCTTGAGAAGTACAACAAGCTCCTCAATATCGAGGCTCGCGTCATGATCCGCATGGCACGCCGCACCTACCTGCCCGCTATCGCTGATTACGCGGCTGATGTTGCATCCAACATCACCACCATCAAGTCGGCGCTGCCCAACTCCGATCTTGCTGCCCACGAGGCGCTGCTTGGCCACCTTACTTCCGGCATCGAGTCCGCTGCTGCGGCCACTGCCGAGCTGGTCAAGGTTCACGACGCGGCTGAGGCAATCGAGGACGGCCAGGAGCAGGCTTACGCTTATGCCAACAAGGTCATCCCCGCAATGGACGCCCTGCGCGCCATCATCG
>CAVAUO010000218.1:0-2530 GCA_963591685.1 Escherichia coli
GCAAGAAAATGATGGAATGTTCCGCCGAGGCAATCTGGTACGGCCTCATCGGTTGGGGTATCGACGTGGTCGTTCGCTTCATCTTGGGCGTGACTACCGATTACGTCGATCCGGTCCAAGGGCTCTTCGGTCCGGGCGTCACCGTATGGAGCGTGCTGTGGTGCATCTGCGGCGTTTGCTTCATCATTTTGTCCATGCTGTGGATCTACGGCCTGCGTCCCAAGATGACCGACGCCGAGCGCGCCTACGCGCTCAAGGGCGACGACCATTTTTCCATTGACGACAAGAAATTGCGCTACGACGCCGGCATCACCGTCAACGCCACCCCCGAGCAGATTTGGCCCTACATGCAGCAGGCGGGTCAGTCGAAGGCCGGCTGGTACAGCTTCGAGCGTCTGGAGCGCTTCTTCACCTTCGACATCCGTAATCACTACGACTACACCTTGTACCCCGAGTGGCAGAACCTCCACGTCGGCGAGTTCCAATGGTTCCATCAGGCGCCGCTGTCCATTGGTGAGTGGGTGACCGATTGCTCCAACGGCGAGAACGGCCACTACTATTGGGCGGCGCATTCCGATACCGCAACCGATCCTACCTGGAAGAATCGCGGCCCTGAGCAAGAGGGCGCGCTGCGCCTGTGGTTCAAGCGCTTCGCCTGGACCTGGAACTGGGAGGTTTACCCCATCAACGAGAAGCAGTCGCGCTTCATCTACCGCTGCGACTGCGTGTTCGACCCCTTCTTGCGCACGCCTATCCATAAGTATTTCGTGGTGTTCATCTTGGGCACGGCGTCGATCGTCATGGGGCGTTGCTGCATGGAGACCATCACCAAGCTCTCCGAGGGCGAGCGCAACTTCCGTAAGCGCTACTTCGATTAAGGGAACGGGTCCGCTTCTATTGAGGAGCGGGGATGTAAGGAGGAAGCAATGGCATACGATTACGAGACCATCGTCGTGGGTGCGGGCGCGGCGGGCATGAACTGCTGCCTGGAGTTGCAGAAGAACAACCGAGAGTACCTGCTCATCAGCCCGAACATCGGCGGTCGCATTTGCAACGACGAGGAACGCCACATGAATTACGGCGCGGTGTTCTACTTCGGTACCTATAAATACATGCTGCAGAGCGGCCTTTTGATCGAAGGCGCCGACGTGCTGCCAAGCCTGTCGCAGGGTTGCTGCCACCATGACGACGGCAAGCAGTATCCGCCCATCTCGATGACTACGGCGGCCGATGCTCCCAGCCTGCTCAAATACATGAAGTGGATGCGCGAAGAGTTCATCCCCGCCTACACTGAGTTCAAGGACAACTGCACGGTCATGGAGGTGCAGGCCGCGCTCGAGCTTGACCCGATGATCAAGCAGCTCTACACCGAGTCGGCGGAGCACATGATCGAGCGTATGGGCTTCGGTCCCATTTGCCACGACCTTATCAGTATGTTCGCGCACGCGTGTACCGGAACCAGGATCAAAGATCTGACCGCTCTTGATTATCTGAACACCGTGCAGCCTTTGACCATGCAGATTCCTCCGATGAAGCTGCTCTTCTGCCTGAAGCGCTTCGACTTCGACTCCGAGGGCGTGAAGAATCGCCTTGCGCAAGGCTCGGGCGAGGTCTTGATCGACGAGCTTGTCAGCGTTTTCCAAGAAGGCGACGGCTGGAAGCTTACCACCCAGGGCGGCAAGAGTTTCACCTGCCAAAACGTGGTTATGGCAAGTCCCGCGCACATCACCAAGGAGCTGCTGGCTTCCGTTCCCGGCCTGCCCGAGCTAGACATCCGCAAGGCCTCGCAGCTCACGGGCTACCTGGTGCACGGCAAGATCAAGCCGGCGTACAGCCGTCACACGGTGCACCTGTTCGACGACACCATCCCCATCATCTACATCGCCAAGCGCTTCGATGGCGATTACGAAATCTTCACCGAGGTCGACTTCGAGGACATGCGCCGCTTCGATTTGTACTTCGACGAATGGGAGGTCGTGGGCAAGAAGTACTGGGAGTACGCTCTCTACACCGCTGCGCACGAGGCGCTGCCCCAGAACCTTGCGCCCGGCCTCATCATGGCCGGAGACATCAACGGTCTTGGCATGGAGCCCGCGTGCATCTCGGGCATCTACGCCGCAAACAAGATCCTCGGCAAGACCCAGGACTAGCTTTACTGAGGCATCCTTTTGAAGCTCGCCGCCGTCTTGCGCTAGGTGGCGGGCTTTTTTCTGCTTGCTCGTTTGCCATATGCAGCCGCGCCGCTTGCCGTTTGTACGGTAAAACACGTTCACATAGGTAAGCTTTTTGTAAATTACGGGATATAATCAAACAGAATTACTAAAAGAAACCCCTTGCGAAATGTCGCCGATAGGAGCTTTTAATGAACCGTCGCAACAAGGTCGTATCCGTCCAGGAAACGCGCGCCCAGGTCACCCGCGAGAAACTTCTCAACGCAGCAATCGACTTGGTTAACCGCAGCGGCATGGAGGCCCTGACCGTCCGCAACATTTGCGACGAGGCGGGCCTTTCCACCGGCAGTTTCTACAAT
>CAVAUO010000219.1:0-2379 GCA_963591685.1 Escherichia coli
ATCCAGGGGCGGAAAGGGCAGCAGATTCATCAAGCCGAGCGAGACGCTGATGATGGCGCCGAACATCAGCAGGTTGAGCACGCCGGCGTCAAGGGCCGACTTCGACATGACGGCGATGCCCACGATGGAGGTGGAGTTGGAAATCGTCTCGCCCGCGGTGGCCGGGTTGAACAGCCCCACGATGGCAACCACCACCGTGCCGATGTATCGGAAACCCGCCGCAATGGAATCCCAGGGCGCAAGCGTTACGTGCACGGTCTCGCCAGTGGCCGTGTAGGTAAGGTCCACCCCAGCAATCGAATAGATGAACACGAATACCAAAAGCGCCAGAATGAGGTTCATCGCAGGGCCGGCGCACAAAACCACCGCGCGCTTCCAAAAAGGCTTGCTGCAGTACTGCTGCTCCTTCTCGCTCTTGAAAAACTGGGCGGGATCGTACAGGCGACGCGGGGTGCCGGAGGCCACGTACTCGGTTGCCGGCGCACGGTAGATGTTGTGCTTGTCGCTGCGGCGGGGACGCTCGATGGTCCCCCATTCGGAAAGCTCCTCGAGCGCGACCCAAGCTTCTTTGTCGGCAATGCCGAAGAAGCGCGCGATGTCTTCGAGGTAGACCTCGCCCTGATCGTAAACGATATCCATGATGTCGCGGCGCAGAGCCTCAGGGCTCTCGGGCTCGCCCATACCGGTGATGCGCGCGTAGCCGCCCAGAGGGACAGCCGTAATGCCGAACTTCGTGCCCTTGTGCGTGAAACCAATATGCGGGCCTGGCAGACCGAGCATGAACTCGGTACAGCGCATGCCGAACATGCGCGCAGTAAGGAAGTGCCCGCCCTCGTGCACAAACACGAGCACGGAAAGCAAAACTACCAGAATGACGACGGTGATAAGAGCATCCATCAAACGCGCCTAACGAAGCTCAGGAGCGCTGGCGGATTCACCGGCGCAGTAAGCGAAGACGCCGCTTTCCACCACGTCGGCGGCTGCCTCGCGTGCCCATGTATCAACCTCGAGCAGCTGCTCTATGCTCTCGACGGCCTGTATTCCATCGGATTCGTGAAGCTGCATGACCTTTTGCACGGTCTCGGCAATGCCTAGGTAGCTGAGCTTCTTCTTCAAGAACGCAGCCACGGCGACCTCGTTCGCGGCGTTCATGGCACAAGGAAGGGTGCCGCCCACCATGCCCGCATGACGAGCCAGGGCCAGGCACTTGAAGGTTTCGGTATCGGGCGCGTCGAAATCGAGCGAGCCGAGCTTGCGAAAATCGAGGGGCTCCACAGGAGCATCCCAGCGCTCAGGATAGCTGAGCGCGTACTGGATGGGGATGCGCATGTCGGTGGTGCCAAGGTGGGCCTTAACCGAGCCGTCGCTGAACTCGACCATGGAATGGATGGCGCTCTGCGGCTGAACAACAACCTCGATCTTTTCGTAAGGCATGTCGAACAGGTGATGCGCCTCGATGACCTCGAGGCCCTTGTTCATGAGCGTGCTGGAATCGATGGTGATCTTGGCGCCCATGTTCCACGTGGGATGCGCCAGAGCCTGCTCGGGCGTTACCTTGGCCAAATCGGCAGCACGCTTGCCACGGAAGGGGCCGCCCGATGCGGTAACCCACAGCTTGCTCACCTCGCGCTCGTCCTCCCCGATAAGGCATTGGTAAATTGCACCATGCTCGGAATCGATGGGCATGAGGAAATGTTTGAAGCCCGAGGCTTCGTCAAGGGTGCGCGCCATGGGCATGATAAGGTCGCCGCCGACGACGAGCGATTCTTTGTTAGCCAAGGCTAGAACCTTGCCGGCCTTCAAGGTCTCGTAGCTCACACGCAGGCCAGCGGCACCCACCAGGGAGTTAACCACCACATCGACCTCGCCGAATTTGATGAGTTCGAGCATAGCCTGCTCGCCCACCGAGAAAAGCTCCGAGCCCTGCGCCTCGAGCGCCGCCAAGGTGTCGGCAGACGCAAAATCAGGCTTGCCCAAGGCAATGCGGGAAACACCGAATTCGCGCGCCTGCTCCAAAAGCTCGTCGGCGCGACGGCCGGCGGCCAAGGCCACGACCTCGACCTTGTCGGGGTGCCGGCGGGCAACGTCGAGCGTCTGGGTGCCGATAGAGCCGGTGGATCCCAAAACGGCCACCTTGCGCGGAGGCTTAGCCTCGCAGGCCACGTCGGACACCAAGCTTTCAGCCGCAAGGCTGAAGAAAGGTTCGTCCGCTAAATCAACGGATGGCGCAAACGCGGAATCGGTGTCGCCCGCCGTGTACACGCCCGCCTCCAAGCCGGTCGGGCGCTTGTTCACTTCGTTTTCAAACTGAGACATAGCATTCTCCAAACAAACAAGAAAGCCCTTGAGCCTTGGCTCAAAGGCTACAAAACCGTGGGG
>CAVAUO010000220.1:0-2356 GCA_963591685.1 Escherichia coli
CTCATGGCCCAGCGACGCCTTTGACTCCTTGACGTAGTAGGCCCCGGCGAGAAGCTCAACGGTGTTGGATTCTCCGTCTTCGTTGGTGGTGAGGGTCGCCACGCGCTTCTCGCATGCCTCATCCGAGAAGACTCCGTATTCGGCCCCCGCCAGCGAGTAATTGGTGTTGGTACGGTCGATTTGTACGTCCTGAGACACCTTCTTGAGTCTAAGCCAGCTGTGAATCACGGGCTCTTCGCAGGTAACCTTGGCGTTCTCGCCAAAACGCACCGTCACGCTGTGGATTTCCTGGCACAGCTCGTGGCCGGCAGAGGGCGTCTTCTCCTTAACGTAATAGGTGCCGGCAAGCATCTGGACTGTGTTGGAGTTGCCGTCTTCGCCGGTGGTCAGCGTTGTAACGAGCTTTGTGCAGCTGGTGTCCGAGAAAACCTCGTACTTGGCGCCCGCTAGCGAATAGTTGGGATTGCTACGGTCAATCTGGGCGTCTTTGGACACCTTTTGTAGGGTCAGGGGCGAGGTCTTTGCCCTCTCGGTACAGTTGAATGTCGCAGTTGCCCCGGGGGGCACGCTTACCTTGTGCGTCTCGGCGCAAAGGTCATGGCCGGGGCTTGCCTTGGTTTCCTTGGCGTAGTAGGTGCCCGCAAGTACCTCGAGCTCGTTTGAGTTGCCTGTGTCACCCGTTACCAAGTCGCCTACTTTGACCTTGAGCGCCGCGTCGCTAAAGACGGAGTAGGTCGCCCCGGCCAGGCTGTAGTTAGCGTTGCCAGATACCTGCGATGACGAGACCTTCTTGAGATTAAGCCGTCCCGGCGCGGGTTTCTCGGCGCACTGGAAGGTTGCCGTTCCGCCGGAGCCAACCGTCACGCTATGGACGTCGCTGCACAGCTCGTAGCCCAGCGACGCCTTGGTCTCTTTGGCGTAGTAGGTACCGGGGTTTACCTGCAGCGTATTGCTATTTCCATCGTCGCCCGTGATCAAAGTTCCCACAAGCGAGGTGCATGACGCGTCGGCGTACACGCCGTACTCGGCCCCTTTGAGGCTGTAGGCAGCATTGCCCGAAACGTTGCCATCCGCGCTGGTTTTACGCAGGTTCACGTATGCTGTGGGCGGGGCAAAGAAGAAAATATCCTGGCCACCGGCGTCCCACTTGATGACATGTGCGCATCCGTCGATGGCGGGGTTTCCGCCGCCTGCGTCTGCGTAGGCCTTTGCCTCAAGATACGCGCGCATGATGCAGTCCTGCGAGAAGACGTCTGAGGTCTGCCCCGAGCCGTCGCCGGCATAGAACTGCCAGTTTCCGTCTGTCGTGACGTCGGGAACACCGGGGTAGAAGCGCACCATCCAGATGGCGGCCTGCACCACGGCAGCGGCTTTCATGCAGCGGGTGTCCCACCGCCCATACATGCCAAAGGCCGTCGGATTGCTCTCAATGGTGTTCGCGATCTGCGTGTTGCCGGTATAGACCAGGTAGTCAATGGCGCGCAGTTGGGCGGATGTGTAGTTGGACGCGGCACCGCCGCGCTCCACGTGATAGGTCGCCTGCGAGCCATCGTATACGGTGCCGGCGCTTCCGGCGTCGGGGTGACTAATGTTTGCGTCCCCGCACCAGGCCAGCCTTCCGTTAGAAAGCCAGAACTCGTAGGTGCGCGACCCGTCGAAGATCGGGGCCGCACTGCTTAGCGTCAAGCGGTCGCCTGTTCCTGTGGCTGCGGCAAGGTAGGGGAACGCAAGCGAGAAGAGCTGGCTCAAGGCCAGGGCAAGACTCAAGAGCACGCATCCCGCCTTCCTTCCCGCTTCCCACCTCCTTGGCCGTGCTTGTGCGGCGCTGCGTGTGCCGCCGTGCTCCTTCGTGCGCATGCTTGTCTCCTTTGCTTGTCGAATTTACAGGGGAGACCTTCATGCTATGGGCGGCGCAGTGTGCCAACCGTGACATATTTTTGAGCATCAAACTTTTCTATCAGAATTCTTGCAGGAATCTATCAGCAGGTAGATGCATACGCAGCTTAACCCTATTGTTCTAAAGTGCTTGTAAAGCGGTTTAACTATTGATGTTCTACCGCCCGCCACCGAAATCACCGCCATTCACCCGGCGGCAACAAAAAACGGCGTCTGGAACGTGTCCAGACGCCGCCATACGGTTCGTGTTTGTTACTCGCTACTCGTGGATAACCACCACATCGCCAACTTTGCACAGGTTGTAGAGCTTCTCGGCGTCGTCGTAAGAGAGGTTGATGCAGCCGTGGCTGCCGTTGGTCTTGTAGATCTCGCCGCCAAAGTAGTAGCGCCACGGGGCGTTGTGGAAGCCTACGATGTTTTGCTTGACGCCCATCCAGAAGTCAACGTGGCTCTCCCACTC
>CAVAUO010000221.1:0-2352 GCA_963591685.1 Escherichia coli
CTGAAACACGGGTTCGAGTCCCGTTGGGGGCACCATGAATGAACAGGCTCTGCTTTGGCAGGGCCTTTTTTCTTGAAGTAGACAGGAGCCGTTTTGAAGAAGCTTATTGCGCAATTCATGAAGTTCGGTGTTGTGGGCGTTATCGCTTTCATCATCGATTACGGCGTGATGATCTTCCTCACCGAAGTGTTCGGTGTGCCGTACCTTATCAGTACCACTGTTTCCTTCGTGGTTTCGGTCATCTTCAACTATTTCGCATCCATGCGCTACGTGTTCGAGCGTCGCGACGACATGAGCCGCAAGCGCGAATTCGTCATCTTCGTGGTGCTCTCGGTGTGCGGCCTTGGCATCAATGACCTGTTCATGTGGCTCATGGTAGATTTCCTGTTCATCGATTACCGCATTTCCAAGATCGTGGTCACCTTCATCGTTGCTGTATGGAATTTCGTGACGCGCAAGATCTTCCTCGAGGCCAAGGGCAACTAGTGGCGCAATAATCAAAGGCGTTGAGTTTCGCCACAACGCCCCTTGCCTTTGGCAGGCTGGGTTGCAGAGGATAGCCGATGAACGCACGAATAGAGAGCATGAGCCACGGGGATGGCAAGATCTATCTCCAGATGGTGCTCGATCGCCTGCATCCTGAAGCCAAGGTGCTGTTGGATGCGCGCCTGAAGGACGGCGCGAAGATCCCAGCGCATCTCTTCCCGTTCGACCCGCTGGAAGAGTCTTCCCAGGCAAACTATGTGGTCGTCCTTCCGCATTTCGAGGTGCGCGAGGTTGACCTGACGTTCTTGGAGTATTCCGGGGAAGGCTCCCCGCTCAACCAGAGCCACCTTACCGTTGAGCTGAACCTGGTGCGCTGGCGTACGCGCTTCAACGCGCTTGTGCACAACGAGCTGCTTGAGCAGATGTTCGACATCGAGCGCGAGTACAGCTCGAACCGTATGAACGTCTACTTCACCGATGCCATCGACGATGGCGACGAGATCGTGGTGAAGATGCTGGCCGACATGCCGCATGTTGAAGGCGCCGATGTGATGGTGGGTTTTACCGACAGTCAGGGTGCCGAGATAGACCTTCCCATATATCCGCTGGTAGATGAAGTGGTGGCGCCAACGCAGTTCGGCGAGGGGGAGCGCTTGCGCGTGGCTTTTTCGGTTCGGGTTCGTGCCGAATCGAAGGATTTCTGCGTTACCGTCTACGATGCCAATGAATTGGTGCTGGGCGGTTTTGCGCGGTTCTGCGACGAGACATACGTCCCTTTGCGCGAATCGTTCCTGTATTGCGCCACCGACGCGTCCTTCGATTCTCGCTATCCACGGTGGTTTGCGCGCAACTGCGCCACACTCGCCCTGCTGGAAACCCAGCGGGCCAATGCATTCACCCATCAGCCGCTGGTGAGCCTGGTTGTTCCCGTTTACCCCGGTGACGAGGGCTTTCTCCCCGCTTGCAGCGAGGCCCTTCAAGCGCAGACCTATTCGCGTTTCGAAGTGCTGCTCGTTGACGTTGGTGCCGACGAGCTTTCCCTTGCCGATGTCCTTGCTGAATGGGAAGGCGATGACCGCCTGGTGCACTTGGTGCCCGACGGCGACATGGGCGAGGGCCGTGCGCGGCTTACGGGCATGCTCCAGTCGAGGGGCGAGGCTTGCGCAGTGCTCAGCCCGCGCGTCATCCTTGCGCCCGAGGCTCTGTACGAATATGTGCGCTGCGTGAACCGCGTGCTTGCCGAAGATGCCGAAAAGGGCGCTCCTGCAGGCCCGATGGGCGTTGGCCGATGCGATGTTGCCTACGTCAACCACGATCGCTTCGATGCCGATGAGGGCCTGCATTCGCCGGCAATGAAGCCGGTCTATTCGCCTGACCTGCTGCTTTCCTACAACTATATGGCGCCAGTGGTGTTCTACTCGCGCACGGTTATCGAGAGGGTTCAGAAGGGCTCGGGCTTTTCCTCCGATGCCTTCGATTACGACTTGGCGCTGAAGGCCACAGCCTTGGCCCAGCGCGTCGAACGCATCGACAAGGTCTTATGCCACGTGCAGGATGCCCGCACGTTCCCGCCCCGCACCCAGTCGCTTTGCGCTCAGCGCGAAGAAGAGGCTTTCCGTTTGGGCCGCAAGGCGCTGGCGAACCATCTGCGCCGGCAGGGGATAGATGCCTTGGTGCTGTCCGATGTATCCGATCGCCTGTACCGCGTGCGCTATCGCATCCCCGACCAGACGGCTTCCCTTGCCGTGGTGGTCATAGCCGGCAAGGAGCCTGCCTTCTTGGATTCCTGCCTTGCTTCCATCGAGCAGAGCGAGCTTCCCCGGGAAACCCAACTGGTGGTCGTCGAATGCCAGGAAACCGAGCGCA
>CAVAUO010000222.1:0-2318 GCA_963591685.1 Escherichia coli
ATCATTGACGATGAGGGCTTTGCAATCAGCTGTTGTGCCTGAAGCACCGACCAGTGCATTCTGTTTGTTTTTGTTGGCAGCCGCAGTTTTCGCATCGTCCACAAGCGGCGAAGTGGTGAACTGCCCGCTGTAGAAGCAATTGCTCAAGCTGCAGTCGGTCACTTTCGCCCAGCTGCCGATAATGCCACCAACCAGAGTAGCTGCCTTTGCTTGATCATCAACGGCGGTTATATCGCCTTCGACTTTGCAGTTTTTGACCGCGACATTGACGGTTGCATAACCCGCAAGTCCGCCGACGTTCTTGGTACCCGTCACATCAACATCGACAATGCAGTTCTCAACAGCAATCGAATGTCCACTTGCCGCCTGAAGGTTCGCAGCAAGGCCACCAGCATAAACCGTAGCAGCGGAAATACAGCCTTTTACCTTCCCAACGACTTTAAGATTGCTGATAGACACGTTGCCTGAGCTTGCATTCACATAACCGAACAGACCGGGATAAATGTTTCGGTCTTTATCATACGTGCTGTCGAGGCCGCTGATTGTATGACCATTGCCATCAAAATGAGCCTCAAAACGATTGTTCTTATCCGAGCCAATCGACACCCATGAGCCCGAAAGCTCGATATCGCTGGTGAGCTTGAAGTAATTGCCGATATACTCGCCCTTTCCATTGTTGGAAGAGTTCGTATCGCTGTTAACGGCATCGCGCATAGCCTTAAGGTCGTCAGCCGAGGAAATGAGATACGGGTCAGACTCGGTGCCCGTGCCACCGCTCAAAAACTGCGTGGCATCTTTCTGGGGCGCAGGCGCTTCGCCCGCCCAGGCAACCGTCGCGCCGGCAGGCCACGTGAACGTGACCGCGAGTGCTGCTGCCAAGGCGGTGCGCGCGAGCTTCCCTCCCCTCGAGACAGACTGTGCCTGCAATGCAGTAAATCTCATAACTCCCCCTATCTGCCCCGCCCCGTGCAGGTTCCCTCACCTGCCAGCAGCGTTGCCTCGACTGGACACTTCCGTTACGAACATGTGCTGTTCAACAAACGATTCCAAGAAGGCGATGCGTTGCCGGCAATGCCCAAAAACTACGTGTGCCCCGCATTGCGTACGTGCGAGGCGCATTGTTGGGACGCGAGGTATTTGTCAGTTCATGCGGTAAATGCTCGCCAGCTCGGAATAATCCTGTTTGGAACGAGAGTATACGGGAATTATATGTTTTTGCATATAAACGATTACACGCCGAGAAACGGCAGTAACCCGCGCGCGATGCGGCCGAGGTCTGCGCGGAGCAATCAAGAGCACCGGACGAGGCGCTGCCCCGTCCCCCTATTCAACGATGCGGTACTTGACCTGGCCGACCCCGTCGAACCCGAGCTTGTGGGCGACGGCGGGCTGCAGGTCAAGGTCGCGCCCTGCGACGTACGGCCCGCGATCGTGCACGACGGCCTTGACGGTCTTGCCCTTATAGCTAACCTGGATGCGCGTGCCGAGCGCGAGCGTCTTGTGGGCCACGCCCATGGACGTCTTGGTCACCTTGCTGCCGTCGGCGCAGCCGGAGCCCAGGAGCCCGTCGCCGATGCCGTAGGTGCTCGCCCCGGCCTGCTTCCAGCTGACCTTCTCGCTGGCGATCTTGGCGCAGCGCTTGGCGATGCTCTTGCCGAACTCGTGCTCCTTGAAGAAGCGCACCGCACCGCCCGTGTCGGTGGAGCTCTTGACGATGACGCTGGGATCGGACGCGGCGTCCGCGGCGCCCGCAACGTAGCCGGCGGAGGCCGGGAAGGCACTCGCCGTCGTTACGAATGCCCCCGTCAAGGAAAGCGCGACGAGGGCCCTTGCTGTGTTCTTTCGCGTAAACATGGCGCAAAACCGTACTGAAACGAGTCAAGCCTCTGCAAGGACTTGTGGAGACTCGATGGATGTCAACACGATTTCTCTTGAGATTTTATGAAGGGTCGCCTGCGAGCGGCGGCACTTGTGAAGGAAATGTGGAGGGTTTCGCCCGCCTTAAGGCCGCTCCAGCCCTTCCATGATCTTGCGGGCGACGCGGATGCCGTCGATCGCCGCCGACATGATCCCGCCCGCGTAGCCCGCGCCCTCCCCGCAAGGGTAGACGCCGGCGTGGCGCACGGCCTGCATCGTCTCGCGGTCGCGCACGATGCGCACCGGCGACGAGCTGCGCGCCTCCACGCCCGTCATGAGCGCGTCCGCGTCCGCGTACCCGCGTATGCGACGGTCGAAGAGCGCAAGCGCCTCCTTGAGCGCCGGTGCGGCGAACGCGGGCAGGCAGCTTGCCAGATCGGCCTCCGCCACCCCCAGCGGAT
>CAVAUO010000223.1:0-2272 GCA_963591685.1 Escherichia coli
GGGCGATGAGGCCCGCGCTCAGGCCAACGGTTAATGCAGCCTTAGCGAGGGGGGGGTGGAGGCGTTCTCGTACCTGTCCATGGCAAATCTCCTTTTAATCAATGCCGCAAGATAGACATTCTGCACGTACGGTGTTTTATCTCAATCAGGCTTTTTACAGCATTCTGTAATACCCCCGGGCACATTCGACCACAAAATTTACATACGAAATAAATGAATCGCCCACGGAGCAGGGGCAGTAATAACGCAGTTTCTTGCCGGGACCTAGGTCGCCACCGTTTAGACGGCTAAAGAAAGCATTCGTCCCCCCTTACGCCCAGCCGGCGTACTCACCATGTAAAATCAGCGCATCGAGTAAAACTAATTGGGTGTTTTGCTGGGGGTATGCGCTATGGCAACAAAGCCAACTGCGGCGGGAGTTGATTTCAAGAGGCTTACCGAGCATATCTTGAACTCTTACCTGAGCTCTGACTCTAAGGCAACCGCAGAGGTCCTGGACCTGCTGGACAAGAGCATGAGCGTCATAGGTACCGGCAAGCAGGAGTTCTTTAGGAACCTCCAGGAGTTTTCCCAGGCCTTTGTGTTTGAGGTGGACCAGCGCGAGAAGACCCAGTTCACGTGGTCGGACCTTTCGCTAGAGGAGCAAAGGCTCGACGATAAGCATGTGCTGGTCTACGGATCGGTGATGGTCCTTGGCACCCTTCCGGATAGCCATACCAGCATCAAGATGGATAGCCGGCTCACGATTCTTTACGGACTTGTAGATGGGACCTGGAAGGTGCTCCACATCCACCATTCCGTTCCTGACAAAGACCAGATGCAGGACGAAGAGTTTCCCAAAACGCTTGCCAAAAGCTACGAGAAGTTCGATGCGATGCATGAGATCATCGCGGCATCAAAGATGGGTATATGGACCATCCATCTAATCGATGGGCAAGCTCCAAGAATGGAAGCCAACGACCTTATGCTGGGGCTTCTTGGAATTGCCGATAAGAACCTGACGCCCGAAGAAACCTACAACGCGTGGTTTCAAAATATCGTCCCCGATTCTCTGCAGTCGGTTTTGCGCAGCGTTAAAAAAATGGAAGAAGACGGGCGCGACGAGAATACCTATCTCTGGAAGCACCCCGTTTTGGGCGAAAGATACGTGCGCTGCGGAGGCACGGCAAAGGCAGTCGAAGGCGGGTTTGTGCTTCGCGGGTACCACTATGACGTGGACGATATGGTGCGCGAGCAAAAGAAGAAGGACAAGGCGCTAGCCGAGCAGGTCGCAATCATCGATACGCTGGCCAAGAATTTCAAAAACGTATTTGTCGCGAATCTGAACAGCGGGACCGCGAGGGTGGTGCGGCTTGCAGAAGACTACGACGTCCAGGCTGTCACCAGTGTCATGGGTGACGAATTTCCCTACGACCCTGTCATAAAGCAGTGGATTCAGGAAAACGTGCATCCCGATGACAAAACGAGGATGGCAGAAGCGTTTGCCTTCGAGAACCTTCGCAAGGTGTTTTCTCGGCAAAACGAATACAGCGGCACCTATCGCAGCACAGAAGGCGGAAAGCTGCACCACTACCAGTTTGACTTTAGGAAGGCTGACAACCGCGGCAATGTCGTCGCCGGCTTCCAGGTCATCGACGCGATAGTCGAAGAGCACGAGCAGCAGGCGCGGCGCGAACGGGAGCTGGAGGACGCACGTCTGCGCGGAGAGCGCGAGCACGCAGAGGTCGTGAACTCCCTGTCGACGATATACTCGACCATCTTTAGTGCCGATATCGACGCCCATCACTACAAGATATTGACCAGCGTGCCCCTTATGGAAGACGCGGTAGCCGCCGAGGGCAACTTTGACGATGTGAGGGATCGGATCATCGATCTCTTTATCGTGCCGGAATGCCAGGATTCCATGCGGGCGTTCTTGGACCTCGACACCCTTGCGCAACGTCTGGAAGACGCCAACTTCATAACGACGGAATACAAGGCGCCCACCGGCCAGTGGATGCAGTCGCGCTTTGTCGTCAAGAGACGAGACGCCAACGGCACGGCAAGGGAAGTTCTCTATGTTGCCAGCGACATCACCAAAGAGAAGCTGCGCGACCTTGAGCAGCAAGAGGCGCTCGCTCAAGCTCTGGCGGCGGCGCAACAGGCGAGCAGGGCCAAGACGACGTTCCTAAACAGCATGTCCCACGACATCCGCACGCCGATGAACGCCATCGTCGGATTCACGGCGCTTGCGCAGACGCACAGCAATGACCAAGCGCAGGTGCAGGATTAT
>CAVAUO010000224.1:0-2255 GCA_963591685.1 Escherichia coli
ATCTACGTGTCCGACCTGATGGACAACCCCGAGGAAACCACTTTCGCCATCCAGGGCGCCGGTCGTTCCTTGGGCTATATCTGCTGCAGCGCCCTGTGGCAGCGCGTGCTCCAAGAGTGCATCGAGCTTCCCTCCGACGTCGAGGCATATCGAGTCAATCGCGAAATCCTGACCCGGGGCCTCTCCGAGCTTGGCTACGAGTTTGTTGAGCCCGACGGAGCCTTCTACCTGTGGGTCAAGGCGCTCGAGCCCGACGCTAAGGCCTTCAGCGAGCGCGCCAAGGATTTCGAGCTTCTGTTCTGCCCCTCCGACGGTTTCGGCGGCAAGGGCTGGTTCCGCTTGAGCTACTGCATCGCGCGCGAGACCATAGAGAACTCCCTGCCTGCTTTCGCCGCCCTGAAAAAGGCTTACGACGAGCAGTAATAGCTGCAACGGTCTGCTAAAGGAAAAACTATGACGACGAAGCCCGGTGCGATCTTCGATTGCGATGGCACGCTGCTTGACTCCATTCCTGCTTGGCGGGGCATGGAAGGCTACCTGTGCGGTTTATGCGGCGGCCAGGTGACCGAGGACGACCGGGCTTTGCTCGTCACCTTCACCATCGAGGAAACTGCTCGTTGGTTCCACGAGACCCAGGGATTGGGAAAAAGCGTGCGCCACGCCTTGTCTTTGATGGACGAGTACCTGCTTGCCGAGTATGCGCATGCCGAGCTTCTTCCGGGCGCCGCCGAATTTCTTGAAGCATGTGCTCGTGCGGGCATCGTTATGAGCATCGCCTCCTCGTCGCCGGCAAGTTATCTTAGGGCGGGTCTTGGCGCGGCTGGCGTGAGCGAGTACTTCAGCGCCATTGTCTCGGTTGACGATCTGGGCACCACCAAGCGCGAGCCCCTTGTGTACAACCACGCGCTCGATCTCATGGGCTCCGATAAAGAATCTACCTGGGGTTTTGAGGATTCTTCCTACGCTATGGCGACGCTCAAGCGTGCCGGATACAAGGTCGTGGGCGTTACCGGCGGGGGAGAAAGCGCGTCCGCCGAGCTTGAGAGTTTAGGCGAGCTTGCGCCCGACGTGCATATCGGCAATTTCACCGAGCTCGAGCCCTTGCGTCTTTGGCGTTAAGGCTTGGGCGCCTACCAGATGCTCAACCCAAGCATCCAAAAGCAAATGCTAAAAGCAATCACCTGAGCCAAACATTCAAAACCTGTTGCCAAAGCAAATGCCAAAACCGAAATGCTAGGTCTGAATACCTAGGGCCGATCGCCTATTCGTATTCCAGGTGAATGCCGTAAAGATCGCAAGATTTCAGTCGGAAAACCCAGGGCCCTCAAGATTTTCTATGGGCGCGAGGAGAAGTAGCTTGCCTTGTGCATCAGCTGCTCGGCCAGTGCTACCTCGTGCCCGCGTGCCTTCAAGTCGTTGAAATCGGGGCGTACCATGCACATTTTCGAAAGCACAAGGCGTGCGCTTCCTTCGCCAATTTCCTCGGGCGAAAGATTTTTTGCAGTGTAGCCGGCCGTTTCGAGGATTAGCTGTCCTCTGCCCTTGGCATGGTAATGATGTTGTAGGCCTTCGTTAACCGACAAGATGTTGACCGCTTGCGTGTGCGGGTCGCACTCGAAGAACAGCTTGTTTTCGATGCCTCGGGAGATTGTATTGATCAAGCAATGGTAAAACACCCGATAGGCCTCAAAGAGGCCAGGTAGGGCGTTGGGCTTGTCGGTGGCGACGAATTCGAATTCGAAGAAGTCGAAGGGCAGGTCGCATTTGGAAACAAGGTCGTAGACGATTAGCAGGTAAAGCTTCAGTGCGCTATCGATCTCGGCTTCGTCCAAGCGTGCGAATCTGTCTTTGACATGGTCGAAGTCGTACAGACGGTTGACCAGCGCTTCTTTTGAGTCGAAATGGTAGTACAGGGAAGATTGATCCATCCCGGCAGCATGGGCAATCTGGGTCATGGACGTTTTTTGGAAGCCCTGGTTCCGAAACAGGTCGAGCGCGCTCGAGAGGATGACTTCCTCGCGAAGGGTGGTATCGCCCTCAGATTTGCGGGGACGTCCGCGTTTTTTCTTCGGTATGTCGGTGGGGGTTTCTTGCATGATGGTAACCGTTGCTTGCTGTTGGGGATTTCAAGTGAGGATGCGCGCTTCTTCAGTTGGTGGCTGCGCGCGCGGGCGACCGGGTGCTTAGTCGTTGGCGCCGGTGATGGCGTTCATGATGCTCGAGACGATGGAGATGATGATCGCTCCGACGAAGGC
>CAVAUO010000225.1:0-2253 GCA_963591685.1 Escherichia coli
ATTCGCCATTCAGATCAACGACTTCAGCCATGGCGCACCCCTAGGCCGCACGGACAGTGCAGTTGTCGACAAGCTTCTGGAAGGCATCCACCCTGCCACGAAGCTCAGCCTGCTTAACCTTGTTGGCGTTTTCCCCATAAGTAATCGTCGGCTTCAAAAGCGCCAACTCGCGGATGATGTCTTGCAGGATGATCATACACTCTTCGTTGTTCTGCACCTTCGCCTTTTCCAGGGCACGGAAAGCATCCGCCAGCACCAACGATACCTTTTCATTCAGGATTTCCTGATCAAGCGTGATCATGTAGATGTCGGTCATGTCCATAACCTCTCCGTCCTCGTCGAACGTAAGCATCGAATAAATGATGCTTTGAGCTTCCTCGCACTGGGTTTCGGGGATCTGCCCACCATCGCGATCCAGGCAATCTGCCATGAACTCGGGGGTTGCCGCAGCTCGGATCAGGTTTGCCATCGCCTTGGTGGGTTTCTGACCCCTTTCGTACCTGGCAAGGCTTGCCTCCCCAATGCCTAGCACCTTCGCAAATGCCTTTTGCGTCAGATGATATTTCTTGCGCACTCTTTTGATATATTCCGCGTTTACCTCTTCAGACATTAGTACCCCCCTGCAGGTGTTTTACCGTAAGTCTACCATATTGTTTGGTCTCCTTCCCACTATCGTTTGATATTTTAATAGCCAATGATATAGATCAGCATTTATAAACCTACAAAATTAGTCGGATTTAACCTATTCTTGCTTTCAGCATGTGGCTGAACACGCTAGGATAGGGAAAACAACGCGTGCCACCCCACTTCAGGAAAGCGCGCAGCAAAACCGAAAGAGGCATCATGTTCAACGAAAACCTCGACTCCATCGTTGCGGGCATCGCCCAAAACTACAGTGCGAAGGAAATCTTCTTCACCGATCCCGATCGTCACTTCCCCAACAAGAAGGCAATCACCAACGTGATCAAGGACCTTCGCCGCGTGATGTTCCCCCGCTACTTCGGCGACGAAACGCCTACGGGAACCAATCCCGAGTACTTCATCGGCGAAACGCTTATCCGCATCGAGGATTCGCTGCGCCGCGAGCTCACTGAAGCCCTGCTGTTCAAGAACCCCGAAGCTTCCTGCGAGGAAACCCGCCAGCGCGTCGATGGGATCTGCAGTCACTTCTTCGGCAAGCTGCCCGAAATCCAGCGCGTGCTGCTCACCGATGTGCAGGCAGCCTTCGACGGCGACCCCGCGGCGCAAAGCAAGGAAGAGATCATCTTCAGCTACCCGGGCTTCTTCGCCATCTTCGTGTACCGCATCGCCCACGAGCTGTACACGCAGAACGTGCCGCTTATCCCCCGCATCATGACCGAGTACGCCCACAGCGGCACCGGCGTTGACATCAATGCGGGCGCCCAGATCGGCGAGTACTTCTTCATCGACCATGCAACCGGCGTCGTAATCGGCGAGACCACCATCATCGGCAACCACGTGAAGATCTACCAGGGCGTAACGCTCGGCGCCCTTAGCACGCGCGCGGGCCAGAAGCTTGCCGGAGTGAAGCGCCACCCCACCATCGAGGACAACGTCACCATCTACTCGAACGCCAGCGTTCTTGGCGGCGAAACCGTGGTGGGCGAAGATACCGTCATCGCCGGCAGCGCTTTCGTTACCGAGAGCATTCCCGCGCATTCGCGCGTGAGCCTTGCCAGCCAGAAGGTGAACGTGCGCCAACCCCATAAGAAAGTGGAGAACTGCTGGTACTCGGAGCTGTAAGCCCCGCCAGCAGCGCCTGAAAGCATATCCAAGAAGAAAGAAGCCGGCCGAGAGAGACCCCTCTCGGCCGGCTTTCGTTTTCTGAATAGGATGCGCTACCAGGCAGGTGCTAGAACAGCCCCAAGCGCTTCTCTATCGCCTCGTTGATGATGCGCAGCGCCTTCACGCGGGCATAGTACTTGTCGTCGCTTTCCAGGATGATCCATGGGGCATTGCGGGTTGAGGTAAGGCGGAACATGTCCTCTACCGCCGCGCGGTACTGCGGGTACTTGTCGCGGTTGCGCCAATCCTCCGCGGTTATCTTCCATCGCTTTTCGGGGTTGTTCTCGCGCGCCTCGAAGCGGGCAAGCTGCGTTTCGGGCGATATGTCCACCCAGAACTTCAGCAGGATGGCGCCCCATTCAACCATGTCGCGCTCGAACTCGTTTATCTCCTCGTAGGCACGGCTCCACTGCTCGGTGCTGGCGAAGCCCTCCACGCGTTCCACCA
>CAVAUO010000226.1:0-2253 GCA_963591685.1 Escherichia coli
TTTTTGATGAATGCGCGGACTTGGTCTGCTTGGCGCTCGATGGCGGCATAGCTGCGGTTGCGTTTGCGCCAGACGAAAACCGGCTCCGGCAGGTAGCTGATTTCGTCTGCGGCAAAAAGAGCCTTTGTCATAAGACGGTCGTCCTCGAAGGTGGCGTCTACTGGCCAACTAAGGTTTTGTTCTTCGTAGAATGAGCGCTTGAACAGGTGATTCCAGGGCATGCACGAATACAGGAGCTCGGGATGGTCGGCTGTGCGCATGCGCGCCGTTGCCTGCGTATAGGCCTTGCGCGCCAAATCGCAGGCTTTGTTTTCGGCGCGGTCGAAGCTGTGGACGATGTCGCCCGCAACGATATTCGCGTCGGATTTTAAAGCTTCTGCAAGCAGGTGCTCGTAAGCGTGCTTTGCCATGGTGTCGTAGGGGCTTGCGAAGGCAAGGTAGGTGCCGGTGGCAAAGCGGGCGCCGGCATTGCAGGTTTGGCCGAGTGTGCCAGGCTCAAAGCGGTGGTATTCAAAATTTTCATAGCGACGCGCGTAAAGCAGGGCAACGTTTGTGCCGTCGAGCGAGCTTTTGTCGTCGGCAAGAATTACTTGGATATCGCCCAGGCTTTGGGCAGCTAAGGAGTCAAGCGCTGCGGGCAGGTCGGAATCGTTCCCATGGATAGGGACGACCACGCTCAGGGCGGGGGCAGGCTCGGCGTCTGCCGTCGAGAAGGCGCACTTGGGCTCGGCGTCCTCGGACAAGGCGCCCTCGGACGAGGAGGACTTGCACAAGTCGTCGCCTGCGTTATCCAAGGAAAGCATGCGCAAGGAGTTTACGGCTTGCGCGCAATCTTCGACCCTGAGCCAGCCGCCGGGAGCGAACTCGATGCCAACGATTTCGGAGGCGAATGCCTTTATGGGAGCATCGGGTTTGCTAGCATAAACACTACCGCTGAACGGGCTGTTTGCGTAATCGATACGAACAAGCAGGCTGTCAGCGCTGGGGTTTTCAGTCTTCGCCGCAGCAAGGGCCTGGTCGAAAACGGCGGCGGGGATGCTCACCGTGTAGCCGCAGCCCGAATAATCGATGATGCTTTGGTCGTAGAGGTTTCGCATAACCTTGTGGGCTTGCAGGATGCGCTGCGGCTGCCAGGGCGAAACCCCAAGTTCAGCCAGCTCGTTGTCGAACTCGTCGGTAAGGAATGCCCGGTAGCTCTGCTGCCCGGCTGCTATAGGCACGTAGCGCTGGTAGATTTTGCCCGAGATCGCAAGGGTGCCTTTTTCTCCCTCAAGTGCAATATGCTCGATGGAAGTAATTGGCTCCGGCCAGAAAACCTCCTTGGACACATCAAGCTCATTCATATCCATGAAAGCAGGAGCCAAGGTGGTCAAGCGCCCATCGTTCAAATGGATCGGCGCCTTTTTATGCGCGCCCGCCTCGTAGGAGATCATGCGCTTGAGCGTGTCGACGTCGCCCTTGCGGCACAGCTCGATTTTGACCTTCGCCAAGCTTGAACTTGCATTCAAAACGTCGGCATCGATGCAGTCGTCAACATAGGATGCGATGATCTTGATAGCCTCGGGCAGGCATTCTTTAGCCGTGTCGGGGATGGAGCGAAAGGCCAGTTTCAAATCGTGCTCGATGGAGCGATTTTGGTACAGCTTCCGTAAGGAAATGGACGAAGTTTTTGCCAGATAATCCAACACCACGCGTGAGGCATTAAGGCGCGCGCGTAGGTTTTCCACGTCGTGGCGTTGCTGGGTGATGGAGGTTTCGTCTCCCGTGCGCACGCGATAGAAGTAGAGTTTTTCGGGAGTCGCGGCAATGCACGCAGCTTTTTCAAGCGCGAAAATGCTGAAAGGTAGGTCTTCGTACACCACGCCTTCGGGGAAGCTCAACTTTTCTTTCAAATAGAAAGAACGCAGGAACAGCTTGTTGCAGCAGCTGGTGTTGAAGATTTGGAGGGGAAGCTCTTCCAAGCTGCCCGTTTGAACCCTCGTTCCCCTGAGCGCATTGTCGAACAAAGGCGAGGGATATTTTTTATTGGAAAGATTGTTGAAGTGCGACATGCCGCAGGTGGCTATTTGGGCGTCAAAATGCTTGGCAAGTGCGTACAGACGCTCGAACATGTGCGGGTCAAGCAGGTCGTCGGAATCGACGAAGGTCAGGTATTCGCCCGAGGCAAGGGAAGCACCCAGGTTGCGGGTGGCCGCCACGCCGGAATTTTCCTTATACACATAGGTAACGTTGGGGTAGCGCTTGGCGTAGGCT
>CAVAUO010000227.1:0-2204 GCA_963591685.1 Escherichia coli
ACATAGGTCTCTAAAACGCCGCCGGCAATGTTGCCAACGAGCCCCAGGACAAGGCCTACGACGGTCAAAAGAATCATGGGTATTATTAGCAGCACCCTAAACTTTCGATTGGACATCTTGAGCTTTGGCTTGCTCTTATCGGCTTGGTTTTGTTTCATGTATGCCTGCTCCCCTCTTGTATGTCGGCGCGAATCCCGCGCAGGGCCTTTGTGCTGAAAAATAGCTGAGAAGAGCCGCGCGTGCCGCAAACGGCGAAATCGGGTGGTGTGGCGGCAAAACCGGTCCCCGCTCGCCGAAGGGCGCACCGGCCAACGACGGCCATTGCGTACCATCTAAGCCAGGAGGAATGATGCACAAGATACTGATCGTCGAAGACGAAGAAGCCGCGGCCGAGGCCCTGCACCGGTCGCTGGAGCGCTATTCACGCGAGAAGGGCCAGACGTTTGCGGTAAGCCGTAGCACCAGCGCGGTCGAGCTGGACGACCTTTCGGGGGTGGACCTTGTCTTCATGGACATCGACCTGCCCGGCGTAAACGGCTTTGACGCAGCACTTGAGCTACGCAAACGCAACCACACGACAGTCCTTATCTTTGTGACCAACCTGGCGCAGTACGCGGTTAAGGGCTACGCGGCAGAGGCCCTTGACTTCATCGTCAAGCCCTTCTCCTACGGGGACTTTGCCTTGCGAATGGACCGAGCGATGGTGGCCATGGGGCAAAAGCGGCGGCGCGCCGTTAGCGTCGTTTCTCGCGGCGAAACACGCATTTTTGATATCTCCGAGCTGGTGTTTATTGAGGTTAGCGGTCACAACTTGGACTATCACCTGGCGAGCAGCGAGACAATCAGTGCGCGCTCGAGCCTCAAGGCGGTGACCGAGGAACTGGCCGACCCCTGCCTTCTGAAGATCTCTTCGAGCTGCGTAATCAACATGGCTCACGTGCGCGGGGTCGCCGATGCGCAGGTCACGCTTTCTGACGGCAGCACGGTCTGGATCAGCCGTGCAAACAAGCGCCGGTGCCTCGAAGCGATTTCTCGCTACCTGGGCGGGACGGCCTAAATGGACATCCTGGAGCAACTGGGCGGACCCATGACAGTAGTTGGGATCTTGATGTGCCTGTCTCAGCCCATTGAACTCATGCTGCCAACCCTATGCATTGGAAACATGATGCCAAAGCAGCGCGATTTTAAGCGCCGAGCGCGCAAGGCGGCGGCGATTTGGGTGCTTGCGGCCCTCATTGTAACGCCCGCTGTCTATGCCTGCGTGCTTATGAGTGCCGGCTCGCACATTCAAAGCGCGCACTCATTTTTGGCCTCTCTCGCCATGCTGCTATGCGCCATTCCCACCATCATGTATCTATACGAGGCCTCGGTTTGGAAGGCGCTGTTTTGCGCAAGCGCCGGCTACACTATTCAAAACATTGGCAGCGGGCTGGCCGAGACGATCTGCTTGCTGGCACGCAGGCTCACGGGGCTCAACCTTACCGCCAACGAAATAGACTCGCTCAATGAAACCGCGCCAGTTGTCTGGGTAATATCGGCGTGTTGTTATTTTGCCGTGTTTCTCGCCACCTACCTGGTGTTTATTAAGCGCGTACGGCGCGGTCGCCTTAACGAGGTAGAGGACCGCAAGATGATGGCCATGCTCCTGCTGGTCATTCTCGCCGTCATTGCGTTTGATGTGGTCAACAAGAACCTGGACAAGCAGGGCGTGGGGCTTATCACTTTGCTTATCCTGCGGTTTGTTCACTTTGCCGTGTGCCTGTTCTTGCTGTTTGCTCAGTTCGAGATGCTTTACAGCCGCACGCTTGAGCGGCGCGTGCTCACCGAGCGGCAGCTGGCGGCGCAACGCGAGCAGCAGTACCGCCTGAGCCGACAAAACATCGAGGCCATCAACGTCAAGTGTCACGATATCAAGCATCAGATAAGGACGTTGGCAAACGGAGACGCCCAGGTAGACGAAGGCGTGTTGAGGGATCTGGCCGCCGAGGTCAAGATCTACGATTCGACCGTTGAGACAGGAAACGACGCGCTGGACACCATCCTTACCGAGAAGAGCCTAATTTGCAGCAGGGAAGATATTTCCCTTAGCTGCATCGCCGACGGGAAGGCCCTGGCGGGGTTTGGGGCGGCCGAGATTTACTCGCTGTTTGGAAACGCACTGGATAACGCCATCGCTGCGACTGCGCAGGTGAGCGACCCAGAGA
>CAVAUO010000228.1:0-2173 GCA_963591685.1 Escherichia coli
GAGCAGCACCACAATCAAAACAAGGAACAAGGTGGTGAAGCCACCGAGCGCATGGTAATCGAAGCGCGAGATGCCCACGGCCAGGATGAGGCCGATGACCACGCCGCTCAGCTGGCGCGCGAAGCTGTAGTCGGCATCCGCCGAAGTGGCGGAGAACTGGACGACCAAACCGTACGCCACGAGCACGGCAACGATTATAACGAACGGGACGTTCATGAAACCGAAGCGCTTGGGCTTGGCGGCTTTCAAAAGCTGAGGGTCACGTGGTTGGACCGAGCTGATCTCGTTGAATTGCTGCGCCATTCGCTACCCCCTATTCCTGTGAACCCGAACCGTCACTGCCAGACGAGCTTGAGCTGCTCGTCGACGTGGAGCTTTTCTTGCTCGACTTCTTCTTTTTCTTGGCGGCCTTGGCGTAGGAGGAATCCACGATGCCGGCCTCGAAATCGTAGCCCATGTCCTTCAGGGCCGAGTCGTCGAGTTTGCCGTTCTCGTATTTCATCACGGCATCCATGACAGCTGCGGCCACAGGCGCAGCCACGCTGGCGCCAGCACCGCCCTCTTCGATGCAGACCGAAAGGGCGTAGCGTGGGTTTTTGTAAGGCGCGTACATGGAAAACCACGCGAAGTCGTTTTTGCCGGAGACCTGGGCGGTACCGGTTTTGCCCGCTGCCGACCAGCTGTAGCCGGAGAACAGGGGGACAACGGCATCTTCCTCGGTGATGACACCATGAAGAGCTTCACGCATGGCTTTAAGGTTGGCCTCGGAAACCTCGGGGCGCGAGACCTCCTCGGTCGTTTCGCTTAGAACCGCATCACCGATGGAATTGCGCACCTCATGCAGGAAATGGGGCTTCATGAGCTTGCCCGAGGCTATGGCAGCATAGGCGCGCGCCTCCTGCAAGGGGGTAACCAGAACGTAGCCCTGACCGATAACCATGTTGGAAATATCGCCAGGAAGCCATTGTGCCTGCTCGGGGGCGTCCTTGAAGTATTCAGCCTTCCATTCGGGCGTTGGCACGCGCCCCTCGGACTCGCCTGAAATCTCGATGTTGGTTTTGGAGCCGAAGCCGAATTCCTTGATGAAATCCTGCATAGCGTCGGTACCAATGGATTCGCGCTGGCGATAAAAACTGCGAGCGATCTCGTAGAAATAGACGTCACAAGAATCGACGATGGCCTGATGTAAGGCTACGTTGCCATGGCCCCAGGAAACCCAGCATTTCTGCGGGTAATCCTCGCCGAAGCCCGTCCACGTGCCCGTGCAATTGACGGTGGTGGAGGTGGTGACGAAGCCGTAGGTCAGACCCGCCATGCCCGTGAAAGCCTTGAAGCAGGATGCCGCCGGATAGGTGCCGGAGATCGCGCGATTGAGCATGGGATAGCGGGAAGCCTCGGTTTGGTACTCGTCCCAAACGTCCTGCGAAACGCCGCCAACGAAGGTCTCGGGCTCGTAGGTGGGATAGCTTGCCATCGCAAGAACGCCGCCGGTCTCGACGTCGACGACGGCGATGGATCCCGCCTTGCCCGTCGAGTTCTTGACCGCTTTCTTCACTTCCTCCTCGGCAACATGCTGGACGCGTGCGCTCAAGGTAAGGTACAAGTCGTTGCCCTTGGTGGGGTCGGTCTCGCTCACGACCTCCTGGATAGCGCCCTTGGCGTCAGTAACCAGAACACGCTGGCCATGGTCGCCGGCAAGAAGATCGTCATAGGCGGACTCGATGCCGGCTTTACCCACCGCATCGCCCATCTCAATGTCTCGTCCATCGGCGGCGTTGTTCAAATCGTCACTCGACGCCGTACCGGCATAGCCAAGCACATGAGCAGCAAGCGAACCATGAGGGTAGGAGCGCGTGGTGCGCACCTGGGTCACAACGCCGGGAAAAGCGTCGATATGCTCGTTGATATAGGCGATATCGCGCAGCGAGACATCGCTTGCAACTACGCGCTGGCTCTGCGCGCCGCTGGTAAGGTCGAGGATGCGGTTACGAACCACGTTGTAAGGAATGCCCAGCACGGCCGATAAGCGCAGCATCACATCGGGGTTCTCAGCCACATCCGAGTCGGCCAAGACCGTTTGCACCTGACGATTAGTGATGAGCGCGATGCCCTGGGCGTCGTAAACTACACCACGCGGCGCCGGGGTGGCCACCGTGGTGTAGAGGTTCTTTTC
>CAVAUO010000229.1:0-2160 GCA_963591685.1 Escherichia coli
TGCAGCAGGTTTCAGGCGACCTGAGGCGCGCGACGCAGGATATCGACTTCGACTTTATGCGCCACTCCATAGCCGATCGTTCCATCAGGGCGTTTATTGCAAAGGTCAATAAGGGCGGTCGGGGCGTGAGGATCAGAATTGATGGCCCGATTGAAAAGCTGAAGCACCAAGACTATGACGGCAAACGTGTGCATATTGTCATTTCTGACGGTGAAGGCAATTCTATAAATACAAAACTTGATATTGGAGTGCACAAGGACCTGTCGATTCGGCAGAGAAGCATCTGTTTTGATGTCATGTCGAGCGATGCGGGGGTCTCGCTTCTTGCCAACTCCGGCGAGCAGCTTGTTGCGGAAAAGCTGAAGTCACTTCTGAGGCTTGGCGCGCGATCAACGCGCTACAAGGATGTCTTTGACATCTACTATCAGGTCAAGGTGAAGGGCGTTGACCGGAGCGGGCTTGATGAATGCGTTGGGCGCTATATCTTTGAGGACGAAGGTATGCGAGAAGTTTGCTGGGGCGATGTTTACCGACGGCTTGAAAGTGTGCTCGAAGATAAGCGATTTGTCCGGAATCTCTCGAACGCAAAGAACAATTGGCTTGACCTACCGGTTCAAAAGGTAACCAAAGGAATATTGTCGTATGTCGCTGGGTGCGCTCGTTGATGTGTCGTTAAACGACGGGCCGCTTACGCAGCTTTGCTGATGCATAGCAAGCCTTTTCCGCATTCGAAAAAAGTTCGTGATGCGACTGTTGCAGTCCGAACGCGACGGGTGATTGACTGTTGTTGCGCGGCAGGGATTGCCGTAAATGCGCAGGTTACCGTAGGTGCGTTGTGTCTGGGAGGGGTTCATCATGACGAAGCAGTTCACATCCGCGAGCGCCGGTAAGTACATCTGACCGTGGTTTGTTGTTTGTTGCGTGTTTTGCGGTTGGCACTCATGAAAGCGACTGCCAGCGCGCGGCCCCGAAAGCCTCCGCGGCATCGGGTTTCCGGCGCTTGCGGTGCAGGTGAGGCTCGGTTTCATCCTGTGCCTTGAATTGTTGTCCCATGTCTCGTGTATAGTCCCCGGCCAAATAGATTGAGAAGCCAAAGGTGGGGAGGACACTATGGGCGGCAATGCGTTGGTGAGGCTCAATACGGAGCGCTGCGAGTCGGAGCTGAGCCGTGTCAAGGCGGCGGTTTCTCTCCTGCTCAGGCGTCCCGCCAAGGTCGATTTCTACTCCGTGGCTGCCGAATCTGGCGTAAGCCGGTCGACGCTTTATCGCAATCCGAAGCTGCGGTCCGTGGTGGAAGCGGGACGAGCCTCGCAGTCCGATCCGTGGGGATTGATTGGGCGGCTTACGGCTGAGAACGATCGCCTTCGTGCCGCGCTCTTCGTCGCGGAGGCGCGCATCGCGTCTGGTCGCCTGGTCAGGTGCGACATCAAGGAGATTCCCCTGGTCGCGTAGGCCAGGGCTGGCGTAGTGATTGGAATTGCCGCCATAGCATTTGGATTCCGACGGGAGGACCTATGGGAAGAAAGCTTGCAAGCGTGCAGTGCGTGCACGACGTCTGGCCCATTGATGGCGCAGACAAAATCGAGTGCGTGGGCGTGCTCGGGTGGAGGTGTGTTGCGAAGAAAGGCGAGTTCAAGGTGGGCGACAAGTGCGTCTACTTCGAGATCGACTCGTTCTTGCCAGTGAGGCCCGAGTTCGAGTTCCTGCGCTCGTCCAGCTATAAAAACAGCGAGCTTTTGGGCGAGGGTTTCAGGCTCAGGACCCAGAAGTTCCGCGGGCAGATTTCCCAAGGGCTTTGCCTGCCCGTTGGCATCCTGGGGGAGGGTGATTGGGCGCTCGGCGCCGACGTTACCGCTGAGCTCGGCGTCCGTAAGTGGGAGATTGAGGAGCGGGCCAGTTCCAGCGGCACGATTGTGGCGGGGCTCCCCGCCGGCATCCCCAAAACCGAGGAGACGCGCGTTCAGTCGGCGCCCGAGGTCATCGGGGAGCTCGCGGGGCATCCGTATTACATAACCACCAAGCTCGACGGCACCTCCGTGACCATGTTCAGAATCGATGGTCGCTTTGGCGTGTGCGGGCACAACTTCGAGTATGCCGACGACGGAAAATGTTCCTTCTGGGCATGGGCGCGCAACAACGGCCTTGAGCGGCGGCTTATTG
>CAVAUO010000230.1:0-2104 GCA_963591685.1 Escherichia coli
CATCAAGGCTGATGCAACCGAGATCTCCACGAAGGACCAGATTGCCAACGTCGGTACCATCTCCGCAGGCGACAAGGTCATCGGCGAGAAGATCGCCGAGGCCATGGATGCTGTCGGCAAGGACGGCGCCATCTCCGTTGAAGATAGCCAGACCTTCGGCATCGACATCGACGTGGTTCAGGGCATGCAGTATGACCGCGGCTATATCTCCCCTTACATGGCCACCGACTCCGAGCGCATGGAGGCCGTGCTGAACGACCCCTACATCCTGCTCACCGACCTCAAGGTAACCTCCATCCAGGATATGGTTCCGCTGCTGGAAGGCATCATGAAGGCTGGCCGCCCGCTGCTCATCGTGGCAGAAGACGTTGAGGGCGAGGCCCTGGGCACCCTGTTGCTTAACAAGCTGCGCGGCACCCTGAACGTAGTTGCCATCAAGGCTCCCGGCTTCGGCGACCGTCGTGCCCGCATCCTCGAGGACATCGCCGTTGTCACCGGCGGCAAGGTTGTTTCCAAGGACTTCGGCATGACCCTGGCAGACGTTACTGTCGACGCCCTGGGTACCGCCAAGACCGTAAAGGTCTCCAAGGACAACACCGTTATCGTCGACGGTGCAGGCGACAAGGCTGCCGTCGATGCCCGCGTTGCCCAGATGCGCAACGAGCTTGAGAACCTTACCTCCGACTTCGACAAGGAAAAGCTGCAGGAGCGCCTGTCGAAGCTTTCCGGTGGCGTTGCCGTGCTCAAGGTTGGCGCTGCAACCGAGTCCGAGCTCAAGGAGAAGAAGAGCCGCATCGAGGATGCCCTGCAGGCAACCCGCGCTGCTGTCGAGGAAGGCATCGTCGCAGGTGGCGGCGTAGCCCTGATCAATGCCATTTCCGCGCTCGAGGGCGTTGAGGTTGAGAACGCTGACGAGCAGGTTGGCGTTGACATCATCCGCAAGGCACTCGAGGCTCCGATGCGCGCCATCGCGACCAACGCCGGTTACGAAGGCTCCGTTGTGGTAGAGAAGGCCAAGGCCTTCCCGAAGGGTGAGGGCTACAACTTCGCCAACGGCGAAGAGGGCAACATGATCGGCATGGGCGTTTCCGACCCCGTGAAGGTTACCCGCACCGCGCTGCAGTCCGCAGCTTCCGTTGCCGGTCTGATCCTCATCACCGAGGCAACCATCAACGAGATCCCGAAGGAAGGTCCCGACCTGTCCGCACTCGCTGGCGCCGGCGCTGGCGGCGGCATGGGAATGATGTAACCAATTCGCACGCCCACTCGCAGGGGCGGCCGGGCTTGCGCCCGACCGCCCCTGCTCGTTTGAGACGACCTGACGCTGCAAAGCCCTGTGGTGGCACAGCTGGGGTTCAGGTGCTCGGGATGGCCACTAGGCCTATCCCTCGCGCCTTCGCCCCATCTGCACTCACTACAGGGCTTTTCGCTGTTTTGGTCAACTCTAGGGCGGGATAGGGCTCTTTTGTTGTTGTGGGGTTGATGGCTCCCGGGGACGGGCGGGACGCTTCGTTGCCGCCCTTGTTGTTGCTGAGCCGATCCGGGGGAGGCGCATTGTTATGGCTTCGTGAAGATTGGGGCGGTGTTCTTCCTCGCTTGCGATAGGGGAGTATCCTCCCGCTTGCGGGTAGCGGATGTATGAACGTGTTCGCTGGTCGTTTGATTATCTTGAACGAGGACAAAGTGGAAGAAGGCGCATTCGCGCAATGGAGGTATTCCAGCACACGTTCACCCAGATGCTCATGCTGTTCTTCATCATGGTATGTGGGTTCATTGCAAGGAAGAAGCGCATGACCAGCGATTCTTTCGACGGCAACCTTTCGAAGCTGGTGATGTCCATCACGCTTCCGGCCACTATCTTGAACTCGGTGCTCTCCGACGAGAACCTTCCTTCCGACGAAGTCATCCTCATGATGTTCGGTTATGCAGTTCTCTATTTCGCCATCTCGACTGTCATCGCGTACGTTGTCGCCCACGTGGTGTACCGCAAGCTTGGCAGGCCAGCTCGCGGCGCCCATGCCTTCATGATGATGTTCGGCAACACCGGCTTTCTGGGCTTCGCGGTTCTTGCGGCCATCTTCAGCAGCGATGCGGTGCTCTATGC
>CAVAUO010000231.1:0-2076 GCA_963591685.1 Escherichia coli
TTTGCTATGCAGTCTCTACTTTTTTCGTGTTGCACTTAATATGATAACCTGTCCTGTCGCCGTACTATTGCCACGACAACGGTCGTCCCGGGACAGACCCGGTGGTGCTCATCAAGATGGTTCTCATTCAGCACCTGTTCGGCATCCCCTCGTTGCGACAGACCTATCAGCGGATACAGGACACAAATTCGTACCGCTGGTTTTTGGGCTACAGCCTGCTGGATAACATCCCCCATTTTGCCACGGTGAGCTACGCCTTCTGCAAGCGCTTCCCGGAAGAGCTCACGACAGAGATATTCGAGTATATCCTGAACAAAGCGATCAACAACCGAATGGTAGACCCAAGCGAAATATTTATCGACGGGACGCATATCAAGGCCAGCGCGAATAAGAAGAAGTACCAGAAAGAGCAGGTGAAGAAAGCCGCAAAGGTCTATTCCGGGCAGCTTAGGCGAGAAGTAAATGAGGAACGCGAAAAGCTGGGCAAGAAGCCTATCGAAGAGGACAACGATGATGATTTCTCTGGTAGCGAAGAAACCGTGGAAAAGACGGTGTCCACAACTGACCCGGACTGCGGGATGTTTGTCAAGGGCGAGCATGAAAAGCAGTTTGCATATGAGGCGCACACGGCCTGCGACAAGAAAGGCTTTGTGTTAGGTGTGGAAGTGACTGCGGGCAACATCAGCGACAGCGTGGCATGGGATGCGCTGTATGATGAGATAACCGGAAAGCATGACGTAAAGTTCGTAGCAATGGATGCCGGCTATAAAACACCGTGGATCGCGAAGAAAACCTTTGACGACGGGAAGATACCCGTTCTGCCGTATACGCGAAGCAAAACGAAGAAAGAACATTATAGGCCATGGGAATACACATACGACCCGGCGAGCGATACCTACACCTGTCCGCATGGCGGCATACTAAGACACACGACAACGGATAAGAATGGAAGACGCACCTACCGCAGCACACCAAGCCATTGCAAGGACTGTCCCTACAAAGCAAAATGCGGAGCGAATGCGAAGGGGCAGAAATTGTATACGGCCCACATCTGGCAGGAGTATCTGGACCTGGCGGAGCAGATACGAAAAACAGAGCGCGGGAAAGCGATTTATGCTCGGCGCAAGGAGACGATAGAGCGTGTCTTTGCGGACGCGAAGGAAAAACACGCAATGCGTTATACGCACCACCGAGGCTTGCCTGCCGTCACACGATGGGTCAAGCTCAAGTTTGCTGCCATGAATCTCAAAAAGCTAGCAAATTGGAGCTGGGACAGCTCCGTTTACCACGCGATTTTGCGTGTTTTTGCAACCATTTATAGCAACACCCCTGTTTTCGCCGGTTGATAATGGGGGTTCTTTGACAGTCTGATGAGCCGCTGCGAATGCAGCGGCTCAGGCTGTCAAAGAACCCTATTCTGCTTTGCTATCGCCTTACGGTTTGGTGCGCAAGCACCCCTATTTTTGCATCTCCGCGTCCGAATCTATTGACAAAGGACGTGGTTTTGCTTATGGTACTGACATATTCCACTCGCCTCCCGAACTGGGAGGAGGACAAGGAGAGAGACTCCGTGCTGTTTGCGCCGACAAAAACTGAAAGCCCCGAAAAGCAGGCGCTGGCCGCCCAAGGGGATGAACGGAGGATGGACGAGCTTCTGCGTCAGAACCGCCGCTTTATCCTCGGCTGCGCCTCCAAGACGGCAAAGCGCTTCATCACGGAGAGCGACGATGAGTGGTCGATCGCGCTGATCGCGTTTCATGAGGCGGTGCAGACCTTTGATGAGAGCCGTGGGGCGTTCAAGCCGTTTGCGGCGCTCGTGATACGGCGGCGGCTGATGGACTATTTTGACCGAGAAACGCGGAAAAGCCGCGAGCTTGGCGTGGATCTCAGCTCCGGCGAGCTTGCGGACGCGGAGAGCGTGAGCGCCGTCCAGCTTGAGGCGCAGCGCGTCATTGTGGAGCGCTCCACGGAGCTTGCCTCGACCAAGGAGGCGCTGAAGGACGAGATCGAGGCCATGCAGCAGATTTTGCGCGGCTACGGCTTTTCATTTTATGACATCGCCGACTGCTCCCCCAA
>CAVAUO010000232.1:0-2057 GCA_963591685.1 Escherichia coli
TCTCTGCATGGCTCTCTGCATAAAGGAGGAAACGGCCATGCAGGTCAGATATCAAGAAGAAAGGCTATCGGATACGCCTCCGATAGCCTTTCTTGTAGCTTGCGTATCGACGGCTTAGGGGTATTCCAGCCAATCTCAGCGCATCAAAACGCATCGGAATGCACGTAAAAACAGCCTCACGATAATGTGCGTTACTATTCCCACTCAATCGTGGCGGGGGGCTTCGACGTGATGTCGTAGCACACGCGGTTAGCGCCGGGCACCTCGGCTACGATGCGGCTGCTAATCTTCGTCAGCACATCGTAGGGCAGTTTGGCCCAGTCGGCAGTCATGGCGTCGCTGCTCTCAACCGCACGAAGGATGATGGGGCGCTGGTAGGTGCGCTCATCGCCCATGACGCCTACGCTCTTGATATCCGGCAATACCGCGAAGTACTGCCAGCAGCTGTGTTCGCTGTTGCGTTCTCCGGTCTCCTGATATAAGCGCTCGTTGTAGGCATCCAGCTCTTCGCGCACGATGGCATCGGCGTTCTTCAGGATCTCCAGCTTCTCCGGCGAAACTGCGCCGATGATGCGGATAGCCAAACCCGGGCCTGGGAAAGGCTGGCGGTGCACGATGTGGTCGGGCAGGCCAAGCGCCGTGCCCAAGGCGCGCACCTCGTCCTTGAAGAAGTGGTCAAGCGGCTCGATCAAGTCGAAGTGCACTCCATCTGGAAAGGGGATCAGGTTATGGTGGCTCTTAATGGTGGAAGCCTTGCCGCCAGTTTTACGCGCTCCGGATTCGATGATGTCGGGATAGATGGTGCCTTGCGCCAAGAACTCGATGCCGTCCATCTTCTGTGCAACTGCGAAGAATTCTTCCCAGAACTGCGTGCCGATGATCTTGCGCTTCTGTTCGGGGTCGGTAACGCCGTCCAGTAGCTTGGCGTAACGCTCTTCGGCATGCACATGGATGAAGTCCACGTCGAACTGTTTCGTGAACACCTCTTCCACTTCCTCCGGCTCGTTCTTGCGAAGCATGCCGTGGTTCACGAACACGCAAACCAGCTGCTTGCCGATGGCCTTAGCGCACAGCGCTGCCACAACAGAGGAATCAACGCCGCCGGAAAGGCCCAGGATAACGCGCTTGCTGCCTACTTTTTCGCGGATGGCGGCAACGGAGTCCTCGATGATGGAGTCCATGGTCCAATCGGCCTTCAGTCCTGCGATATTGAACAGGAAGTTGGAAAGCATCTTCTGGCCGTATTCGGAATGCTTGACCTCGGGGTGGAACTGGGTGGTGTAGATCTTGCGCTCGGGGCACTCCATGGCGGCGACCGGGCACACATCGGTGCTTGCGGTCACCGTAAAGCCGGCAGGCACTTCGGACACGGCGTCGCGGTGACTCATCCATACCGTCTGCTTTTGCGGCGTACCCTCGAAAAGCGCACCTTCGGCAACGGTAAGCTCAGCAGGACCGTACTCGCCCTTTTCGGTGTGCCCAACGGTGCCGCCGAGCTCCACGGCAACAGTCTGATGCCCATAGCAGAAGCCCAAAACGGGCACGCCCAGTTCAAGGACCGCCGGGTCGATCTTGGGAGCGTCCTCCGCGTACACGCTTGCCGGTCCGCCGGAGAGGATGATGGCACTGGGGTTCATCGCCTTGACCGTGGCCGCGTCCTCGTCGCAGGGCACGATCTCCGAGTACACGCCCAGGTCGCGCACGCGCCGCGCGATGAGCTGCCCGTACTGCGCCCCGAAATCGAAGACGAGGACCTTCTGCTGCGTCTGCATATCTGTCATCGCTACCGCTCCCCTACTTAGAGACGTTGAACTTGAAATGCATCACGTCGCCGTCCTGCACGACGTACTCCTTGCCCTCTTGGCGCAAGCGGCCGTGCTCGCGACAACCGGCCTCGCCGCCGTAGGCGATGTAATCCTCGTACGACGCGGTCTCAGCCTTGATGAAGCCGCGCTCGAAATCCGTATGGATGACGCCGGCGGCCTGCGGGGCCTTGGCGCCGATCGGCACCGTCCAGGCCTTGACCTCCATCTCGCCGGCGGTGAAGAAGCTCTGCA